>DAOTYG010000240.1:0-3565 GCA_034435155.1 Anaerolineae bacterium | reverse complement strand
GAGCTCCCCACGCGCGGGGCGCACCCCGTGGCACGAAAATACGCCGGTGTGCTCGCGCGGGGTCTGCGACCCCGCGCCGGCGGCGGGTGGCACTCCCTACGGTCGCCGCCGCGAGCGAGGGGGTTATTTTCGGAGGAGAAAATCAGACCATGAAACAGCAACTAACCTGGCTCTGGGGCCTGGTCGTTCGACCACGACCCACCATCCAAGACATCGTGGCGCGCGGCTCCCTGCGGGCCGCTGTGATCGTGGTGGTGATCTTTAGCCTGATCCTGGGTCTGCTCACCCTGGTGGATGCGGCCTTGCCCGCCACGGCCGGCGTGGAGCAGGCGGCCGGGGCCTACGGCGCACGCCTCATGGAGGCCACCCGCTGGCTGATGCTGGTCCTGGCCGTGCTCATGCCGGCCCTGGTGCTTCTCAACATCCTGGTAGGCCGGGCCATCGTCCACGCCCTGGCCCGGGCCTTGCGCGGCTCCGGCCGCTACTGGGACCTGTTCAAGACCCAGTGCTACCTCTATCCCCTGGGCGTAACCGCCATCGTGCCCTTTTACCTCCTGCGCCTGGCCGTGGGCCTGTTCAACGCCCAACTGGCCTCGACCCTGAATCTGGCCTTCATGCCCGTGCTGCTGATCATCCTGATCTGGATCGTCTTTCTGGACGTGCTGATGGTCCGGCAGGTCTACGGCGTGTCTACCGCGCGGGCTGGCGGCATCGCCGGCCTGGGCTACGTGCTGATCTTTGGCCTCATGTGCCTGTGTACCTGCCTGGTCTCGTTCGGACTGGCCTTCTTGATCTACTTTGGCTGACTCCGTCTGATGAACAAGCAACCCTCCTGGCAACAACTCGTCGGCCGACGCGAGCCGCTCACCAGTCTGCAAAACCCCCAGGTGAAGCACGTGGTGCGCCTGCGCGATCGGCAGGCCCGGGATGAGGCCGGCGAACTGGTGATCGAGGGGCTCCGGGCCTTGCGCCGCGCCCTGGATTGTGGCTACCAGCCCCACACCGTCTACTTTTGCCCGGAACTACTGGCGGACAAAGATGTCGGCTCGTTGCTCGCCGACGCGGCCGCGGCCGGGGCCACCCTCTGGCCCACCAGCGCCCCCGTCCTGCGCAAGATGGCCTACCGCAGCCAGCCAGAGGGGATCATCGGCCTCGGACCGCAGCTCACCCTGGCCCTGGACCAATTACCCTTGTCCGGCTGCCCTCTGCTGGTGGTGCTGGTGGCTGTGGAAAAGCCGGGCAACCTGGGGGCCATCCTGCGCTCTGCCGATGCCGTGGGCGCAGATGGGGTCATCGTCTGCGATGGCGGCACGGATGTCCACAACCCCAATGTGGTCTGGGCCAGCACCGGGGCGATCTTCAGCGTGCCCATCGCCGAGGCGGCCTCCGCCGAGGCCCGGGCCTGGCTACGCCGGCAGGGCATCCGCATCCTGGCAACCACGCCCCGCGCCGACACGGAATACACTGCCGCTGACCTGCGCGCCCCCACCGCTATCGTTGTGGGCAGCGAGGAGGCCGGGCTGGGCCAGGCCTGGCTGGAGGCCGCCGACCTGCGCGTGCGCATCCCCATGCGGGGCCGGGCCGACTCGCTCAACGTCGCCATGGCCACCACCGTCTTGCTCTACGAGGCCCTGCGCCAGCGAAGCCCGGAGAGATCATCATGAACGCCCGGCTCATCGTCAACCCTCGCGCCGGTCGGTGGACGCCAGGCAGTTGGCTGGACGAGGCGGTAGACCTGCTGCGCGTCGCTGGCTGGAGTATCACCCGAACAGACACGGGGAAACCGGGTCAGGCCAGCGAGCTGGCCCGGCAGGCTGCTGTCGCCGGGTACGAGGCCGTCATCGCGGCGGGCGGGGATGGCACGCTGAACGAGGTGATCAATGGCGTGGTGGGCACGCCCATAGCCGTGGGATTCCTGCCGATCGGCACCATGAACGTATGGGCGCGGGAGGTGGGCATTCCTCTGCCCAACATCTGGCAACACCTGCGCGGCGCGGCACGTACCTTGCTGGAGGGGGAGGTGCGGGCCATAGACGTGGGCCGGGCCGGGGCACGCTATTTCATCCTGTCCGCTGGTGTGGGGCTGGATGCCCACGTCGCCGCCCAGGCCGCCGACAGCCCGGATTGGGCGCGGGTCGTCCAGCCACTGGAGTTCGTGCCCCCGGCCGTGGCCTCGGCCCTCACCTTCCACGGCGAACGCCTCACCATCACCATTGATGGGACCGAAGTCCACCGTGAGGCGCTCCAGGTGCTCATCGCCAACACGGCCCTCTACACCGGATTCGTGCGCATCGCCACGGCGGCCCGGCTGGACGACGGGTTGCTGGACGTGTGTATCTTTGGCGGCCGGGGGCTGCCGTCCACGCTACGTCATAGCACACAGGTGCTCCTGGGGATCCACCAGGGCGACCCGGCCTTTGAGTACTACCAGGGCCGGCGCATTGAGGTCTCGCTGGTTTCCGGGCCAGACCGGCCGGGGTGGCCGGTCCACGTGGACGCGGAGCCGTGTGGGCACACCCCCATGGCCTTCGAGTGTGTGCCCGGCGGGGTGCGGATGATCATGCCCCGGCCATGAAATCACCCTCACGCAGGTTCGGGCGTTTTTGGTTCCCAGCAACCTGCGGGAGGGTGGGCTGAGCCGCCCCCATCCGCCCCGCGCGCAAGACCAGCCTGACCGACTGACACTACCGCTGGTGGAGAGACTTCGTTAAAGCGCCAGGGTGGGGGTTGGCGCCAGCGTGTGTTGGGTGGCGACCTATGCCTGCTTCCGAACAGGCTGACGTAGAACAGTTCTCAGTTTCTCTGGCGCAGTTCTTCTTGGATCACTCAGGTAGATCTCGTGATGCTTTCCGTTCAGTTCGTAACCGTTTTCCCTGATAAAACTATGTAGCCTGGCTATCGTTGGTTCTTCTGCAGCATAAGGCCCAATATGCATAATTTGAGCCGACAGCCCTTCGTGACAGGACTCGAACCTTACCCTGTCTAGAGCCACAAGGTCTTTCTTTCGCCGGGCTTCAGCCAACGCTGCCGCGAATAGTTGGCCCGTTACATATTCGGGCTGCATAATCATGGCCGTCCACTTCCAGATTCCTTTGTTACTCATACTGAATTGGCCCGGGTCATCTGTCCACCAAAGCCCTTCCAGGGGCATCACAGCGTAATCTACGCCATTGCTCTTCTTGACCCTGAATTTGAGAGCGTAGGATAGGGAGAAGAGCGCTTCCATTGCCTGTTGGTATTCCAGGGAAACGTTTGGGTCACCAGCGCCATCAATCATCAGAAAGTTCATTGGAGGAACATCTACCACAGAAACTTCTTGGGCTGACGGATTGTAAAGGTGCTTCAAGTCCTTCTTGAGATCGACCTTGCTCATCGTTATGCTCCTTTCGTGTGGTCAAGCCGCTGGTGGGGCGGCCTCTAGTGGAGACCTGTAAGAATGGTTGTTTTTTTGTATCTGCTCACCCTGTAGACAAGAATGTCACTCTGAGCGCTCCTTCGCGGAGCGAAGGGGCGCGAAGAGTCACGTTTCTGACCTGTAAGTGCGGGATTCCCTTCGGCTTCGCTC
>DAOTYG010000239.1:0-4627 GCA_034435155.1 Anaerolineae bacterium | reverse complement strand
CCCCGTGGCACGAAAATACGCCGGTGTGCTCGCGCGGGGTCTGCGACCCCGCGCCGGCGGCGGGTGGCACTCCCTGCGGTCGCCGCCGCGAGCGAGGGGGTTATTTTCGGAGGAGGGGACACGCCGATGTCCGAGTTGGGCTTTCACATGACTCCAGAGGAGTTTCGCCGCTACGGACGGGCCGTGGTGGATTGGATCGCCGATTACTATGAGCGCGTCGAGTCGTTCCCGGTCCTGTCCCAGGTGCAGCCGGGGCAGATCCGCGCCGCGCTGCCGGCCACACCGCCCCTGCACGGCGAACCATTCGAGGTCATCCTCCAGGATGTGGAGCGGTTGATCTTGCCCGGGATCACCCACTGGCAGTCGCCCAACTTTTTTGCCTTCTTCCCGGCCAACGCCTCCGGGCCGGCCATCCTGGGCGAACTGCTCTCGGCCGGCCTGGGCGTCCAGGGGATGCTGTGGACCACCAGCCCGGCCTGCACCGAGCTGGAGACCCATGTGCTGGATTGGGTGGCCGACATGCTGGCCCTGCCAGCCAGGTTCAAATCCGACGGGCCGGGCGGCGGCGTGATCCAGGATTCCGCCTCCAGTGCCTCTCTCTGCGCCCTGCTGGCTGCCCGCGAACGCGCCACCGCCTACCAGACCAACGAGCGCGGCGGCGATGGCCGTCTGGTGGCTTATGCCTCCACCCAGGCCCACTCGTCCATCGAGAAAGCGGTCAAGATCGCCGGGATCGGTCGCCAGAACCTGCGCCTGATCGAGGTGGACGAACGATACGCCATGCGTCCCGAGGCCCTGGCCCGGCAGATCCAGGCGGATCGTGGGGCTGGCCTGACCCCCTGCTTTGTCTGCGCCACGGTGGGCACCACCTCGTCGAACGCCATAGACCCGCTGCCGGAGATCGGGCGCCTCTGTCAGGCTGAGCGTCTCTGGCTCCACGTGGATGCCGCCATGTCCGGCACCGCCGCCATCTGCCCCGAGTTCCGCCACATCCACGACGGCCTGGAGCTGGCCGATAGCTACTGCTTCAATCCCCACAAGTGGATGTTCACCAACTTTGATTGCGATTGCTTCTATGTGGCAGATCGAGCCGCTCTGATCCAGACCTTGAGCATCCTGCCGGAATACCTGCGTAACCAGGCCACCGAGTCCGGGGCTGTCGTTGATTACCGCGACTGGCAGGTGCCGTTGGGGCGCCGGTTCCGCGCCCTGAAGCTCTGGTTCGTCATCCGGCACTATGGCGTCGAGGGGCTGCGCCATCACGTCCGGCGTCACGTGGCCCTGGCCCAGCAATTCGCCCGCTGGGTGGCCGATAGCGAGCGGTTCGAGCTGGCCGCGCCAGCACCGTTGAACCTGGTCTGCTTCCGCCACCTGGCTGGCGATGCCTTCAACCAGCAGTTGCTGAACCGCCTCAACCACAGCGGCGACCTGTACCTGACCCACACGATGCTGGATGGTCGCTACACGCTCCGCCTCTGCGTCGGGCAGACCCACACCGAGGCGCGCCACGTGGAGCGGGCCTGGCAGCGAATCCAGGAGACGGCCCGGGCGCTGGAAGGGACATAAGGAGCCGGGTCTGGAGGTGGTGGAGATCAGCGGGGGCCGGGACCTGAACCCCCGCGCCGGGGAAAACGCGGCCTGCTTTCGCCCCCTGGCCCCAAAATGGAGGTGTATCCCGTGCGTAGATACCTGACCCTGTTCATGGCTCTGGTCATCTTGCTGGCCGTGGCGGCCCCGGCCCGGGCCGATGGCGCCATCCGCGTGTATGAGGCCGGGCCGGCCGGTCGCGTGCATACGGCCCTGCAACTGGCTGGATTCACTCCCACCACCGACCCGGCCCAGGCCGACGTGTTCGTGCTCAACGGGACGATCCCGGACCCGGCGGCGATTGCGGCCCGCGTGCGAGAGGGGGCCGGCCTGGTGCTGATCCTCGGCCCAGACCTGCCGGCCGCTGAGGTGGGTGCTCTCCTGGGGGACACGGTGACGCTGACGCCACGCGATGACCCCCTCAGCCTGGTCGGCGCGCCGGGGGTGAGCGACCCCCTGCTGACGGAGGTGGTGTGGACCAGCGCGCCCCAGGTCCGGGAGCGGTTCATCCTGGCAGACGCCCCGCTGACCCCCCTGGTCGTTGGCTACGAGGACGGCACGCTGGTCCTGGGGACGGCCAGTGTCGGCGCGGGCCGGGTCTATGTGCTCACGCCGTTCCTGGACGAGACCAACCCCCAGTTCCAGGATTGGACCTACTTTAACTACCTGGTCTATCATCTGGTGGTCCGGGCCGCCGGGCGGGTCCCGCAATCCTTCGCCGACTATGCTGCCTCGCCGGTGCCCCATGAGGGCGAGCGCACCGCGTTGTTCGTTCTCCTGGCGGCGATGCTGGCGGTGGCAATCCTGGCCTTCTGGCTGGTGCGCCGCTACAGTCGCCGACACCCGGAGTTGCTGGATGAGCTGGTGACGGACCGTGCACTCTATGCTGTCCGCGAGGCCGGCACAGACTGGGAGGACATCGGCTTTCACCGGCCGCTGGGTGGCTTTTTCGTCACCCTGATGATGGGGTTGGTGCTGTTCGTCCCGCTGATCATCTATCAGAACCTCATCCTGCCGGCCTACATCCTGCCCTCGGCCCAGGCTTTGGGGATCTGGGGTCGCGTCACGCAGTTCTTTAATCTGCTCTGGGTGCTGTTCGACATGGGCACCAGCGCGGCGTTCGTCAAGTTCTTCTCCCAGTATCGTGTCCACGACCCGCGCCGGGGCATCCAGTACGGCCAGGTCTTTGTCTGGTGGCAGGCATTGTCCGGCGCGGTCCAGGTGGCCCTGGTCACGGCCCTGGCGAGTACCGTGTTGCCCCACACGGCCTATGCCCTGTTTGCCTGGAGCATCATCGTCCACACCTTGATTCAAATCCCCGGCTTTTACCAGGTGATGCGCCACGCGCTGATGGGCCTCCAGCGCTTCGACTATGCGCAGATCCTGGAGGTGGGGTTGCCCCTGGTCTTCCCCATCCTCACCCAGCCGCTCATCGTCACCCTTATGGTGGCCTGGGGTCGGGCCAACCCGGTCTTTGGCGCGCCGATGGGCGGCGTGTTGGGGTTAGGGCTGGCGGCCTATGCCTCAGAGGTGTTGGCTTTCCTCCTGGGCCTCTGGCTCTACCGGCGGCTGGGCTACAATGCCCGCGTGCTGTTCCTGGCCCACTTTGACTGGGCGGTGGTCAGGGAATCCTTCCGCTTTGGCGTCTTTGAGATGTTAGGATCGGCATCTTGGGCCACGGGCCAGGCGGTGGAGATCCTCATCACCCAGACCCGGCTGGTCAACTATGCCGAGGTCTGGGGCAACTGGACGATTGCCCAGAACTTTATCTATGCCTTTAACGCGGCGATGGCGCTCTACAACAACCTGATGCCGTCCATCTCCGAGGCCATCTCCCATGCCCGGCGCGCCCTCAGCCAGTACTACTCGGCGATGGCCTACAAGTGGGGCGGGCTACTCAGCGCGTTCATCGGCGCGGTGCTGCTGGCCGTGGCCGACCGGTTCATCCTGGGCGCGACGGGGCCGGAGTTCGCGCGCGCGGCCATCTGGGCCATCCCTCTCATCCTGTGGGGTGCGATCCAATACCCATCATGGGTCGGCGATGCCGTCCAACTGGCCGCCAACCGGCCCTACCTGAAGATGACGATGATCGCCCTTGAGCAGGTCATACGCATCGTGTTGGCGCTCATCCTGCTGGAGCAATTTCAGATCTATGCCCTGATCATCGCCTATTTCGTCGCCTTGTTGAGCAAGGACATCGCCGCCTACCTGGTCAACCACCGGCTCTGCTTCCCGCAGCGGTTCTACGTCTGGCAATCCCTGGTGGCGCCGATCCTGGCCGGCGCGGCGCACTATGTCGTGCTGCGGTTCGTGACCGGCCTCATCTGGCAAGGCGACCAGATCACCAGCATCATCATCTTTTTCATCGGCATCCTGCCATCCTATCCGCTGTTCGCGTTCTTCTATGCTCTGTTTGGTGGCTGGGATGACGAGACGCTGGCGGAGTTGCGGCGGGCTGTGGGCCTGAGCAGCTTCGTGTGGCCGTTGGCCTGGCTGTTCTGGGCCGCCTCGGCCCTGGGGGCGCGGATCAGCCCGTTGCATGGCCGATTCCCCATCACCAACCGGCCGGCGGCCCTGGCGGAGGCCGCCTCGTTGACGGAGGAGCGGGTGCGCCTGTAGTTCGCCTGGCCCGCTAAACCAAAACTCCCCGCTGGCTAGGAGCCGGCGGGGAGTTTTTTGTCAATACTTCTGGTAGTGCAGCATCACGTAGGTGAGGTTATCCGCCGGGCTGACCATCAGAAACACGGTGCCCGCCTCCGTCTCGTTGTTCCTCTTGAAGAACAGCATTGGGTCGTAGTCAATCTTGCTGCGGTCTCCCTGGCCGACCGCGAACAACTCCCAGCCGAGCCTGGGCATCGCCTGCTCGTAGTATCGCTGGACCTCGGCGGGCTTGACTTTGGTCGTGTAGACGTACAGGTCGTCGCGCTCCTCGCCGGCGATGGCCTGGGGCATGATCGGGATGCCGTGCCATTCGGCCACCGGGGTTCCCCGGGGCGGGGTCAGCCATTCCTCGAGTGTTTTGGTGGGGGTGGGCGTGGGC
>DAOTYG010000238.1:0-1794 GCA_034435155.1 Anaerolineae bacterium | reverse complement strand
GGACATAGGAATATCTGTTGTAATCCTGAGGGTGATCGGGGGTTGGAACGAATGTATCCGCGCTCAGCCAGCGGGAGAGCGCCGGGTCGTAGAAACGCGCCCCCATGTGGTACAGACCCAGGCTCTCCTCCTGCCGCTGGCCGGTAAAGCGGTAGGTCGTCGGTGTGGTGCCGTAGGTATAGCGGGCCTCCCCCCAGGCTTTGTAGCGCAGCTCTGCCACCTCCGTCCCCCTTGAGGAGGCTGCTGAAAAAGTCCTGCATTGCACCGCAGAGACGCAGAGGCCGCTGAGTTTTTTATGATTCCTCCGCGTTCTCTGCGCCTCTGCGGTGAGAAGGGGTCCCACCGCTGTTCAGCACCTTGACCGTCCTGCCCAGCCCTGCCCTGAGCCTGCCGAAGGGGCCCTCCGCCGGGAAGTATACCACCCCTGGCCGGTGGCGTCAACCTGCTGCGCGGGAGGCGGATGGGACACGCACCCTGGCCGCCTGGCCGCCTGCCGCCGATGTTATCCCACAAGAGACGCTGAAACAACCCAAAATGACCAAGCAGGAAACCCGTCTATAGGCTGGCCAAGTTCCCTCGGTACATAAGCAAGGCACCAGCCCAAAATGCCCACCCTGCCACCATCAGATCTTTCGCCAAATGTATCAGTATGTGAGTCTGAGGGTCAGCAAGGTCCAGAAGAATGCTGGTCTCCAATATTATCAGAATCAATATGAATATTCCTACGAACAACTTTCCTATTAATGGCCACCTGTTTTTCAATATACTTTGTCCAGCCAACAAACCACCAACGGCCCAGAAGAGACAGACAACCAGCAAGATAACCCCACCCGTCACAAACGCATTCTTTGCACCGTTTGAATCATCGAGATAGACCAGGGCCGATGCAACCAGCATCACTAACCCTCCCAGTATGGAAAAAACGCCCCAAGAACGGTAAAAACGACCAGAACGCCTCATTTCTCACCTCCATCAGGGCAGTGAGTAGTTGTCATTGGACATGAGATCAGGTCGAGGGCCATTATTCAGAGTAGGTATTCTACCTTCGATCCAATTTCCTTCTGCGACATCTACCACCATCTGGGCAACTGAGACGGTCAGTGCTGCAGCTCCAGAGGTCAGCAGTACCTTTGTGATGGGTTCCGGGTCCACTGCGCTCGCCGGCCAGCTCACTATGACCATAGCTCCACCAACGACAATGCCTGCGGCCTCCACCGCCATCTTCCCCCACTTCAGCTTCAGGTTGATATCAATAAAGTTGTTGGCTCCTTCAGTCCAGTCCTTGCTTAAAGACGGTGCTGGCAAGTCCTGGCTGCCCCGATAGTAATTCGTCCTTTTGTAATCCCCAAACCCCTTCTCCTTGCCACTCTGGAACAGCACCCACCTGTCCGCGCCGGAAAACTTGCTGAGGCTGGCCTCGGTTTTGCTGCCCAGATCCCATAGCGCCAACCGGCCCTCTGCGGTCTTGACAAACATCGCCTGGCCCTGCCACGATACCTGCCGCCCCCCTTCCCACTCTGCACCTGCACCGACCAGGATGTCGCCGAACCGGGCAGCACCGAGCATCGCTTTGAAGTCATCGGCAAACGAAGCCCACAAAGCACTGGCATACATCGCCTTCAGATCAGGATTCCCATCGGCGTCTACGAAACCAAAGAGCACCGCAAGCTCCTCATCGCTAAAGTGTCCTGTGGGGTCTACGTATCGAAGCGGGTTGTTGTAGACATAACTGTACCTGTTCAGCGCCTGCGGATTCCCCGCCTCCGGCACCAGCGTATCGGCGCTCAGCCAGCG
>DAOTYG010000237.1:0-14236 GCA_034435155.1 Anaerolineae bacterium | reverse complement strand
CGCTTTCGCAATCAACGTGACTTCTATCGTTTCGCGCAGCAGCGATTGCGGGCGGCCTTCCCCACGCTGCCCGACCGGGCGCAGTTCAATCGGCTGGTCCGCGCGCACCGGGATGACATCGTGGCGTTCTTTCTCCACCTGGTGGAACGCTTGGATGCCCAGCACGCTCTCTACGAGGTGCTAGACACCACGGGCGTCCCAGTACGCAACGTGAAACGGCGTGGCCGGGGCTGGTTGGCTGGCCTGGCAGACATCGGGTGGTGTACTCGCCTGGGTTGGTTCAACGGCTTCCGCTTGCTCCTCGCCAGCAATCCAGAAGGCGTGATTACGGGCTTTGGGTTTGGCGCAGGTAGTGCCAAGGACCAACCCCTGGCAGACACCTTTGTGGTCTTGCGCCAGCAACCCCACTCCTCGGTGCCCAGTGTTGGCCAGCCCGCGCTGGGGCCCTATGTCTTGGATACGGGCTTCGAAGGCCAGCAACTGCATCGGCGCTGGCAAATCGAATATGAAGTGCGAGTCATCTGCCTGCCGAAACGCAACAGTCGCCAGCGGTATCCCAAGCGGTTCCGCCGTTGGGTGCACAGCATACGCCAGATGGTCGAGACCGTATACGGCAAGCTGATGGACTTTTTTCGTCTGGACAAGGAACGGCCGCATGATCTCACTGGTTTCCAGGCCAACTTGGCGGCTAAGATGGCCCTACACAATTTCTGCATTTGGCTGAACAGACAACTCGGCCGGCCATCGCTCGCCTTCGCTGACCTGCTCGACTGGTGAGCTCTATTTCACACCAAGCGTTGAAGACTGAGGACTGAAGACTGAGGACTGATGGACCCCAGACCCGTCGGCGTCGTTGTCCGTTATATCAAAACCCTGCTAGAGACCGATGATCTCCTCTCCGACTTGTGGGTGGAGGGCGAGGTCTCCAACTACTCGCGGTCGTCGGCCGGCCATCTGTATTTCACCCTCAAGGATACTGAAGGCCAGCTTCGCTGCGTGATGTGGCGTGGCCGGGCGGAACGCCTTGAGCGGCTACCCCAAGATGGCGACCAGATCATCGTCCACGGCTACGTGTCGCTCTACGAGGGTAGCGGGGCTGTGCAGTGCTACGTGGATGCTATCCGGCCCACCGGCCTGGGCCTTCTCCAGCAGCAGTTCGAGACCCTCAAGGCTCGTCTGGCAGCCGAGGGTCTGTTCGACGCCCGTCGCAAGCGCCCCCTGCCGGCCTTTCCCCGGCGCATCGGCGTGGTAACCTCCCCCACCGGCGCCGCCATCCGGGACATTCTCCACGTCCTGGGCCGCCGCTATCCCCTGGCCGAGGTGATCCTGGCCCCCACGCCGGTCCAGGGCGATGACGCGGCTCCCCAGATCGCCGCCGCCATCATGGCCCTGGACGAGTATGTGGGCGTGGACGTGATCCTGGTGGGGCGGGGCGGCGGTTCCCTGGAGGACCTGTGGCCGTTCAACGAGGAACGGGTGGCCCGGGCCATCTTTGCCTGCCAGACGCCGGTGATCAGCGGCGTGGGCCACGAGACCGACTTTACCATCGCCGATTTCGTGGCCGACGTGCGCGCCCCCACCCCGTCAGCGGCGGCCGAGATGATAGTGCCGGATCGAGCCGAGCTAAGCGCGCGGATCGCCCAATCTCAGGCCCGCCTGGGCCGGGCCTTGGCCGGTTGGGTGACCCGGGCCAGAGAACGTACCCGGCATCAGCAGGGCCGTCTGGCCCGCCATACCCCGGCGCATCTCATCGCTCAACGGCGCCAGGCGGTGGACGAACAGGCCCAGCTCGCGGTCCGCTCCCTCCGCCGGGACCTGGCCTTGCACGGGGAACGACTCGGCGGCCTGCGTGGCCGGCTCCTGGCCCTCAGCCCGCTGGCCACTCTGGAACGTGGCTACGCCGTGGTGCAACGCCTGGATGATGGACAGATAGTACAAAGTATACAGCAGGTAGGGCCCGGTGACGGCCTGGCGGTGCGGGTGGCCGATGGTGTGTTTGGGGCCAGGGTCGTGGAAGGTGAAACCTGAGCCGTCAAACGGCGGTCAGCCGTGATGTCTGACCGCCTGGTGTGAGGTGTGACATGACTGACGAGCAAATCAGCTTCGAGGAAGCATTCACGCGCCTGGAAGAGACCGTGCGCCGATTGGAGGCCGGGAACCTGTCGTTGGAGGAGAGCATTGCTCTGTTCGAGGAGGGGATGCGGCTGGCGCAGGTCTGTAATGCCCGGCTGGACGAGGCCGAGTTGCGGGTGAGCCAATTGGTGGCTGACCCGGCGGGCTATACCCTGGAACCGTTCAAGTGAGGTAATTGCTCAGCCTACCCTCCCGCAGGTTGCTGGGAACCGTATTCCCGTCTGCGTGCTATCCACGGGCGTGATGGGCCGCCACGAAAACGCACGAACCTGCGGGAGGGTGAGCAGTTACCAGGTGAGTTGGCCCCTTGACTGATATGAGACTGAGTCTCGTCCTCTCCATCCAGGCTGCCCGGTTCAACGCCGTGGCCCTTACAGGCGACTGGGAGGCCAACATCGCCAGGATCGCCGGCTGGGGCTATGACGGCGTGGAACTGGCGATCCGCGATCCCCGGCTCGTGGACGGGGCCGCGCTCCTGGACACCCTGGCGCGCTACGGGTTGCGCGTGCCGGCCATCGGGACCGGGCAGGCCTGGGGCGAGGAAGGGTTGTCGTTCACCGACCCGGACCCGGCCAGGCGCGAGCAGGCCATCCAGCGGGTCAGCGCCCACGTGCCCCTGGCTGCGCAGGCGAACGCCCTGATCATCATCGGCCTGCTGCGTGGCGTCGTCCGGCCCGGCGTATCGCCTAAGCAGGCGCTGGCCTGGCTGGTGGAGGCCTTGCAGCGCACCACTGAGGCAGCCGGGGCACGCGGCGTCCGGCTCTGCCTGGAACCCATCAACCGTTACGAGACCACCCTCATCAATACCGTCGCTCAGGGGCTGGACCTCATCGAGCGGGTGGGGGCCAGCAACCTGGGCCTGCTGCTGGATACCTTCCACATGAACATCGAGGAGCCAGTCCTGGAGGATAGCATCCGGGCGGCCGGCGACCGCCTCTACCACGTCCATGTGGCCGACTCGAACCGCTGGTATCCGGGGGCCGGGCACGTGGATTTCGCCGGCGTGATCCGCGCCCTCCGCCAGGCTGGCTACACCGGCTGGCTCTCGGCCGAGATCATGCCAGAGCCGGACCCAGATACCGCTGCCCGGCGCACCGTCGAGTACCTGCGCAGATTGCAAAGTTGCGTAACGGGATAAGGTGGTGTATAATTCACCACCGACATCCTGGGGCTATACTGCTTCAGGATAGCACCGGCCAGCGGCCGGGCCTCTCGTCCCAACCTGCGAGAGAGTGGCAGTCTAAAATACCGAGGAGGAACTTGCGATCATGACCAGGAAATGGGTGTACCTCTTCCGAGAGGGCAATACCAGCATGAGAGATCTGTTGGGCGGCAAAGGCGCTGACCTGGCAGAGATGACAAACATCGGGCTACCGGTGCCACCGGGGTTCACCATCACCACGGAGGCCTGCAACGCCTATTTTGAGGCCGGCAAACAGTTCCCGGCGGGCATGTGGGAACAAGTCCTGGAGGCCATGAAGACTATCGAGCAGGAGACCGGCAAGCGGTTCGGGGACCCGGCCAATCCCCTGCTGGTCTCCTGTCGTTCCGGCGGCCGGGTCTCCATGCCCGGCATGATGGACACCGTGCTCAATATCGGCCTCAACACCGAGACGCTCCAGGGCCTGGCTCAGCTCACCGGCAACGAACGTTTTGCCTGGGATGCCTATCGCCGGCTCATCGGGATGTTTGGGAACATCGTCAAAGGAGTGCCGCGCCATGCCTTTGAGGACATCCTGGATACATACAAGGCCCGCACAGTCGGGGGCAAGGATACAGACCTGACCACCGATATGCTCAAGGGCGTGGTACGGGACTTTAAAGCCCTCTACGAACGGGAGTTGGGCCAGGCTTTCCCGGATGACCCCTATAAGCAACTGCGCGCGGCCATCGCTGCGGTGTTCGACTCCTGGTTCGGCGCGCCGGCGGTGGCCTATCGCAATGCTGAGGGCCTGCCCCACGACTGGGGCACGGCGGTCAACGTGGTGACGATGGTCTTTGGCAACATGGGGAACGACAGCGGCACCGGCGTGGCCTTTACCCGCAACCCGGCCACGGGCGAGAAAAAACTCTATGGCGAATACCTGCTGAACGCCCAGGGTGAGGACGTGGTGGCCGGCATCCGCACTCCGCACCCCATCGCAGACATGCAGAAGGAGCTGCCCCAGGTTTATGCCGAGTTCTCCCAGATCGCCGAACGTCTGGAACGCCATTACCGCGACCTGCAAGACATGGAGTTCACCATCGAGCGCGGCAAGCTGTGGATGCTCCAGACCCGCAGCGGCAAGCGTACCGCCCGCGCCGCCGTCAAGATCGCCGTGGACATGGCGAATGAGGGGCTGATCAGCCGGGAAGAGGCTGTGCTGCGCGTCCAGCCCAGTCAGGTGAATCAGTTCCTGCACCCGCAGTTCGACCCGCAGGCCAAGGAGCAGGCTAAGAAGGCCGGTGACCTGCTGGCCGTGGGCCTCAACGCCTCCCCCGGGGCCGCAGCCGGGGAGGTGGTCTTTGAGGCTGATGAGGCCGAAAAGATGGGCAACGCGGGCCGGGCCGTCATCCTGGTCCGCCCGGAGACCAACCCGGACGACGTACATGGCATGGCCAAGGCCAAAGGCATCCTCACCCAGCATGGGGGGATGACGAGTCATGCCGCAGTGGTCGCCCGGGGCTGGGGCAAGCCCTGTGTCGCCGGCTGCGAGGAGATGCGCATTGACCTGGTCAACGAGACCTTCACCGCGGCTGGCCGCACCATCCGCAAGGGGGATTGGGTCTCCATTGACGGCACCACCGGCGAGGTCTTTGCCGGCCATATCGCCACCCGCCCCCCCAGTTTCAAGGAGGAGCTGGAACTGACCACCCTCCTGAGTTGGGCTGACCAGATCCGCAAGCTGGGCGTGCTGACCAACGCGGACAATCCCCCCGATGCTGCCCGCGCCCGTGAGTTCGGGGCGGAGGGCATCGGTCTGTGCCGCACCGAGCACATGTTCTTTGAGGAGGAACGTCGGCCCATCGTGGTCAAGATGATCATGTCGGAGGACGAAGCCGAACGCCAGGAGATGCTGGACCAACTGCTGCCCTTCCAACGCCAGGACTTTGAGGGCATCTTCCGGGTTATGGACGGCTATCCGGTCATCATCCGGCTCATTGACCCACCCATGCACGAGTTCCTGCCCCCGCGCGAGGAGCTGATCGAGGAGGTGGTCACGCTGCGGTGTACGGGCCAGGACCCGGCCCGGCTGGCCGAGCTGGAAAAGATGCTGGCGGTGGTCAATAGCCTGTGGGAGATCAACCCCATGATGGGGCTGCGCGGCTGCCGGGCTGGTCTCATGTACAAGGGCCTGACGGAGATGCAGACCCGGGCCATCTTTGAGGCCGCCTGCAACGTGGCGAAGGAGGGCGTGGAGGTGCACCCGGAGGTCATGATCCCCCTCACCAGCCACGTCAACGAGTTCCACATCGAGCGGGAAAAGCTGGAAGCGGTGGCGAAAGCGGTCATGAAGGAGAAAGGCATAGAGCTGGACTACAAGTTCGGCACCATGATCGAGGTCCCGCGTGCGGCTCTCACCGCCGATGAGATCGCCCGGTACGCCGACTTTTTCTCCTTCGGCACGAACGACCTGACCCAGATGACGTTTGGCATCTCACGGGATGACGCCGAAGGCAAGTTCCTGCTGGCCTACGTGCGGCGGGGTATCCTGCCCCACAACCCCTTCGAGGTGTTGGACCGGGACGGGGTGGGCCTGCTGATGCGCTGGTGCGTGGAGAAGGGCCGGGCGGCCAATCCAGAACTTGAAATCGGCGGCTGTGGTGAGCACTTTGGAGAGCCAAATTCCATCGAATTTTCTCATATTATAGGCATGAATTACGTAAGTTGCTCTCCCTTCCGTGTGCCCATTGCCCGACTGGCGGCAGCCCAGGCGGCGCTGCGACACGAATACGGGCGCAAGTAAGAACAAATACGGCGACGGAGTTCACCCTCATCCCCAAAGCATAGGATCAAATCGGTGGCAGTTCCCACGACAGCAGGAACTGCCACCGTTGTGTTTGTCATGGCAACCCCCGCTCCCGAACGTTGGCCCAGGCCTTGGCCATGGCCGCCCGCTTATCGGCGTGCTTCAGATGTGGGTCTATCCCTTGGAACAGGCGATCCAGGGCGGCTTTTCTCGAAACTACCAGGACGTAGAAATCGCTGCCGCATCGGCGGCCTTGCCCGTCAACGATTCCCGCCCGTTTCTTCAGATAGAGCTGCGGACAATGCACGCCTCGCTTATTCAGCCCGGCCCATAGTCCCCGCAGGATGCCCTCATCGCAACTGGCGATCTCCACGCGCGCCTGATCCTGGTAACAATGACGGCTCAGGCCGATGTACCCCTCGGCGTCCATGTAACCAGCCAGGAAGGCCCAGAAGCAATCATCGTTTTCCATCACCCAGCCGGGTACGCGGTCCTCTTTCTCTAGCAGGAAGCGGAAGCTCAAATCCAGGTGGCACTCGACCTGGGTTTCGCCCATCGTTCCTGTTCGGGTATGGACGTGACCGTAAGGCTCGAACAACCGGCGAATGAGGTCCACCTGGGCGGCTCGCGTGGTGCCGCATCGGACATGGATTGTCTGGCTGGTGGGCAGGTCCATGCGCACGTTTAGATCACCGGCTCGGAAGCCGCGCAGGTACGCCTCCTCCACCCGGTCGCTGGAGAACGGGCGGCGCGGGTAGTCCACGGCTACCTCCGCCTTGCCCCGGCGCACCAGGCCGAACTTCTCCATGAGGTCACGGACGGTGCGCCCGTTAATGCCCAGTCGCCGGCCAATCTCCTCGGTGTTCTCTCCCACCTCATTGTACCAGTGTTCGAGTTCCTCCCGTGTGACCGGCGTCCGCATACTGGCTGCATAGCATTCGTGGCTGCAGAACTTTTGCGCCTTGTTTGGCGTTTGAAACGACTGCCCACATTGTGGACATGTTTTCCGGCCCGAGGCCCGAAAATAAGCTTTGCGGCAATCCTTTCCGCAAAATCTCGTTTCGCGGGAGCGGGCCACTTGAAAGGCCTGGCCGCACTGCGGACACGTTTTCATGATGCGTGTGCTGGCCTGGTAGCACTCGCGGCTGCAGAACTGTATGTAACTCCACGAAGGTTGAACCTGAAAAGTCCGTCCGCATTGTGGACACGTTTTCGTAACCCTCATGTCCTCCTCCCGACCGCTCCTGATTGTACCACGTTTTACGTGGATATGGCAACTATCCATACAAGATCCTCGGCCGCCGCTTTCCTTTGCCGTTCCATCGGCCAGAACCGTGCCTGGCCGACGGCGGCCACGTAGGCTGCCGCGTCTCGGCCCAGCACCCGGTCGTGCTCTGCTGCCGTCAGCCCCAAAGCCCGGCACACGTCCGCAAGGGCCAGGGCGAACGTGGTCCCCAGGGCTGCGATCCCCACCTCGCCGTCTCGCTTTCTCCTCTCGCAGGCTTCTCAGCCTGGCGGTCACCTCTTGTGGCGTCATCGGTCTCCCCTTTCCTTGTGGTCCTCATGAATGATCGTCGATGCCCCGCTACACCTTCTTGCCGCGTCATTCATCCTCTGTCTGTTCAAGCCGTAGATAACCGCGTCCTTTGTAGCAAATCAGCAACCGCTCATCGAGCCATTCGGTTGGATAGGCGGCCTCGTCGCGCTTCTCCGTGTAGCCGCACTGGATAGCGTACCGCAACGTGGGCATGACGGTGAGGAAGCAGCCACCGTCATCCCGGTAACGGCCTCGGACGATACAGGTCTGGGCGCAGACGGGATTATCCTCCTCGCAAGGGTCCACATCAGGGTGGTCCACAAAGATGATGCGCGCTTCGGACATGGGTAGCTCATTTCGCTTGACAAAAAAACGGCCACCCGCCAACGGGGGCAGGTGGCCGCCGGTGTTTGCCCACACCTGGCCGGGTGTGGTATAATAACACCAGCCCCGCCGACTGCCATGTCAGTTGGTGGGGTCAGCCGCCGATTGGGTGGTCACGACACCCGACCGGCGGCGCTTTGCTATTCGGTTGTCTTTATTATACTCGAAATTTCAAGTATTGTCAAGCACACGAATATCTTCTCGGTAAGCACCGCGCTTTCGACGGCTGGTAATGTAGTTTTCCACATTCGTCTTAGTGGTCAACCAAGTACCGCCGCTCTTGGTAGCTTCCAGGCGTCCCTTGCGTGCAAGCTCGGTCAGATAACTATGGTTGAAGCCATAAATCTCAGCGGCTTCAGCTAGCGTGATGGGCCGGTTTTTGTCCAGAGGTTGCTCGCTCATCGCCATCACTGCTGACACTGCAATTACTCCTCGCTATATGGCCGGATACACGGCCATCATTCACGCCTGGATTGACAACTCAATTGTAACGGTAGTCGGAGCGCATGTCAACAGCCTTGCTTTAACCCGCCGCATGTGCTAAAATACTACCCGACAAGCGAGGTGGATATACTTGCACCAAATGGAGATATATGCAAATAATGTAGCCCGATCGGGCCCTCACGGGCGGCAGATGCCACTCCGCGTCGTCTGCTGTTCGGCTGTAGGCCCGGCAGGCTTCCCCTTGCCCTCCACGCCTGGCGACGAGGAGCCGTTTCCCGGATGAGCGTCATTGACGACGTCAAAGAGCGCATTGACATCGTGGAGCTGGTGGGGCAGACGGTGCCCCTCAAGCGGGCTGGCCGCAACTTCAAGGGCCGGTGCCCGTTCCACGCGGAAAAGACCCCCTCGTTCATCGTCTTCCCGGATAGCGGCCATTACCACTGCTTTGGCTGCGGCGAGCACGGTGACGTCTTTACCTTCCTGATGAAGACGCAGAACCTGGACTTTTCCGAGGCCCTGCGCGAGCTGGCCGGGCGCGCCGGGATACCCCTGGTCTCCCGCCAGGAACGCCGGGATGAGGAGCACGACCGCCTGCTGGAGATCTGTGCCGCCGCCGCCCTCTATTTCCACAATCTCTTGCTCCAGGCCGACGCCGCCCGGCACGCCCGGGCCTACCTGGCCGAACGCGGCGTCAACATCGCCACCATCCAGGCCTTCCAACTGGGCTACGCCCTGGACGAATGGGAGGCCCTGGGCCGCTACCTGGTCACCAAAGGCTATCGCCCCGCTGAGGTCGAGGCGGCCGGGTTGATCATCGCCCGCGAGGGGGCCACGGGTCACTATGACCGCTTCCGGGGCCGGCTCATCTTCCCCATCCGCGATCCCCGGGGGCGCACCATCGGCTTTGGGGCCCGCGCTCTCCGGCCCGACGACCAACCCAAGTACCTCAACTCGCCCGAAACCACCCTCTTCAAGAAAGGCGCCAGCCTCTACGGGCTGGACCGCGCGCGCCAGGCCATCCGGCGCGCCGACCAGGTCGTTGTCGTGGAAGGCTATATGGACGTGCTCATCGCCCATCAGTACGGCTATGAGAACGTGGTGGCCTCTCTGGGTACTGCCCTCACCGAGCAACAACTGCGCCAGCTCAAGCGGCTCACCCGCAACGTGGTACTGGCCCTGGATGCTGACGCCGCCGGCCAGATGGCGATCCGGCGGGGCCTGGATGTGGCCCGTCAGGTGTTCGACCAACGGGCAGTGCCGGTGCCCACGGCCCAGGGCCTGGTGCGCTACATGTCCCAGATGGACGCAGACATTCGCATCCTGGCCCTGCCCGGCGAACAGGACCCGGATGAGGTCATTCGCGCCGAGCCGGCCCTCTGGAAACAGCTCGTGGCTCAGGCCCAGCCGGTCATCGAGTATATCCTGGCGGCGGTGGCGGCCCGCTCCGACCTGGCAACGCCCCAGGGCAAGAGCGCGGCCGTGCAAGAGCTGGCCCCGCTCATCCGCGAGATCGCCGACCGGGTGCAGCAAGCCCACTACGTCCAGCGCCTGGCCCGGCTCCTGACGATTGACGAGCGCCCCATCTGGGATGTGCTCCGCCAGGTCCGGCCCGCACCAGCGGCCTTGCCCCCGGCCGCTCGTCCCACACCTCGGACCAGCGAGTCCCGGCTGGAGGAATACATCTTGCTGCGACTTCTGGATCGCCCAGAGCTGCTGTGGGATAGCGACCTGGAAGCCGGGGAGTTTCAGGACCCGGCCTATCGGCAATTGTTTCAGACCCTGGACGACTATCTACGGGAACACGAGTCACTGGATCGAGAGGCCTGGCGGGCCAGCCTGGACCCGGTGCTCCTCGAACCGGTGGCCTGCCTGGAAAACCTGTTGGCGCAAGAGCCGCCGACCCCCAGCCAGGAGCTGAGCGAGTCCTTCGCTACGGCCACGTTGCGGTTGCGGCGACGCAACATCCTGGCAGAGATCGCGCGCCTGCAATTCATGCTGGCCGATGCCCCGGACGATGAGCAACGCGAACTGCGGGAGCTGGCCAATCGCTTGAGCGACCGACTGAAGCTGATTGATGAGGCTCTACAGGCCGGTAGATCAACATACAAAGAGGGTGGCGATGTCAGCCCATGAAAATCCGCTTCAGGAAGAGATCGCCATCGAGGAATCCTCGGCCATTCAGGTGGAGAGTGTGGAGGAATTCCTCTGCCGGGCCAAAGAACAGGGCACTATCACTGAGGAGGAGATCCTGCAAGTCTTCCCTGAACTGGAGACCCAGATCGGGGAGGTGGAAGAGATCTATATGAATCTCATGGGCCTGGGCGTAGAGATCGTGGGTAGTGAGCCGGCTCCATTGGAAGAGCCTGCCGATCCTGCGCCCGGCTGGGAAGAGCCGCTTCCAGATGAGCCAGTCCCTCTTCCAGAGCCAGAGACCGTGCCCATCAGCCTGGATGACCCGGTGCGGATGTACCTGCGCGAGATCGGGCGGGTGTCGTTGTTAGTGGCCGAAGAGGAGGTAGCTCTGGCCCAGGCTATCGAGGCCGGCGCGGCAGCCCGGGAATGTCTGACCGCCGGGCGGGACCTCTCAGCGGAAGAACGATTCGCCTTACAGCGCGTGGTCTATCGCGCGGAAGAGGCGCGCCGGCGACTCATCGAGGCCAACCTGCGGCTGGTAGTCAGCGTGGCCAAGAAATATATCGGCCGGGGTATGAGCATGTTGGACCTGATCCAGGAAGGCAATATCGGCCTCATCCGCGCTGTGGAAAAGTTTGACTATCGTAAGGGCTACAAGTTCTCCACCTACGCCACCTGGTGGATCCGCCAGGCCATCACCCGGGCCATCGCCGACCAGGCCCGCACGATCCGCATCCCCGTGCACATGGTGGAGACCATCAACCGCCTCGTCCGCGAGTCTCGCAACCTGCTTCAGACCCTGGGGCGCGAGCCGACCACTGAGGAGATCGCCCTGGAGATGGATTTCCTCCTGCCCGGCACAGTGCAGCAGATCAAGGCGTTCCGGGCGGCCAATAAACCCTTGCCTTCAGACCTGCGCTCCGAGCTGAGCCTGGCCGAGGCCAAAGTGCGCGGCGTGTTGCGCATCAGCCAGGAGCCGCTATCCCTGGAAACCCCAATCGGTGAGGAAGAAGACAGCCAGCTGGCAGACTTTATCGAGGACCAGAAAGCCCTGACCCCGGCCGATGCCGCGTCGCATAAGCTCTTGCGGGAGCAGGTGGAGGACGTACTTGGCTCCTTGGGGCCACGGGAGCGGCGAGTCTTGCAGTTGCGCTTTGGGCTGGACAACGGCCGCAGCCGCACTCTGGAGGAGGTGGGGCGGGAGTTCGGCGTGACCCGCGAGCGTATCCGCCAGATCGAGGCCAAGGCCCTGCGCAAGCTGCGCCACCCCAGCCGGTCCAAGAAGCTGAAGGATTACCTGGAATAGTGAATACTGATCTGGGGGTTTTTGCGGCGGCTTTGCCGCCGCAAACCCCCCCTACCCGGCATTCTTTCCCCTCCCCGCACAGCGCAGCGACGAAGGGACGCGAAGTGGGAAGCGGGGCAGTGCTCTCATGCGTTTAATTACGCCCGGATGTCAGCCATATCTCGCACCAGGCGTTCAGGTTTCAACGGCTGGTGTGAAGCTGCTCCCGACCGCTGAACTGCGACAGGATCATCCCGAGCAACATGAGGGCGCAGCCCAGCCAGCCGGTCAGGGATAGGGTCTCGCCCAACACCAGCCAGCCGCCGACGGCGGCAAAAACGGCTTCCAGGCTCAGGATGATGGCGGCGTGGGCCGGCGGCGCCTCGCGTTGGGCCACCACCTGGAGCGTATAGGCAACACCCACGGACATGCCGCCGGCGTACAGGATGGGGATAGCGGCGTCCAGCAACGCCGGCGCGGTTATCGTCTCAGTGAGGATGGCCGCGAGCAGGCTCAGGGCGGCGCAGGCCAGGTACTGGCAACAGGCCAGCCCCACCGGGTTTGACCGGGCCGACAGCCAGCCGATGAGGTGCACGTGGCCGGCCCAGATGAACGCCCCCACCAGCACCAAAGCGTCGCCAGCGGACAGGGTGAGGGTCTCGACAACGCTCAGCAGGTACAGCCCCACGGCGGCCAGGAGCGCTCCCCCCCAGGTTGCCAGCCCCACGCGCTGCCGCCAGAAAAGCCCCAGGATCGGCACGATGACCACGTACAGGCCGGTGATAAAGCCGGCCTTGCCGGCCGTGGTGTAGACCAGGCCGATCTGTTGGCAAGACGAGGCGGCAAACAGGGCTACCCCGGCGAGTATACCACCCAGGATGACCGTTCGCTGGCACGGCCGGGGCCAGGTCGTCTGGCGGCGCGTGACAAGCAGGACCGGGATCAAGACCGCGCTGCCCACCAGAAAGCGCACGCCGTTGAACGTGAATGGCCCCACGTGCGCCATCCCCGCCCGTTGAGCCGTGAAAGCGAAACCCCAGATGGCTGCCGCCAGCAGCAACAACACATCCGGCTTCCAGGCCCGGGTATGGATCATCTGACCATTGTCTTTACTCATTCAGAGAGCCAAGTCCACACCAGACAAAGGAATGCGTTTGTGCCCTTGGTGGTTTTCAGGCTGGCTCAAGCCCGGGCCGCGAACAGCAGGATCGCCCCCCGGCTCTGGCTACGCCAGTCGGCAAAGCCGGCCTCCCGGAACTGGCACTCCAGCTCGCCGGGCCGGGGTGGGTGGAACTCGGGATGGAGGCACTGTTCCCAGATCACGCGCAGTCGCCGCAGGGGATTGCCGCGTCCCCGCACGATGGTGCACCCGGCGAACCCGGCCCCCGGCTGTAAGGCCCGGTGCAGCCCGGCCAGGGCCCGGTCTCGATGAGGGATCTGGTGCAGACCGTTGTTGCAGATGCCGGCGGTAAATACGGCGGTCTGAAACGGCAGACGTTCCGCGTCGCCGCGCACCCAGGCCACGTTTGTCAGCCGTTCGCGCCGGGCGCGGCCCGCTCCGCGCAGGAGCATCTCCCACGAGATGTCCAGCCCCACCACATGACCTTGTCTGGCGCGCCGGGCCAGGACGTGGGTGAAGCTCCCAGGCCCGCAGGCCAGGTCTAACGCCAGGCTCTCGGCTCCCAGCCCACTCTCACTGCTGAGAAAGTGGGTCAGGTAGCCTCGCGATGGCCCACCCCAGACCAGCGGCACGAAGAAGGTGTACATCAGGAAATCATACAGGCGCGCCCGCCGGTCGAACTGGCGGATCTGGCGTTGTTTATCCAGCTCCGCCCGACTCTCGGCCGGCACCAGGTCAGGGATGCCCTGGGTCACCGGATAATCCACCCCACAGTGCTGGCAGGTTAACGTTCCCTCGATGAGGGTGGGACCGCGTTGGCGGGCGACCTGCCGGATCACCAGCGGTTGAGCCGGGCAGCGGGGGCAGGCCAGGATGTCTAATAGCCAGGGTTCCATATGTCTCCTCCGCTCATAGTATACCACAAAAAAGCCCGGGATGGTTCAATGTTCTGGGGAAATTGGTTTACACTCTTTACGGGCGTTAAAATCCTCACCCCTCCCCCTGCCTCCTCTCCTCTCCCGCTCGCCTGGGGCGGCGGGCGAGGGGATGGGGTGGGAAGCGGGGTTTTGCGGCGGGCGGCGAAGCCGCCCGCCGCAAAACCCCTTCCTTATCCCCCTCTCCTCTGGCCGCAAGGCCAGGGGGAGAGGGGGGGACAGCTTGCCGCCGGCCCAGGAGGGCGACTTCAGTCAGTGCGTGCAATGAGCGCCGCCAGCCGCCGTTCGGCCACGTCCAGCCGGGTGCGGCAGGCG
>DAOTYG010000236.1:0-4305 GCA_034435155.1 Anaerolineae bacterium | reverse complement strand
GAGGAGAGGGCAGCCCCGGTCGCCCCACCCCCGGAACCGGCCCCGGCTGGGGAAGAAGAATCGGTGAAGGTGATCTCGGCCTTCCTGCGCCCCGAAGAGTTCCGCCAGCGCCTGGAACACCTCCTCAGCGAGGCCGGCGTGAAAGAAGGCGAGTTGCCAGTAGATGACCTGTACCTGCAAGCCCGGGCCGAACTGGCCGAGGAGATACGACCAGCGGAGCCACCAGTCGAGTCACCCTTAGGGGTTTCCTGGTCGCAGCCGGAAACATTTGAACCGGGCGAGGTGCCACCCTGGCTCGACGAAAGTGTGCCTATAGAAGAGGCGATGAAGGCGTTAAGAGGCCCAGAGCCGGAGCCGGAACCGGAGCCAGTCCCGACTGAGCCAGCCTGGACGCCACCGCCGTGGTTGACCGGCGAATGGAAACCCCCGGCCGCTGAGCCGGCTGCCCCGGCCCCGCCGACCGGGGAGCCGGGCTGGACGCCCCCGCCCTGGCTGGCCGAGACCCCGGCCGCTGAGCCGGCTGCCCCGGCCCCGCCGACCGGCGAACTGATCCCGGCAGAGGAGACGGCCGCAGCTCCACTTGAGAAGCCCATCCCGGCCCCGGTCACCCCCCTGGCCCGGGAGCAATTCGAGCCATTGGAACCAGCCATCCTTACCGCCAGGGCCAGGCTGGCCCCGGACGTGCTTCAAAATTACGTGGAAAGCCTCCTGGTGGAGCCAAACGATTACTATGCACGATTGATCGTCGCCAGTGCTTACCAGGAGGCCGGCAAATATGACCTGGCTCTAGAGCACTATGAGATCATCATCCAATCAGCGCCCTCGTTACCAGAGCAGGTAGTGACCAACCTGGAGGATATGGTACGCCGGCTGCCGGGTTCGGAGCCGGCCCATCGCCTCCTGGGCGACGCCTACCTGAAGCAAGGCCGCTACGATGAGGCCACGGTCCAGTACAATCTGGCCCTGGAATTGCAATAACCATGCTCTGTCTGGGGATCGAAACCTCCTGTGATGAAACAGCCGCCGCCGTTGTCGCCGATGGCACGCGAATCCTTTCCAACGTCGTGGCCTCGCAGGAAGCGATCCACGCTCCGTATGGCGGCGTGGTGCCAGAGGTGGCCTCACGCCAACACGTGCGCTGGATCGGCCCGGTCATTCGCCAGGCTCTGGACCAGGCTGCTGTCCGGTGGGATGACCTGACGGTTGTGGCCGTGACCTATGGGCCGGGCCTGGCCGGCTCATTGCTGGTGGGCCTCAACGCGGCCAAGGCCATCGCCTACGCCCGGGGCCGACCATTGGTGGGAGTGAACCACCTGGAAGGCCATATCTATGCCAACTGGTTGCAGGAGCCGACGCCTGCCTTTCCCTTGCTGTGTCTTATTGTCTCCGGCGGGCACTCCGACCTGGTGCTCATGACGGATCACGGTCAGTACCGATTGCTGGGTCAGACTCTGGACGATGCGCCGGGTGAGGCCTTTGACAAGGTGGCGCGGATCCTGGGCTTGGGCTACCCGGGGGGACCGGCGATCCAACGGGCAGCTACCACCGGCGATCCCGCTGCCCATCGCCTGCCCAGGGCCACCATGCGCGCCCGCGCTGGTTATGATTTCAGCTTCAGCGGCCTCAAGACCGCCGTGCTCCATCAGGTGCAGGACGGGTTGACGAAACGAGGCAACGTCCGGGGGCTGAAACCCACCCAGGTTCAACTTTCCCCCGGCGATCCCCGGGTCACTGATCTGGCTGCCAGCTTCCAGGAAGCCGTAGTGGATGCTCTGGTCAGCAGGACGGTGGCGGCAGCCCGGGAATACGGCGTGAAAGAGGTAGCCCTGGCCGGCGGTGTCGCGGCCAACCTGCCTTTGCGCCAGCGCATGACCCAGGCCCTGACGGTGCCGCTCCGCTATCCACCCATCTCGCTATGTACGGACAACGCCGCCATGATCGCCGCGTGTGGATATTTTCGCTACCAGGCCGGCCACATAGCCGGGTTGGACCTGGACGTGATGCCCAGCCTGCGTCTGGTCTGACAATCGTAGCCCGGCCTTCGGGCTGGTGTGCCACTCGCCGTTGGACGCGGGGTCCCAGACCCGGCGCGAGCACATAATACGGGGAAGACCACCATGCCTCAAACAGACATCCACCAGCGGTTAGAAGATCTGCGTCGCCAGATTCACTATCACAACTACCGCTACCATGTGCTGGATGACCCGGTGATCAGCGACGCCGAATACGATGCCCTGATGCGCGAGCTGCGGGCATTGGAGGCCGCCCACCCGGAGTTGATCACACCGGACTCACCCACCCAGCGCGTGGGTGCGGAACCGCTGGACCGCTTTGAGAAGGTAACTCATCCGGTCCCTATGCTCAGCCTGGGCAACGCTTTCGACGAGGCCGAGCTGTGGGCCTGGCATGAGCGCATCTTGCGGCTATTGCCCGCCGACATGCCAGAGCCAGCCTACGTCGCCGAGCCAAAGATAGATGGGCTGGCCGTGGCCTTGCGCTACCAGGACGGCCGCCTGGTGCAAGGGGCGACCCGGGGCAACGGCCTGGTGGGTGAAGACATCACGGCGAATCTGCGCACGGTGAAAAGCATCCCCCTGCGCATCCCCACCACCGGCGAGGCCCCGCCCCCGGCCTTTATCGAGGTGCGCGGCGAGGTCTATATGCGGCTGGCGGACTTTGAAGCCCTGAACCGCCGCCAGGCCCAGGCCGGGGAGAAACTCTTTGCCAATCCCCGTAACGCCGCCGCCGGTTCCGTTCGCCAGCTCGATCCCTCCATCACGGCGAGTCGGCCCCTGACCTTCTTTGCCTATTTCATGCGCGGCGCAGAGGAAGCCAATATCACCTCCCAATGGGCGGCCCTGCAATACCTCAAGAGCCTGGGCTTCCCGGTGAACCAGGATGCCCGACGATTCACCGATTTCGCGGCGGTGGTAACTTATTGCGCCGAGTGGATGGGCAAACGCGACCTCCTGCCCTATGAGGCCGATGGCATGGTGATCAAGGTGGACGATTTCACCACCCAGGAGGAGTTGGGCTACATCTCCCACGAGCCACGCTGGGCTATCGCCTACAAGTTCCCGGCCCGCGAGGCTACCACGCGCCTGTTAGAGATCGGGGTCAACGTGGGCCGCACCGGCGTCCTGACCCCGTATGCCATCCTGGAGCCGGTGAACATCGGCGGGGTAACGGTGAGCCGGGCCACCCTGCACAACGAGGACGACATCCACCGCAAAGACATCCGCATCGGCGACACGGTGGTGATCAAGCGAGCCGGCGACGTGATCCCCCAGGTGGTCAAGCCCATCGCGGAGCAACGCACCGGTCAGGAGCGAGTGTTCCATATGCCGGCCACCTGTCCAGAGTGCGGCGAGCCAGTGGTCAAACCGCCGGAAGAGGTGGCTTATTATTGCGCGAACGTCTCGTGCCCGGCCCGGCTAGTCCAGTCCATCGCCCACTTTGCCAGCCGGGGCAGCATGGACATCGAGGGACTGGGCGAGCGCCAGGCCCAGCTATTTGTGGACTGGGGCCTGCTCCACGATGTGGCCGACCTGTATGCCCTGAAAGCGGAAGACCTGTTGGGCCGCGAGGGGTATGCTGAGAAGCGGGTGAACAACCTGCTGGCGGCCATCGAGGCCTCCAAGACCAGACCCCTGGCCCGGCTGGTCCACGGCCTGGGCATCCGCCACGTGGGCAGCACCGTGGCCCAGTTGCTCGTCCAGCACTATCCATCCCTTGAGGCCCTGGCCGCTGCCACAGTGGAGGAATTGCAAACCATCGAGGGGCTGGGGCCGCGCATCGCCGAGAGCGTGGTGGGGTTCTTTGCCAGCGAGTCCAACCGGCGCGTCATCGAAAAGCTGCGCGCGGCCGGGGTCAGCCTGAGCGAGACCCCGCCGGCCAGGGCGGTCGGGCCGCAGCCGCTGGCCGGTCTCACCTTCGTCATCACCGGCACCCTGCCCACCCTCTCCCGCGATGAGGCCACCGCCCTCATCGAAGCCCACGGCGGCCGGGTCACCGGCAGCGTGAGCAAAAAGACCTCTTATCTGGTGCTGGGGGCCGATCCCGGCGGCACCAAATATAACAAGGCCCGGGAGTTGGGAGTCCCCATGATTGACGAGGCCGGGTTACGGGCCATGATCGGCGCGCCAGCCGACCGTTCCCCGGCCACCGGGCAACAGCTAAAGCTGAACCTCTAAGAGCTGGTCTGAAAACCACTAAGGACACGAAGGATGGTTCAATGTTCTGGGGAAATTGGTTTACACTCTTTACGGGCGTTAAAATCCTCACCCCTCCCCCTGCCCCCTCCCC
>DAOTYG010000235.1:0-2355 GCA_034435155.1 Anaerolineae bacterium | reverse complement strand
GGCCCAACTGGCCGATGCCGATAGCCGGTTCATCGTGGTCAACGGCCTGCGCGTGCACTACAAGATGGCCGGCTCCGGCAAACCGACCCTGGTGCTGCTCCACGGCTTTGCTGCCAGCGAGTTCACCTGGCGGGAGGTGCTGGCGCCCCTGGCCGAAAACTATACCGTCATCGCCTTTGACCGGCCGGCCTCCGGCCTGACGGAACGCCCCCTGCCCGGCACGTGGACCGGCCCCAGCCCATATAGCTTTGAGGCGCAGGTGGCCCTGGTGGTGGGGTTGATGGACGAACTGGGAGTGGAGCAGGCCGTGCTGGTGGGGAACTCGGCCGGGGGCACGCTGGCCGTGGCGACGGCCCTGCGCCATCCGGACCGCGTCTCGGCGTTGGTGCTGGTGGACCCGGCCATCTACGTCGGCGGCGGCCGGTTCCCAGACTGGCTGCGTCAGGTCATGGCCACGCCCCAGATGCGCTGGTATGGGCCGCTGCTCTTGCGCGCCTTTGTCCCCGCCTGGGGCGAAGGCTTTGGCCGTTCCGCCTGGCACGACCCGGCTGGCCTCACCCCCGCCGTGTGGGCCGGCTATACCCGGCCCCTGCGCGCCGAGAACTGGGATCGCGGTTTCTGGGAGTACCTTTTGACCAGCGAGTTCCCGGACCTGACGGCCCGCCTGGACCAGGTCCGCTGGCCCACCCTGGTGATCACGGGGGACGACGACCGCATCGTCCCCACGGCCCAGAGCGTGCGCCTGGCCGCCGAATTGCCCCACGCGGAGCTGGTGGTCATCCCCAACTGCGGCCATATCCCCCAGGAGGAGCGCCCGGCGGAGTTCCTGGCGGCAGTGAAAGGCTTTTTGACGAGCCAGGCTACCCTCACGCAGGTTAGAAAGTGACCGGTAAGAGGACGAGCGGCTCTTTGCGGCGTACTCATGCGGAGATTGCGCCCCAACCTGCGGTTCACTACCGGATACTTTTCAATCACGAATGATGCGAATGGACGAATGGCACGAATTGGTATGAAAAACATTCGTGAGATTTGCCAGAGTCGGGTCATTCGTGATGAAACTTGCGAAAATGTCCGGTAGTAAAACCTGCGGGAGGAACATGCCAGGCGTCAAACGTCAACCGTCAAACAGACCCCTCGCGTTTGACGTTCGGTGAGGAGATATGCGCCCAGGCCCCGTCGTACTCTTTGGCTCCGGCGAGACCTCTGCCAGCGGAAGGCGGGTCTTTGACTGGCTGTTCCGGCGGCTGGAGTCGCCCATCCGCGTGGTGGTGTTGGAGACGCCGGCCGGTTTCCAGCCCAACTCGGCCTGGGTAGCCGAACAGGTGGCGGATTTTCTGCGCCAGCGGTTGCAGAACTACAACCCCCAGGTGAAGGTCGTGCCGGCCAGAAAGCGCGGCACGCCTTTTAGCCCGGATGACCCGGAGGTAGTGGCCCCGCTCTGGACAGCTAACGTCTTCTTTGCCGGGCCGGGCAGCCCCACCTATGCCGTGCGCCAGCTCCGGGACAGCCTGGCCTGGCACGTGCTACTGGCCCGGCATCACCTGGGCGCGACGGTGGTCCTGGCCAGTGCCATGCCTGCGGCAGCCAGCACTTATACCCTGCCCGTGTACGAGATCTACAAGGCCGGGGCCGAGCTGCACTGGCAGCCGGGGCTGGACTTTTTCGGCCCCTACGGTCTCTCGCTGGCTATCATTCCCCATTGGAACAACAGCGAGGGCGGCGCACACCTGGACACCAGCCGGTGTTTCATGGGGCAGGAGCGATTCGCCCGGCTGGTGGCGCAACTGCCGGCCGATACCACCGTGGTGGGCATTGACGAGCACACGGCCCTGGTGATGGACCTGGCAGCGGCGAGTTGCCAGGTGTTGGGCCGGGGCGGGGTGAGTATATGGCGCGCGGGCCAGGAACTGCGGTATGAGGCCGGTCAGACCGGCCGCCTGACGGAACTGGGGCCGTTTCGCGTGCCAGCGCCGGGGACTGGCGTTCCGCCAGGGGTCTGGTCGCGCGCCCAGGCAACCCCGCCGCAGGAGGCCCCAGCGGAGCCGTCCCCGGAGGTGCTGGCCCTGGTGCAAAGCCGGGAAGCGGCCCGCGCCGCCCGCGACTGGGCCACCGCCGACGCCCTGCGCGCCGAGATCACCGCCCAGGGCTGGCACATCCGGGATACGGCCACCGGCCCGGAGCTGGTGCCGCTGGCTTAGCTGGAAAAATAGCAGACGCCGATCCACGAACCTGCACGAATGGTATCTGCTCACCCTGTAGACAAGAATGTCACTCTGAGCGCTCCTTCGCGGAGCGAAGGGGCGCGAAGAGTCACGTTTCTGACCTGTAAGTGCGGGATTCCCTTCGGCTTCGCTC
>DAOTYG010000234.1:0-1959 GCA_034435155.1 Anaerolineae bacterium | reverse complement strand
GTTCCTGCTCTACTACAATGATCGGCCACACCAAGGGGTCGAATTGCAGGGCCTGTCGCCCAACGAATACGCCCGCCGCCTTGCCAACTGTTCAGGATGTTAGGTTACACTACAGAAGGAAGAAGAAAGAAGGATGAAGGATGAAGGATGAAGGATGAAGGATGAAGGACGTTTGAAGCGACACGAATCACGGAGGTAACATGTCGGACTCAGCCAAGACCATCGGCATCGTAGTGAGTGTGATCCTGTTCATCGTGGCGGCGCTGTTCCTGGGCTGCGGGGCGTTGTTCCTGCTCTCGGCGTTCTCGGCGCAGGCCGCGGACCCGGGGGGCCGGCTCTGTATCGGCGGCATCCTGGTGCTCATCGCGCTGGCGGGCGTGGCCGGGGGCATCTTGCTCATCGTACGGGCGCGCGCGGCCGGGCAAAAGGTGACCATCGAACAAAAGATTGACCTGACCGGTGACGTGAAAGCCAGGGGCCTGACCTGCGAGAAGTGCGGGGCCACCCTGGACGAGAACAGCGTCTCCATCGCGGGTGGGGCTGTCTTCGTCAAGTGCCCGTACTGCGGGGCCACCTACCAGATCGTGGAACAGCCAAAGTGGTGACGGAGCAGACCCAGGTCGCCGCGTTCTTTGACCTGGACGGCACACTCTATGATGGGCGCATCTGGCAGGCGCTGGCCCGGTATTTGCAGGCGCACCGATTGAACCGGCGCTGGCTGTACTTCTATCTGGCGACGCACCTGAGCCTGTGGGGGCCGTACAAGCTGCACCTCATTGGTGCAGAGGGGATCTACCGGGCCTGGGGTGAGCATATGGCCTGGCTGGTACGGGGGGTGGCGGCAGAAGAGGCCCCGGCCATCTGGAACGCCATCGCCGACGAGGTGATGGAACACCTGCGGCCGACTGTGCTGGATCGCCTGCGAGACCACCAGAGTCGGGGACATCGGCCGGTGCTGGTCTCCGGCTCTTTTCGGCCCATCGCCGGGGCCGTGGCCGCCCGGCTGGGCATCCGGGATGTGTTAGCCACGGCGTTAGAGAAGCGAGAGGGCCGCTACACCGGGCGTATCGTCCCGCCGCTGTGCCAGGGGCCGGGCAAACGCCTCCACGTGGAGGCGTTCCTGGCCGGGGCCGGGGCCAGCATAGACCTGGCCGCCAGTTATGCCTACGCGGACAGCTTCGTGGACGAGGACTTGCTATCGTTGGTGGGGCATCCCGTGGCCGTGGCCCCGGACCCCAAATTGGCAGTCATCGCCGCTGCGCGTGGCTGGCCGGTCATCGCAGCATAGCGCAGGCTTTCCGTACCCTCCCGCAGGTTAGAAAGCGATTGTGCCCCAAACGGCGGGAGAAAAGCAAGTCTACCTGGTTACACCCTGGACGGTAATGCGTCCATTGCCCAGAGTGATGGCGGTGAACCGGAACGGCAGGGTCTCCAGCCCGGTCAGCGCGGCGGTCAATTGCCGCTCCAGTTCCGCTTTCGCCGCCGGGGGCACGGGGATGCGCCCCAGGTTTACCTGGGTGATGGTCACCACCGGCCTGCCATCCCGTGCCGTCACATCACCATGAACGGTGGTGTCGAGCCACAGGCCGCTGATCCGCACCTGACCGGCGAGGGTGGCATCACCGGGTCGGAGTGACACCCTCACGTTTCGCACCGACACTTCCGGCTGTTGCGCCAGCGAGTCCGCGATCAATTCCTCGATCTCGCCCTCGGTAAAGGTGACGCGGAAGGGGATGCCCGGCCCCTGAGCGGCCAGGACCAACAGTGCCTGCCCCTTACCCTCGGCGCTGGTGCCCTCGATTACTTGAGTGGGCCAGGGCGTTATGCTGGCGCCTGATGATATGGGTGTGGATGGGGGCCGGGTAGATGTAGGAGAGGACCGTGGCGTGGTCGGCCAGGAAACCGTGGGGTTGGCAATCCACGACCGGGTGGGCGTTGGGGTGCGCGTCGGCCGGGGGT
>DAOTYG010000233.1:0-19276 GCA_034435155.1 Anaerolineae bacterium | reverse complement strand
CCCTTTGTCCCCCCTCTCCCCTGGCCTTGCGGCCAGAGGGAGGGGGACAAGGAAAGGGGCTTAGGGGGAGGTCTGGCGCACCAGCAGGTGTCCCAGCACGGCCCGCAGGTCCGCGCCAGCCCGGGTGCGCACCGGTAACCGCCGCCCTTCGGCCGGGAGATACATGCCGGCCTCGATCTCGACCACGCCGGCCGGTGTCTGAGGGTCCAGCACCAGTTCATAATCGTCCACGATCACCTCGCCCACGGCCCAACTGCTGGTGGGGCGCGTGCCCTGCACCGGCGGGTTATCCTGCCCGGCCCACTGGCGAGGCTGGGCGTCAATGATGTGGGTAAAGACGGTGTAATCCTCGCCCACCGGGCGCAGGGTCTGCCAGTATAGCGTCAGGCGGATCGTGTCGCCGGCCTTCACCGATGGCAGGTCCGCGCTCCCCTGCAAGGTCTCCGCGGCCAGGGTATAGTCCAGCAACAGGAGATCATCCTGAAGGACGGCGTTGACGGGATGTTGGGCCGGGAGTCGCTCCTGGTCCACGAAGGTCGGGGCCAGATAGCCGTAGCTGCCCAGCGCCACCACCCCGATCAACGCGGCCAGCGGTCCCAGTTGGGCCAACGGCCTGCGCCAGGCCGCCACCACCGCCCCGGCCACCACCGATAGACTCAAGGCCACCAGGCCCAACAACTGCCAGGGGTAGCGGATCAGCCCCTCCCCCAGACCCCAGGCCGGGGCCGCCATCGGCAGTATCAGGACCAGCACGGCCAGCGTCGCCGTCAGGAAGAAGGCGATGTGCGGTCGGGGCGGGGTCTCGTCGCCAACAGCTTCGGGGGCCACCTCGCTTGCGGTCATCAGGACGACCAGGCCCAGGGCGGCCAGCCCCCCCAGCGCCACCCCGACTTGTAAGGGCAGGGTGTCGTCCGGGCCGGGGATACTGAGGCCCGGCCCCCAGGCAGGCAACAGGAGCTGGAAGGGGTAGACCAGGTGTTCGGCGGCCCTCACCGGTGAGAGCAGGGACACCGGCCCGGCGATCCAGATCGGCACCCACAGCAACAGGCCCCCCAGACCTCCCAGGCCCAAGGCCGCCGAGGTCATGAGCAAGGCCCGCCAGGTGCGTCGGGCAAGCGTTTGCCACACCCCATAGGCCACGGTGAGGGCAAGGGCAGCGACGGCCAGACCCAACTTAGTCCACGTCAACGCCACCATCGTGAGCGTCAACCAGGGAAGCGCGCGCCAGCGCCCGGCCAGCGCCTCATGAGCCTGCCATAACAGCCCAGGGAGCAACATGTAGGCCAGCGCATCGGCCAGCGCGCCCCGCACATAGAGGGTGGCCAGGAAAAAGGGGGCGTAGGTGTAAGCCACGGCGGCCAGGAGAGCCGGGCGTCGGCCCCAGAGCTGGCGCACCAGGGCATACATCGCCAGGCTGGCGCCCAGGATGCTGGCCCCGAAGACGAACCTGACGGCGAACACCGGGTGCGCGCCCAGCAAGACCGGGGCCTCGGCCAGGTAGAACGGCAGGGGGCCGCCGTCGCTCAGGGCCGGGCTCCAGCCTGGCGTGAAGTGGCCTTGCAACAGGGCCTGGTGCAGGTCCACCACGTCATAGACGGCCAGCACGCCCTGGTGAGACTGCCACAGGCCGGGGAAAAAGAGCGGCCCCCAGACCGGGGCGATCAGCAGCAATACCAGGAACAGGTAGCAGTCCAGGCCATAGGTTGCTTTCATCGGTGGCTCAGTGCTGGTGGCTCTTTGCCCGGCGGTGGTGGCCGGTCTATTGTCCCACATGGCCCTGGCGCTGGTAGCGGGCGAACAATTGTCCCCACGGGGTCTCGGCGCGCCACCGGGCGTAGACCTTGCTCTCCTTGAGAGGCCAGTGGATGTAATCGTGGTTGAACTCGCTGATAAAGATGGGGATATTGACCAGCGGCGTGCGAAAGACGAGCTTTTGCAGGAACCGGGTGGGGCCATACCAGCCCAGCCAGCCCAGGAAGCGGTGGAACGACATCCCGACTTGAAAGCCCCACCGTTCGTCGGCGGCATCCGGGTCACCCACGATCTCGATCTCGGCCAGGTCACCCACGCCCAGGCCCCGCTCGTGGGCCAGGCGGATATAGGGGATGCTCAAGGGATCAAAGCCCATCATGGCTGCCGCCACAGCGTCAATGGCGGTCTGGTCGGCGCTGGCCAGGATGACGTTTTTGACCACCGGGCGCATGGTACGCGGGCCGGGGCCATCGCCGGCCGTGGTCCCGTCCATCACGGCGAAGATGCCCCGGTGGATCTCTTTCTGGATCGCCAGCAGGTCCACCAGGGTCTCGTGGATCCAGGTATGGGTATAGTGCCGATGCGTCGCCAGCAACCCGCCGAAGGCGTTCTTCATCGCGCCGGTCGTCGTCGTGTAGATATGGCATTTAACCGTGGGCAAATGAACAATGTTCTTGCCGAAAAAGTAATCCGGGATGCGGATACCTGCCGGGTAAATGTGGTCCAGGGCCAGCATCTGGGCCTGGGGTTTGTAGGGGACCCAGGTCATATCCTGGGGCTTGAAGTTGTACAGGACCGGGATGCCGTAATGCTTGAAGATGGGCACATAGTTGTTCAGGTCCTCGCCTTTGAAAGCGTCAATCACCACTGTCTGGTTCTGCACGCAGGATAGATCGGTATAGCCGCGCTGACGTAGGGCCAGGATCGTGCCCTCTAATTGCCAGGGGGTGGTGTTGGCGCTGGGCATGGGATAGTGCCAGGAGATGTTATCCTTGAGAATGGTGGTGGCCTGGGGGTCCAGGGCCTCTTGCACCCCGGCCAGATCTAACAGACGGTCATAGTCTTGTAACACGGTCTCCGGCTGCGTGCGCAGCACAGCGACTCTGGCTCGCCTGGTCATGAGTCCTCCTTGTAATGAGCGATGGCTGGGGGATTATACCAGCGGCCAAGGCCGGCGTCAAATGGCCTGGCCGGGGGCTATGGTTTGTCTTTTAGCTTCCCCCGTGCTATAATTGGATCATTCGCTGGTCAATTTCAAGCCGAAACCCGAAGGAATATGACTTCAGAACGGCCATACCGTATCCTCAAGATCGCCCCCACCTCCTTCTTCGCCGACTATGGCTGCCATGTGCGTATCCTGGAGGAAGCCCGGATTCTGCGCCAGCAGGGGCATCGGGTCACCATCTGCACCTATAATAACGGCCATGATATAGACGGGCTGGAGATTCGCCGGACCTTGCCCTTGCCGTTCCAGAAAGACGTCAATATCGGGTCCTCGCGGCAAAAGATCGCCATAGACGTGTTCCTGGCTTTCACCTGCCTGCGAGCCGTCTGGGCAGTGCGGCCGGATGTGATCCACGCGCACCTGCACGAGGGGGCCCTCCTGGGATGGGCCGCCGGTCTGACCCGCCGTGTGCCGGTGGTTTTTGATTTCCAGGGCAGCCTGGTTAGTGAGATGGTAGACCACCGCTTTCTCCGCCGCGACGGGCCGTTTTTCCAGCCGATGCGCCGGCTGGAAGACACCATTGACCGCTTGCCCAGAGCCATCATCACCAGTTCCCATCATGCCGCCCACTTGCTGCAATGCGAATTTCGTTGTCCCGCCGACCGTATCCACGTCATCCCGGACTGCGTGAATGCCGAGGTCTTTGTCCCCCGCTGGCTGGTGGATCAGGAGGCCCCGGTGAGGGCCTTGAAAGCGGAATTGGGCATCCCGCCCCACCGTCAGGTGGTGGTCTATCTGGGTCTGCTGGCTGAATACCAGGGGACGACTTTGCTCCTGGAGGCCGCGCGTCACCTGATCGTGGCTGGTGGCCGGGATGATCTGCATTTCCTGATCATGGGCTATCCGGGTGAGGATTATTATCGCGGCCTGGCGGTGCAGATGGGTCTGGGAGCCTATACTACTTTCACCGGCCGGATACCCTATCCCGCTGCGCCACGCTACCTGGCCCTGGGGGATGTGGCTGTCTCGCCCAAGATCTCTGATAGCGAGGGCAGCGGCAAGCTGCTGAATTATATGGCTATGGGCCTGCCCACAGTGGCCTTTGAGACGCCGGTCAGCCGGGAGTTCCTGGGGGAACACGGCGTATATGCTCAGGTTGGCAACCCGGTGGCCCTGGCCGAGGCCATCAGCCGGGTGGTAGATGACCCGGCAACGGCGCAGGCCCAGGCCCGGGCCTTGCGCGCCCGCGCGGAACGAGACTTTACCTGGGCCGAGGCGGGCCGACGCATCGTCCAGGTTTATGAACGGGTTTGCCGACAGTGAACCATAGTGGCCCAGAAACGGTATAGTCAGACGTGCGGATCGCCTTCGTGGGCACGTTCGGGATGCGGCCCAAGGGCACGATGAGCGGCCGGGCCTTGCCGTTGGCCCAGGCCCTGGTGCGCTGTGGTCGAGGTTACCAGGCCCTGTTGGTCGTCCCTCCCTGGGACTGGCCGGCCGATGCCGGGCGTGTCGAGGAGCGGGATGGTGTGCCGGTGATCTATGTCGCCTTGCCGCCGGCCATCCCCGTCCTCCGTGACGCCCTCATCACCTGGCGGTTGCTGCGCGCGGTGCTCGCCTGGCGGCCGGCTGTGATCCACTGCTGCAAACCCAAGGGCTATGGCGGCCTGGTGTTATTGATCTATTGGCTGGGGCGCAAGCTGGGCCTGACGCGCGTCCGACTGGTGGTGGATACCGATGACTGGGAAGGTCCCGGCGGCTGGGACGAACGTGGCTCCTACAACCTGGCCCAACGCCTGGTATTCCGCTGGCAAGAGCCGTGGTTGTTGCGTCATGCCGATGCCGTGACGGCCGCCAGCCGGACCCTGGTGGACATGGTGCTGGCCCTGGGGGTGCCGCCGGCGCGTGTCCATTACCTGCCCAACGGCGCCGGCTGGCAGGCCGATTGGCCGACCCCAGACGGGGCCGCCATCCGCGAGCGGCACGGTCTGGGCGCCGGGCCGGTGGTGCTCCTGTATACGCGCTTTTTCGAGTTTGACCCGGCCCGGGTCGGGACGGTACTGGCCCGGGTGGTACAGGCGGAGCCGCAGACCCGGCTGCTGGTGGTGGGGCGGGGCTTGACCGGCGAGGAGCGGGCGTTTGCGGACCAACTGCGCGCGCAAGGGTTGGCTGAGCGGGCCGTGTTCGTCGGCTGGGTGGAGGCTCCAGCCGTGCCACACTATCTGGCCGCCGGTGACGTGGCCCTTTATCCCATGGATGACACCCTGCTGAACCGGACCAAGTGCCCGGTTAAGCTGATAGACCTCATGGCCGCTGGTCGGCCGGTGGTCGCTGAGAGGGTGGGCCAGGTGGCCGAATACATTGTGGACGGCGAGAGCGGGATATTGGTCCCCAGTGGCGATGTGGAGGCCCTGGCCGAAGCAGTGGTAACCCTGCTGCGCGACGTGGAACGGCGTCGGTTGTTGGGCGCGGCCGCCCGCCATCGCATCTGGACACACTTTGCCTGGGATGTGCTGGTCCACCGGGCAGAACAGGCATATCAGACCTTATAGGAGACACAAGTGACCAAAGTACAAGACGTAGCCCGGCGCATCACCGACAATGTCAATCAAGTCATCGTGGGCAAATCCTGGGAAGTGCAACTGGCCACCATCGCCCTCATCTGTCGGGGGCATATCCTGATCGAGGACATCCCCGGTGTGGGCAAGACCATGTTGGCCAAGAGCCTGGCCCGGAGCGTGGGGTGTACTTTCCGGCGTATCCAGTTCACCCCCGATATGCTGCCCTCCGACGTGACCGGCGTCAGCGTGTTCAACCAAAAGACCCGCGAGTTCGAGTTCCGACCCGGCCCGGTGATGGCCCAGATCGTCCTCACCGATGAGATCAACCGCGCCACACCCAAGACCCAATCGGCCCTGCTGGAGGCGATGGAAGAACGCCAGGTGACCGTAGACGGCGTTACCTATGCCATGCCGGAGCCGTTTCAAGTGCTCGCCACCCAGAACCCCATCGAGTACGAAGGAACATTCCCCCTGCCAGAGGCCCAGTTAGACCGGTTCCTGATGCGTATCAGCCTGGGCTATCCCCGGAAAAGCGAAGAGATCACCATCATGGATGCTCAACGGCGGGTCCATCCCATCGAGACGTTGGAGCAGGTCGTTACCGCCGAGGAGCTGTTGGCGGCCCAGCAAGAGGTCAAAGACATCTACATCGCCGATCCGATCAAGGAATACATCGTCAATCTGGTAGACGCCACTCGCCATCACGGGGACATCTACCTGGGAGCCAGCCCACGGGGTAGCCTGGCCCTCTACAAAACCAGCCAGGCTCTCGCCGCCATTCAGGGCCGGGATTATGTCATCCCAGATGACATCAAGGCCCTGGCCGTGGTCACGCTGGCCCATCGGCTCATCATCAGCCCCTCAGCTCGCCTCAAGAACGTGGAGAGCCGGCACGTGATCCAGGAGCTTCTGGAGACGATAGCGGTGCCAGGTGCTCCCAGCCGGCGATAGTAAGTGGCCCCCCGTGGTCAGGCCCGGCTGCTCGCGGTGGGTTCGGCCGACGCGGGTTTCCAAACCCGGCGTGAGCCTGGCCTGGCGTGATAGTGCCGGATAAGGCCAACTTTTGGCCTCCAGAGCCAAAGTTCAAACAAACAGGGGGCGAATTTAACTGACATCCGTGCATAACTTCTGTCAGGGAGGGAACAAGGGAGGAGAAAGCCTTTCTGGGGGTTTTGCGGCGGCAAAGCCGCCGCAAAACCCCTACCAGGCATTCTTTCCCCTTCCCGCACAGCGCAGCGACGAAGGGACACGAACTGGTAAGCGGGGCAGTGCTCTAATGCTTTTAATACGCACGGATGTCAGAATTTAAGCGCGGGTGTACCTGGAAAGGAGAAGCTGCATGAAAAAAACCATCATCATCGGCGCCGGGATCGGCGGGATCGCCACCGCTGCCCGGCTGGCGCAACGCGGCTACGCCGTGACCGTGCTGGAAAAGAACGACCGGCCAGGCGGCCGGGCCTCCCTCATCCAGGAGGGAGGTTATACCTTTGACACCGGGCCATCGCTATTTCTGATGCCCGACACGTATGCCGCCACTTATCGGGACCTGGGCGAGCGTATGGAGGACTATCTGGACCTGGCCCGGGTGGACCCCACCTACCGCGTGCATTTTCACGATGGGAGCAGTCTGGAGCTGACCGGCGATCTCCTGCACATGCGTGAGCAACTGGAGACCCTGGAGCCAGGCTCCTTCGAGGCGTACTTGAAGTTTGTTGCCGAGGGGTACCGGCACTATACGCTCTCCCTTGACCGGTTCGTGGGCCGCAATTTTTACAGCCTGCTGGAGTTCTTCAGCCCGGCCAACCTGCCCCTGCTGTTCCAGCTCAAGGCCCTGCAAAAGCACTATGCGGACGTGTCTGGCTACTTTAGATCGCCGCGCCTGCGGGCGGCCCTCTCGTTCCAGAACATGTACCTGGGGCTCAGCCCCTTTGACGCGCCGGCCACCTTCACCCTGCTGCAATACACCGAACTGGCCGAGGGGGTATGGTATCCGCGTGGCGGCATGTACTCCATTGTCACCAGCCTGGTCGGCATCGCCGAAGGGCTGGGGGCACGCTTCCAGTATAACACACCGGTCACACGCATCAATGTGGACGGCCAGCGCGTCACCGGCGTCACCCTGGAAAGCGGGGAGCAACTCCCGGCCGACCTGCTCATCGTCAACGCGGACCTGCCCTGGGCCTATGCCCACCTGCTACCGGATGACGGCACGGCTGCCAGAGTGAACGCCAGGAGGTTCACTTCCGCCACGCTCATGTTCTATTGGGGCCTCAAGGGCGAGCGGACGGACAAACTGATACACCATAACGTATTTTTGTCCGACCACCGCTATAAAGAATCGTTCCACGAGATATTCTATACTCACTCGCTGCCGGAGGAACCGTCGTTCTACATCCATGCCCCGGTGCGCACCGTGCCCACCTTTGCTCCGGCCGACGGCGACGCCCTCATGGTCCTGGTTCCCACCGGCCATATAGACGAAACACAACAGCAGGACTGGCCGGCCCTCCAGCAGCGGGCGCGCCGGTCCGTGCTCAAACGTCTGGCCCGCCTGGGCCTGAACGACATCGAGGAGCGCATCGTCTTTGAGGCCACGTTCACGCCGCCGGACTATCTGCGCATCTGGAACCTGGCCAAGGGCGCGGCCTTTGGCCTGAGCCACAACTTTACTCAGATCGGCTACCTGCGGCCCCACAACCGCCACGCCCGCTACGGCAACCTGTACTTTGTGGGGGCCAGCACTCACCCGGGCACTGGCGTGCCCATCGTGCTCCTATCCGCCAAACTGGTCACGGAGCGCATCCTGAGAGAGCAGTGATCGTAATTGCCTGGCCTGCCCTCCCGCAGGTTGCTGGGAACCGTGTTTCCCGTCTGCTTGCCGCCCACCGGCGTGTCCGCGAAAACGCACGAACCTGCGGGAGGGTGAGTGAATGTTTACGCCCCTCAGGCGCGGTTTCAACCGCCATTGATAATGCTGTGGGGGCAGGTCTCCATACCTGTCCCCACGGCGGCGGCTGAGGAAAGCCGCCCTACGATATGGAGGCGGCGGCTGAGGAAAGCCGCCCTATGATATGGAGCGTGGATTGACCAGCGTCACCTATCCCTGGGAGCGGCGGCTGCTGGCTCTGGCCCTGGGGCCGTTGCAACGCGACGATCCGCCAGTCTCTATCCAGGTCGGGCCGACAGCGTTGGAGCGGGCCTATGCCACCTGTGCCGCCATCACCCGGGAGCATAGCAAGACCTTCTATCTGGCTTCCGGTTTATTGCCGCCGGCCAAGCGGCAGGCGGCCCGGGCCTTGTATGCCTTCTGTCGGGTCAGCGATGATCTGGTGGACCGGGCCGGGGGCGACCCGCTCGCCAGCCTGGAGGTCTGGCGTCAGCGGGCATTGGCTGACCACCCCGCAGCGGATGACCCGGTGCCCCTGGCCTGGGCCGATACCCGGGCCCGCTATCGCATCCCGGTCGAGTACGCCCAGCAGTTGTTAGACGGCGTGGCCCGGGACCTCCGTGTGGCGCGCTATCCCACCTTTGACGACCTGGCCGCCTATGCCTATGGCGTGGCCTCCACCGTGGGCCTGATGACCATGCACATCATCGGGTTCGTCGGGCAGGAAGCGGTGCGCTACGCCGTCAAGCTGGGCGTGGCCCTGCAGCTCACCAACATCCTGCGCGACGTAGGCGAAGACTGGGCGGCCGGCCGCCTGTATCTGCCGCAAGACGAGCTGGTCGCTTTCGGCGTGCGCGAGGCCGACATAGCCGCCGGGCGGTTGACCGCCGGCTGGCAGGCCCTGATGCGCTTTCAGATCCAGCGGGCGCGCCAGCTTTATACCGAGGCTTTGCCGGGCATCGCCCTGCTGCACCAGGATGGCCGGCTGGCGATCCAGGCCGCCGCCGAACTATATCAGGCCATCCTGGACGACATCGAGGCTCACGATGGGGATGTATTCAGCCGACGCGCCCATATCAGCGCGTGGGGCAAGCTGCGCCGGCTGCCGGGAATCTGGCGCCGCGCCCGGAGGGCCAGGCTATGACGTATTTCGGCGTGCTCATCGCCTTCATCGGCGTCCCGCTGGCAGTGCTGGCAATGGCGACTGTATACGATGCGCGGCGAGGCCGGGCCTCGTCCCGGCTGGCCTGGGCCGTGCTCCTGGCCCACGTGCTCATCGCCCTGGCCTACTCCACGCCGTGGGATAACTATCTGGTAGCCACGCGCGTGTGGTGGTATGCCCCGGCCCTGGTCACCGGGATTACCCTGGGTTGGGTGCCCATCGAGGAATACACGTTCTTTGTGGTGCAGACGTTGCTGGCCGGGCTGTGGCTGTTGTTCTGGATGCGGCGGCTGTGGCCCCCGGCGCAACCGGTCGTGCTGCACGGCTGTCTGCGCTGGATCACGGTGGCGATCTCGATCCCGCTTTGGTTCATCAGCCTGGGCGTGCTCGTGGCCGGGTGGATGCCGGGCTGGTATCTGGCCCTCATCCTGGTCTGGGCCGTGCCGCCCATCGGTCTGCAACTGGCCTTTGGCGCCGACATCCTCTGGCGGCATGGCCGGCTGGTGCTGTTGGGCGTTGTGCCGACCACGCTCTACCTGTGGCTGGTGGACGACCTGGCTATCGGCTCCGGCACATGGACCATCAACCCGGACCGCATCCTGGGGCTGTACCTGGGCGGTGTGCTGCCGGTGGAAGAGGCCCTCTTTTTCTTGGCGACAAACCTTCTCGTCGTCCTGGGGATGACACTGGCCCTGGCCCCAGAAAGCCCCCCTCGGTTGCGACAGTTACCTGGCCTCGGTATCCTGTTTGCTCGATGAATCTATCACGGCGATTTCCAGTGATCAACTCGTGGCGGGGGCCAGCGGGGAACTGGACCGCGAACTCCGCGAAAGGGCCGCGAAATGCACGAAAGGGGGCCTGCCCTTCGTGCCTTTCGCGCCCTGTCGTGGCTTTCGTGTTCCAAACTCCCCGTTTGCTCCCGGCCGCCGGCCCCGCGCCGGCGGTCTCGCTGCTTGCCCGCCCGGGTCCCCAACAACTAATGGGAAACCAACGAATCGCCCTGGCAGCCATTCGTTGCATTCCCGATTAGCTGTCGTGTTCCGCCAGCCAGATGCCCACGCTACACACCGAACCCCAGAACCATGAGTCCCCTCCGGCGTGACTGCGGACTGAGGACTGCGGACTGTGGACTATGGAGGATACCCCGTGTCTTTGCACATCGCCCGGCGACATATCGCGGTGGCAATGGTTCTGGGGCTGGTGGCCGGGCTGTTTGCCGCACGCCTCCTGGCAGAGGAATGGCCGGGGCTGTTCATGGCCCTGTATGAGCCGGCTGGGGCGGCGGTGCTGGCGCTGCTGACGGCGTTGCTCCTGGTGATCGCCTGGCTGATGACCCATCGCCTGACCCGGACCCGGCCGGACGTGACGCCGCTCCTGCCCCTGGCTCTCCTGGGTGTCTATGTGGTCCAGCCCACCGTGAACCCCGTCCAGGCGTGGACGCTGCTCGCCGGCAGCCTGCTCTTGTGCTCCACGTTTTACGTTTCACGCTTTACGTTTCACGTTTCACGCTTCGCGCTCCCAGGCGTGATCCTCATCGCCTTCCTCCTCTACCTGCGCACCCTGGCCCCCGGCGTGGTCGTGGGCGATGCCGCCGAGTTCCAGACCGTGCTGCCCACATTGGGGATCGCCCACCCCACCGGCTATCCCCTCTACACGCTCCTGGGCTGGCTGTTCACCCGCCTGCCCCTGGGCGAGGTGGCCTGGCGCGCCAACCTGCTCTCTGCCCTCTGTGGCGCGTTGACCGTGGGCGTGGTCTACCTCATCGTGGAAAAGACCCTCACCTCACCCCTGTTCCCCCTCCCCTCTCCCAAATCTGGGAGAGAGGAGGGGGTCAGGGGGAAAGGTGAGTGGGCCGTAGCTACCCTCGCTGCCCTGACCTTCGCCACCACTCCCACCTGGTGGGCGCAGTGTGTGATGGCCGAGATCTACGCCCTGGGCACGCTGCTGGTTGCACTGACCGTGTATCTGGTGCTGCGCTGGTCTGAAGGACCCCAACCGCCGACGGCCGACTTGTGGCTGGCAGCGGGTTGTATAGGGTTGGGGTTAGCACATCATCGCACTGTTGTACTTTTGGTCCCGGCGGTGCTGGTTTACGTGTGGTGGACGGACTGGCGGATCGTGCGGCGGCCCCGGGCCTGGCTGCCGGCGTTGGGGCTGTTCCTGCTGCCCTTGGCCCTTTATGCCTATTTCCCGCTGCGCTGGCCGGCCCTTCACGGCGGTCAACCCATGACGTGGGAGCAGTTCGAGTTCCTGGTGTTCGCCAGAGGCTATGCCCCGGCCCTGCGCCTGGACGGTATCCTGGCCCCGGACCGCTGGGCCATCTACCTTCGCCTGGCCGGCGAACAGTTCGGGCCGGCCGGCCTGGCCCTGGCCGTCAGCGGGGCGGGCTGGTTGCTGGCGCGTCGGCCCCGGGCCGGGGTCCTCACCGGCCTGCTCTACGTCGCCACGGTGGCCTTTGGGCTGGCCTACTTTGTGCCGGACGTGAGCGTGTTCTTTATCCCGGCCCACCTGGTGCTGGCCCTGTGGATCGGGTGCGGGCTGGTCGGCTTGATGCGGGTATTGACCAGGGCGCCCCGCTGGAGAGACCCCCTGCAAGTGCTGGGGTTGACCGTCGCCGCGTTGCTCCCCCTGACCCTCATCTGGGCCAACCTGCCGGCCGTGGACCGCAGCGGCGATACGGCGGCGCAGGAATGGGGCGAGCGCGCCCTGTCGTATCCCATCGGGTCGAACGCCGTGATCATCTGCGACGTGCACCGGCTGGCCCCGCTGCGCTACCTGGCCCAGGGCGCCGGCCGGCGCCCCGACCTGGAGATCATCATGCCGGACACGGAAGCCCAGGCCCGGGAGATCATCGCCCAGGCGTTAGCGACCGGCCGACCGGTCTATCTGGCCCGGTTCGTGACCGGCCTGGAAAACATCTACGCCCTGCGCTCCGTCGGTCCGCTGGTGGAAGTCTCGCCATCGCCCCTGACCACCGTTCCGCCCATCGAGCATCCCGCCGACGTTACCTTCAACCAATCCATTCGTCTGGTGGGTTTCGCCCGTCAAAAGTCAAACGTCGAACGTCAAGGGTCGCAACACGTTTTACGTTTTACGTTTTACTGGCAGGCATCCGCTCCCATCGGCCAGAACATCCACCCGTGCCTGCGCCTGGTGGACGAAAACGGCCGGGTCTGGGCCGAGGAGTCGGGGCGCCCGCCGGTGGACGGCCTCTACCCCACCACGGCCTGGCCGGTCGGGAGCATCGTGCCGGACTATCACGAGTTGACCGTGCCGCCGGGTATCCCGCCGGGTGAGTACCGGGTGCAGGTGCGCCTGGTGTCGCCCTTCGCCAGGGAGGGCTTGCCAGCGTCCACCGGCGGCGATGCGGTGACGTTGGATACCGAGATCATCGCCCCGCTGATTGGGCAGCCGGGTCACCTGGCCCGCGCCCGGTTCGGTCCCCGGCTACTCATGGGCTACGACCAGGATGAGACAGCCCGACCCGGCGGCCGCGTTCGGCTCACGCTCTATTGGCGCGCCCTCGGCTCGCTGACCGGCGATGTGCAGTACACTATTCGGTGGACAGGGGAGACCGGGTCGTGGGAAGAGACTGTCGCGTCGGCCTGGTCCCAGGGGATAGCGGATGCAGTCTGGCCGGAGACTTTAACGGTTTCAGTGCCGCCATCCTTCACCGGCCCCGGCCAACTCTGGCTGGGCTGGCGCGAGGGGGCGGTTCGACCGGGCTGGCTGGCTCCACCAACGGACCGTTTGCCCCTGGCGAGTCTGAACATCGCCGCCGGGCCGGATGCCGGCCTGGCTAATTTCAACGACCAGGTGCTGTTGTTGGCTGCCGAGGCCACACCCACCGCGTTGTCCCCCGGCGACGAGCTGCGGGTCACGTTGCGCTGGCAGTGCGTGAGACGCATGACCACGGATTACACCGTGTTCGTGCACCTGCTGGACGCCGGGGAGCGCATCCACGGCCAGGCCGACGCCCAGCCCATCTACGGCACCCGGCCCACCACTACCTGGCGCGAGGGCGAGATCATTGCTGGCGATGTCTATGTGTTCACGGTCAACGCGGACGCCCCATCGGGCACCTATCGCCTGGAGGTCGGCCTGTACGACGCGGCCACCATGACCCGCCTGCACGTGCTGGATACAGAGATGAAGCCCATAGGGGACCGGGTATTCCTGTCACAGGTGGTCACAGTGCGCTGACGCCAGCGCGGCCTGCACAGCGTGCACCAGACGAGTTTCCCATTCGGTATTGGGGAGCCGTGATGCGTCGAGAGGTGCAGACAGGTTTGCCCACTCGCCGCCGTGAGTTGTCCAACTCGACATGTGGAGTTTGGCCGGGCACCCCCAAGCAAGAAAGCAGGAAGCATTCGGCCCACCGTGAGCGTTCCATATCGGGGACAGATCTCGCGCCTGGAGTCGAAGCTTTAGCTGGTCTTCACCCGCAAAACCCGCCTGAAGGCTCCACTCCGGTTCATATAATCGTTACGGTCCCGCCACCGACTTGGTACATCCGTCCACCTGTGCTATAATAGACCCATCACGCATCACGTTTTACGTTTCACTTTTGACGCATGACCATCCCCAGACCCCACCTCGACCCCAACCTGATCCTGATCGTCTGCGCTGCGCTCCTGGCGTCGGCGGCCCTCCTCTCGCCCAACTTTTTCCTGGAGGCCCACGACGCCCGCCACAGCGTCTATTTCCTCATGCAGTTTGACCAGGACGTGCGCGATGGAGGCATCCCACCCCGCTGGAGCAACGACAGCAACTATGGCTACGGCTACTGCGTCTTTGTGCTCTACCCCCCGCTGGCGTTCATCGTGGGGGAAATCCTGCACCTGCTGGGTCTGGGCTTTATTGACGCGGTCAAGGGCGTCTATGCCCTGGGGTTTCTGTTCTCCGGCCTGACGATGTACCGGTTTGCCCGGCGGTGGCTTGGTTCCGGGGGCGCGCTCATCGCCGCCCTGGTCTACATGCTGGCTCCCTACCACCTGGCCGACATCTATGTGCGGGGCGCGCTGGCCGAGTTCACCGCCTTTGCCCTGTTCCCGTGGGCGTTGGGGGCTTTCCACGACCTGGTGGAGTGGGGCGGCCCTCGAAACGTGGCTCTGGCGGCCCTCGCTTATGGCCTGGTCCTGCTGACCCACATGGCCGCGCTGGTGATGTTCACCGCATTCCTGGGGGCCTATCTCGTCTTCCTGGTGGGGTATCGCTCCTGGCGAGAATGGCGGGCCGGCGGGTCATCGGCCGGCCTGGCCTGCTTCCTGTCGGCCTCGGCCCGGTTGACCTTCGCCCTGCTGTTGGCCCTGATCCTCAGCGCCGTCTTCTGGCTCTCCATGCTGGAAGGCACCACAGCCATTGACCAGAGCGAGTTCATCGTGGCCCGGGCTGACTGGCGACGGTTCTTTGTCTATCTCGACCAGTTCTTCTCGCCATTCTGGGGCTATGGGTATGCCGGCGAGGGGCATTACGACGACATGAGCTACCAACTGGGTGTCGTCGGCGTGGTGCTGGGGATTTTGTCGCTTTGGACCTTGCCCCGGCTGCGCGGCCCGGCCCGCGTCCAGACCGCCTTTTTCGCCGGGGCCACTATCGCGCTCTTGCTCTCGATGACGGCCGTCTCTGCCCCACTGTGGGAACTGGCCGGCTCGCTGGCCTTCACGGTGCAGTTCCCCTGGCGCTTGCTGACCCTGTCCTCGCTGACCCTGGCGTTCCTGGCCGGGGCAGCCCTCACTTCTCTCCCCAGCCACTTCCCTCTCCCGAAATCAGGGAGAGAAGAGGAGGCGAGCGAAGCGAAAATCCTGCCCAAACTTGCTCCCCTTGCCCTGGTGATCGTGCTCGCCAGCACGCCGTACATCGTGCCCCAGTGGACGCCGGCCGTCCCCATCACTCCCAAGACCCTCATCGAGTTTCAGTTATCGCACCGCGAGATATTGGGGACCATGCGTTGGACCACGGCCAAGCCCACCACCTCGCCGATGGTGGCGCAGTACCTGGCGGAGGAACCGCTGGTCAAGGGCCGGGCGTTGGATGGGGAGGGCGCGGCGGAGACGCTGCGGGTGGGCGGTCACAGCGCGGATTTCCGGGTCCAATCACCGGCCGGCACCGCGCTCCTGGTCTACACGCAATACTTTCCCGGCTGGTCGGCCTGGGTGGACGGGCAGCCGGCACCGGTCTATATCAGCGACCCGGACGGCCTCATCGTGGTGCACGTGCCGGCCGGCGAACACGTCGTGACCGTGCGTCTGCTGGAATCCCCGGCCCGTTTAGCTGGCGATACGCTGTCGGTCATCGGCGTGATCATCGTGATCGGCTTGCTGATCGTTCCGCCGTTGTGGAAACGTGTGTTCAGGATACAGGATACAGGATGCACGTATCCTTATCATGCATCATGCATCATGCATCATGTATCATGCATCATGTATCTTGGAGGTGAGGAATGTACATCGGTCGTGTCAGTGGCACGGTGGTGGCGACCATCAAGGACCCCGCCCTGGTGGCGCGCAAGTTACTCGTGGTGGAGCGGCTGACGCCGGAGGGCCGGGCTGATGGGGCCTACTGGATCGCCGTGGACGCGGTGCAGGCTGGCGTGGGCGATACGGTGCTGGTGCTGGACGAGGGCAACAGCGCCCGGCAGGTGCTGAACTGGGAGGATGCCCCGGTTCGGGCCGTGGTGGTGGGCGTGGTGGATCAGGTGACGATTGGAAGCTGATAGCCGGTTGCTGGTAACTGGAGGTGGGGATGCGCGTGCTGATGTTATCCTGGGAGTATCCGCCCCACAGCGTAGGTGGGTTGGGCAAACACGTCACGGAGCTGGTGCCGGCCCTCACCGAGCAGGGGGTGGACATCTGCCTGCTGACACCGCGCTGGGCCGGTGGGCCGGTGAATGAGGTGGTGGCGGAGTTGTTATTCTCCGACGTGCGCGGGGAGCGGGTGAGCCGCCTGGCGACGCGCGGGGATAGGCTGTCATCGGCCAGCGGCGCGCCCGAGGACGTGGGCGCCACGGCCACCGTGATCCGCGTGGAGCCGCCTTACGCCGATTTCCCGGACTTTTTCGCCGGGGCCTGGCGCACCAACCTGACGATGGAGCAAAAGGGCCGGGCCATGATTGACCAACTGGGTCGCTTCGACCTCATCCACGCCCACGACTGGCTGGTAGCCTTTGCCGGGGTGGCCCTCAAGAACGCCTACAAGATCCCCCTCATCGCCACCATCCACGCCACCGAATACGGCCGCGGGCGCGGGACTTTGCCCACGGAGATGAGCAAAGCCATCCACAACGTGGAATGGTGGCTCAGCTTTGAGGCCTGGCGGGTGATCCTGTGCAGCCAGTACATGGCGCACGAGGTGGCGCAGATCTTTCATGCCCCGCACGACAAGTTGGACGTGATCCCCAACGGCGTGGATACCCGGCCTTTCGATGCCCTGGATGGCCTGGACCTGACCGATTTCCGTGCCGGTTATGCCCTGCCAGAAGAACACATCGTCTTTATGGTAGGGCGCATGGTCCAGGAGAAGGGCCACCATCTTCTCATCGAGGCGGCACCGCGCATCCTGGCCCAATACCCGGCGGCCAAGTTCGTGCTGGCCGGCACCGGCCCCATGCGTGACGCCCTCATGGCCCGGGCCGGCGAGTTGGGCCTGGGCGACAAAGTCTACTTCCCCGGTTTTATCTCTGACGACGACCGCAATAAGCTCTTCAAGGTGGCCGATGTGGCCGTCTTCCCCAGTCTCTACGAGCCTTTCGGTATCGTGGCCCTGGAGGCCATGGCTGCCCGCTGCCCGGTGGTGGTCTCTACCGTGGGCGGCCTGACCGAGGTGGTCCGGCACCACGAGACCGGCATCACTGTCTACCCGGACAGCGTGGACTCGCTGGTCTGGGGCGTGCTGCACACCCTCCAGCACCCGGACTGGTCCCGCGCCCGTGCCGAGAACGCCTACCGCGTGGTGCGACAGGTCTTTAACTGGCGAACTATCGCCGCCAGCACCCGGGCCGTCTACGAGCGGGTCAGGCGCGAGCACGACGCCAGCGATTGGCACTGAAAAACTATAGCCTTACGGTGACTGCTCAGCCGGATGTGCTCAAAAGCGGTCTGTGACCGCCGTCTAGCGGCAGAAACGCGGGTCGCACTCCCGACGGTCGCCGCTCGGAGCACCGGCTGTAATCATACCCGGCGAAGGTTATAGCGTTGAACCCAACACCGTCCCCAGGAAATCCGGCCGTCCGCAGCAAAAGTCCGCCGTGGGCATGGCTCGTTTACCGGCCAACTGGACCTCTTCCAGCAGCAGTGCGCCCGCGCCGGTGACCACCGCCACGCCCTCCCGCACGGTGATAACCTGTCCCGGCGCGGCCGGTCCGCGCCATTGGGGTAACGGCCGCACCCGCACTAGCCTTAGGTTTTGCCCCTGCCAATCGGTATAGAGACCGGGCCAGGGCTGATAGGCCCGCCAGCGTCGCCACAGCTCAACGGCGGAGAGCGACCAGTCGGCGCGACCGTCCTCCTTGCGCACCGGTGGGGCATAGGTGACGCCCTCTGTCGGTTGGGGCTGGGCCACGATCTCGCCCCGCGCCCACCGGGGCAACGTCTCCACCAGCAAGGCTGCGCCGCACTCCGCCAGCCGCCGGCCCAACTCGACGGCGGTCTCCTCATCGCCGATGGGCACGGGGGCCTGAGCCAATATGGGACCGGTGTCCAGCCCGGCGTCCAGGCGCATGATGGTGACGCCGGTCTCCCTATCACCGGCCAGCAGCGCCGCCGCGATGGGCGCCGCGCCTCGCCAGCGAGGCAGCAGGCTGGCATGGACGTTCAGGCAGCCCAGGGGGGGCAGGTCCAGCACCGCCGGTCGCAAGATCTGCCCAAAGGCCGCCACCACGATGGCGTCCGGCCGGTATGCTGCCAACCCGGCCACCGCCTCTGGCGGGCGCAGCGACGGCGGTTGCCAGACCGGCAGCCCGTGGGCCAGGGCCAGTTCCTTGACCGGGCTCATCTGCATCCGGCGCCCCCGGCCAGCCGGCCGGTCCGGCTGCGTCACAACTGCCACCACCTCGGCCTCTGCCATCTCTAGTAGCCGGCGCAAAGTCGGTACGGCAAAATCAGGTGTGCCCATGAAGACCAGGCGCATGGCTACCCCCGGCAGTTCACTCCACACGCGCCCCGATGACCGCATAGCGAAAATCCCGGCCCTGATAAACCTGATACGCCCCGTAGAACCCATAGGCGATGAACCCCAGCCAGATCAGCAGGTAAGGGATCAGCAGACAGAACAACCCCAGCGGGGCAAGCATATTCAGGAACATCGGGAGCGGCACGGGGGACGGCTCCTCGGCCAGGGCGACGCTGAGCAGTGTGCCAAACATCATCAGGAAGAAGAACCCAAACCCGCAGAGTCCCCAGAGCAAGCCCGATAATAGCTGGATCACCAGCCCCGCGATCTGGTAGATCATGGCTTGCAGGGCCTGAAATCGCACGTAGGCAGATTTTTCCTTCTGGGTGACCCAGATAATGGCCGCGATCAACAGCCCCCACAGGCCCAGGATCACCGCTCCGTGAGCCAGGGCGGCCGTGATCCGGTCATCGGACGAAACTGGTTGTTGTGCCACGCTCATCTACCACCTCCTCATTCACTACCAGACACTTTTCAATCACGAATGATACGAATGGACGAATGACACGAATTGGTATGAAAAACATTCGTGAGATTTGCCAGATTCGGGTCATTCGTGATGAAACTTGCGAAAATGTCCG
>DAOTYG010000232.1:0-5612 GCA_034435155.1 Anaerolineae bacterium | reverse complement strand
ACCCGTCCATGACGGCCGGGCAGACGCGCTACCTGCGCTTCAAGCTCAGCGGCAACCCCACCGGCGTGCCCTGCCGGGCCACCATCACCCTCTACACCGGCAACGGCCAGACCGGCGCCAGCTCCGTCAAGACGGTGGATTTTGACCTGCCCGGCGGCGGGGCCAGCATCAACGCCACCATCACGGCCTACAGTTACGACCCGGCCACCGGCGCGATCACGTTCCGCATCGTGAACACCGGCGGAGTCGCCATCGAGTGCGCGCAGACCCAGGTGGTCAACCGCAACACCGGCGCCAACTACTATGGCCCGGCTTACTCCAACTCGATCTTCCGCTCTACCCCTACGGGTTCACTGGGGAGCAACGTGCCCGTCGGCGCCACCAGGTACATGGTCTACCTTCTCTCCGGCAGGCCGACCGGCGTGCCGTGCCGCGCCACCATCACGATCTACTCGGCCGACAACAAGAGCGGCAGCAGTGTCACCAAGACGGTGGATTTCAACCTGTCCTAGCGAATCTGCGAATCTAAGAATGGACGAATGGACGAATGGACGAATGGACGAACCAGTCCATTCGTCTATTCATGAGGAGGGACAGACATGACCCGTAAACTCATCGCCTTGTTGGTCATCGGGGCGTTGCTGGGGCCGGCGCTATCCTGCGTCTGTCCGGTGGGGCAGCCAGGCGCGGTGAGCCAGGCCAGCGTGCAGATCGCGCAGCCGGCCGCGGGGACGGTGGTGTCGCCGGGTCAGGCCGTGCCCATCGTGGCCGTCGCCAACGACCCGGCTGGTCTGACCCGTTTGGAGGTGGAGGTGGACGGCACGATCCTGGTGGCGCAGAGCAGCCCGCAGCCGACCCCCAACCTGGTGGCAAGCACTACGTGGAGCAGCAACACGACCGGCCATCACGTGATCCTGGCCCGGGCGTTCAACGCGAAAGGGCAAACCACGCAGTCGGTGCCGGTGGTGGTGCAGGTGCAGACGGCGGCGGCGCAGGCCGAGGAGGTGCTGATTCCCCAGACCACTAAGGTGCTGAGCGGGACAACGCCTCTGAACCTGGCGTCCGTTTCAGAGGATGGCTCGACCTTCACCTTTGCCAAGACAGACCCTCAACTCCAGTCGCTCCAACCAGGCGACGTCATCGTCGGTGACGTCTCGGTCCATACCCCAGACGGTTTCTTGCGCCGGGTTGCTCAGGTCCAACCGCAGGGCGACGGCGTGGTCGTAGTGACCCAGCCCGCCCGTCTGGAGGATGCCATCGAGCAAGGCAGCCTCAGCGTTAGCCGTGCTCTCAAACCCGGTGACGTGCGTGCCGGCTTTGCCCGACCGGGCGTGGTCCTGGCCTCGCTGGCACCGATGGCAGCTCCAGACAGGTGGGTAGTAACCCTGACCGATGTCTTGTTATATGACGGGGACGGCAATCCCAACACGACCAAAGACCAGATACGGGCCAATGGCGAGATCGCCTTTGAGCCACGTCTGGATTTCGAGTTGCGGATACGATGGTTCAAGATCCAAAAGATCGCCCTGGTGACCGGGGCCACCGAGAGCATCAATCTGCGGGTACAAGGTGAAGCGCAGTTGCTCAATGTCCACAAAGAGGTACAGGTAGCCTATTATCCCCTTCAACCGATCACGTTCTTCATCGGCCCGGTGCCGGTGGTGCTCACGCCGGTGCTAAACGTGGTGGTAGGGCTTGACGGCTCAGCGCAGGTGGGCTTTGTGGCGGGGGTGACCCAGCAGGCCAGCCTCTCGGTCGGCCTGCGGTATGAGAACGGCCGGTGGACCCCGGTGTCCGACTTTACTAACAATTTCAGCTACACTCCCCCTCAGGTGACCGGCAAACTGCGAGTTGAAGCTTATGGCGGGCTTCAACTGGCGGTGCTGATCTATGGCGTGAGCGGCCCCTGGGGTTCCCTGAACGCCTACTATGGGCTTGACGCGGACATCCACCGTGTCCCACCCTGGGAACTATACGGGGGACTGCGCTGCCAGATTGGAGTTCGCTTCGCGATCCTGGGCTACCGCATAGCAGACTATTCGACCACCGTGCTGGATCGCCAGGCCAAGATCGCCCAGGCCAGACCTCGCGCCACCGACACGCCCGCTCCCACGGCCACGCAAACACCCCCGCCCCCGTCGAACCATGCCCCGATCATCACCAGTTTCACGGCCGATCCGCAGACGGTGCCGGCCGGGGGCAGCGCGGCCCTCGCCGTCAGCGCGTATGACCCGGACGGCGACCCCTTGAGCTACTCGTGGAACGTCGAGGGGAACCGGGGCAGCATTGCCGGCTGGGCCAGCGCCGCGTACACCGCGCCGGGGGAGCCATCCAGGAGCGGCCCGGTCACGATCACGGCCATCGTTAGCGATAGCAAGGGGGCTGTGGCAACGCGGAGTGTGGTGGTCACGGTGGTGCGGCCGGCCGGATTATATGACCCCGGCCCGGCATTCCAGCCTTCCTGGGCCGGCAGTCCGGTGGTCCAGGACCGGCTGGGCTGGGCCACCGAGCAGCAACGCAATCTGCCCTCGGCTGGGGCAGACATCCGGGCCGTGGAGCAGCCCTTCGAGCGCGGGCGCATGTTCTGGTATAGTGACGTGCGGCTAATCTACAGCCTGTACACCGACGATCACCGGTGGCAGGTGTTCAACGACACCTTCAGTTGGGCCGATCCGTCGCCTACGCCACTGCCGCCCACTGGCTGCACCGCGCCTATGCAGGGCGGGTTCCGCAAGATCTGGTGGAACGAGCCGAACGTGCGCGCTCGCCTGGGCTGCCCGTTGCAAAGGGAGCAGGCGGTTAACGGCACCATCCAGCTCTTCCAGCACGGGGTGATGATCAAGAGTGGCCTCACCGGGCAGGTCTTTGTCCTGTTCAGTGACAACGAGACCTGGCAGTAGAAACCTCAGGGTGCGACGCGCCTGAGACGGCGCAATTCCTGCTTACCCTCCCGCAGGTTTGAGCAACCTGCAGGAGGGTAGGCTTTTTCTGGCCTCGAGCCTTCAAAGCCTCTACTCCAGTGACTTATCAGGCTGTCTCCAGATACCGGCGGCGTTCCCAGTCCGTCACCTGGGTACTGTACTCGTGCCATTCGCGCCACTTGGCCTCCAGATAACGACGGCTGGCCTCTGGTCCCAACGCCGCGATCAGCACCTCGTCCGCTTCCAGGGCCAGCAGGGCCTCGCCCAGGGTGCGGGGCAGGGTGTCAATGTGGAGTTCTCGCAACCGGCTGTCGTCAAAGCCATAGACGTTCTCCTCCACCGGGGGCGGCGGGGTCATCCGGCGGCGGATGCCGTCCAGGCCGGCAGCGAGCATCCCGGCGAAGGCCAGGTAGGGATTGCAACTGGGGTCCGGGCAGCGCAACTCGGCCCGGGTGGCCTGTTCCCAGCCCGGCGAATAGCGGGGAATGCGGATAAGGGCGGAACGGTTCACCTGGCCCCAGCAGATATAGGCCGGAGCCTCATAGCCGGGGACCAACCGTTTGTACGAGTTCACCGTGGGAGCCACCAACGCCGCCAGGCCCGGCGCATGGGCCAGTTGCCCGGCGATGAATTGATATGCCACCGCACTCAGGCGATAGGGATCGTCTGGGGCAAAGAAGGCATTGTTGCCCCCGGCATCGAACAGACTCTGATGGGTATGCATCCCGGAACCATTGATGCCAAAGATCGGCTTGGGCATGAAGGTGGCGCACAGGCCATGCGTCTGCGCCACGGCCCGGATGGCATACTTGGTGGTGATCACGTGATCCGCACTGGTGAGGGCATCGGCGTAATGGATGTCAATCTCATGCTGGCCGGAAGACACCTCGTGGTGGACCTTTTCCACCTGGATGCCCATGGCTTTCAGGGCGACAGAGATGTCCTGACGCACCCGGGCCGCCGTATCGCGCGGCGAAAAGTCAAAGTAGCCTCCCACGTCGTGGGGCACCGGCTGGATGTGCGGCGCGCCATCCATGCGAAACAAGAAGAACTCGAACTCTGGCCCCACGTTGAAACGATAGCCCAGGGCCGCGGCCTCGGCCAGGACCCGTTTGAGGACGCGCCGGGGATCGCCCTCGAACAACTGATCGTGGGGGGTATAGACATCACAGATGAGCCGGGCCACCGGGCAGGTGGCCGGCTCCCAGGGCAGGATACAATACGTAGCCGGGTCTGGCAACAGCCTCATATCCGTCTCATAGATGCGAGCAAAGCCCTCGATGGATGAACCGTCGAACCAGACTCCTCGTTCCAACGCCTCGCCCAGGCGGTCCACCGGGATCGTCACGTTCTTTACCGCGCCGGGGATGTCCGTAAATTGCAGGCTGACGAATTGGACCCCATCGGCGGCGATGCGTTCGTTCAGTTCCTGGCAGGCATGGTGTTCGCTCATGATCAGAAACCTCCTCAAAATATATGCTTGCCGGGGTCTCTCCCGGCCCAATTCATAAAGGGGCAGATAGCCGGTCGGGACTATCAAGCGGCTCCGCCTGGCAGCGCACGAAGGCTGGCCGGCCTGAGGCACAAAAAAGGCACCCGGGTGTGGACCGGGCGCCTTTGCCGCTGTCTCGACCCCCAACACGCCGTGGTTGGGCTGGTAAACCGCCGGTTATCAGTCTTCCTCGATCTCTAGCTGCCGGGCCAGGATGATCGCCTCGGCCACCTCCTTCATGGGTTTGCGGGTGTTCATGCTCATCTTCTGGATCTTGCGAAAGGCGGCCGCCTCGCTGAGACCCTGGGTATCCATCAGGATGCCTTTGGCCCGGTCTACCACCTTGCGGGTTTCCAGAGCCTGTTGCAAGTCATGCATCTCGGCTTCCAGGGCGCGAAACTCGGCAAAGCGGGCCAGGGCCACCTCGATAGCCGGAGCCAGGTCCATCTCCTTCCAGGGTTTGACCAGGTAGCCCACCACGCCGGCCTCCTTGGCCCGCTCGACCAGCTCGTGATGGCCGTAGGCCGTGATCAACAGCACCGGGGCGATCCGTTCCTGGGTCAGGAGCCGGGCAGCCTCGATCCCGTCCATCTGGGGCATCTTGATGTCCATCACCACCACATCCGGCCGCAGCTCACGGGCCATGTTGACCGCACTGGCGCCGTCGCTGGCTTCTCCCACCACCAGGTAACCAAGATGCTCCAGGCTCTCTTTCAGGTCCATCCGCACCAGAGCCTCGTCTTCGGCGATGAGCACTCGTTTCACAGGGTAAAACCTCCTTCGAAAATAGCCACCGGCCTTACTGCTCGCGGTGGGGTTGCAAATCCCGTACGAGCTTGCTCGCCTCCACGCTCTGCGTGGGTGCTAAACGCCGGGTCGCGCGGTCAGGGCCGTCTCGTCTGCCTCGTGCCCACGCTGAGCGTGGGCACGAGGCCGGGGGGCACACCCCGCGCGATCATAAGATAGCCGCCGGCGCATGGTGGCACACCCCACGCGAGCATGGTCGCGCAGCATATTTTTCATCCTACGGGGTACGCCCGGCGCGTAAAGGTCTCCTTGAAAGCGTATCGTAACTGCCTACCCTGAACCCTCCCGCAGGTTAGAAAGGGGCTGGCAACCGATGCAGCCGATCATCTGGGCGCGTCTGCGGCGTCTGGCCTGGTCATTGCGCCCAAACCTGCGGGAGGGTAGGTAGTTAC
>DAOTYG010000231.1:0-4204 GCA_034435155.1 Anaerolineae bacterium | reverse complement strand
CGCCGGAGTATAGCCCTTCCCCCCAAACTGGGGAGGGATTGGGGGGCCGGGTGGTGGCTCCTCTACCTGCTCTTCACCGTCGCTGCCCTTTATACGCACTTGTACGGCGCGCTCATCGTACCTTTCCAGGTGCTGTTCACTCTGGTCACCCACCACCGGGCCTGGCGACCAGCCCTTATCACCTGGACGCTGGCCGGTCTGGTCTATCTGCCCTGGGCCTGGCGGGCCTGGGAAATCAGCGGGAGGGCCTTCTCTGAGACCAGCCGGACTCCGCTGCCAGCTATGGTGGTGGCCCTGCTACAAGGCTGGAGCCTGCGCGCCGTGCCGGATCAGGGCTGGAGTCTGGCCCTGTTGCTCGCGCCTTTCATCATACTGCTCCTGCTGGGGCTATGGCCCCGGCGTGGCCAGGGCCGCGCCCTGGCCTTCCTGGTCCTCTGGCTGACCCTGCCCTTGCTTGAGATCGAGATACTGAGCTATCGTGACCCGATCTTTGGGGTGCAATACGCCATCGCCTTTGCCCCGCCGTTCTACCTGCTGCTGGCCCGGGGCGTGTTCATTTTCGGACGCGGATTTTCACGGATTCTCGTAATTACCTACTCCCGGCTGCCTGCCGCCGTGTGCCGATTGGGAATCGGCCTTTCTGGGCGCCTGTGGCGCCGGGCGTCGGCCTGCGCCGACGTGGAAACAGCGGTAGGCGCAGGCCAACCGCTGGCCGAAGGCCCAAAGCGGGCGACTTCAGTCGGCGTGGGTAGGCAGTTACGGATTCTCGCAGATAAAACGGAAAAAATAGGCGTTCATCCGCGCGCATTTGGGTCTTATTGCCTGAGCGGTCTGGCCTTGCTGGCGGTCCTGGTCAGCTCCCTCTACGGCCTGGGGCAGAACGCCAACCCCCTCTATCGCAAGGAAGACTGGCGCAGCCTGGCCTGGTACGTCCGCGAACACGAGGGTCTGCAAGACGCGGTCCTGTGTGTGGTGGACTATATCCGTATCCCCTTTGAGTATTACCATCGAGACGGGGGGCGCAGCCCGGTCTTCCACCCCTTTGGCGCCGTCATCGAGAGCGAGGCTGCCATCGCTCCCACGTTGGTGGGCCTGGAAGCGTATGACACCGTATGGTTCGTGGAGAGTCACGAGCAGGTGGTAGACCCGAACCATATCGTGCGGGGGCATTTGAGCAGACGCTGGCCGGTAGTCACGGAGCAGTTTCCCGTGGGGGCGCAACTGCGGGCCTATGCCATCCGCTATCGGCTGGACGCCCTGCCGGCCGGGGCCACGCCGGTCGAGGCCCTCTTTGACGCCAGGCTCCGGCTGGTGGGTTATCGGTTGGACATGGCCCGGCTCCGCGCGGCCGACGATACCTTCCATCCGCCGAGCAACTGGCTCCATGTGACCCTCTACTGGCAACCGTTAGCTCCGTTAGAGGCCGACTATCGCCCATACCTGGAATTGAGCGGCAACGGTATCTGGGGCGGCAGCCTGGATCGGCCCATGCAGATCACGCGGTTCTATCCCACCAGCCAGTGGACCAGCGGCGAGATCGTGCGCGACGAGCAGGACGTGAACCTGAACCCGGCCACGCCCCCTGGCGTCTACCGCCTGGCCGTGCGTGTCCTGAACCCTGACGGCACGTTCCTGCGCCTGGCGGACGGACTGGATTACCTGCTCCTTCCCGACGAGATCACCGTTCTCCCCTGAGCGTCCCCGGTCAGAATCGGGTCCTGGCCGGGGAGCAGGCCCCGGTTCCGCAAGGCGGCCTGGAGCAGCGGCTCGATCTGCGCCTGGATGTGGCGGTTGGCATAGCCGGCCCAGGCCACCTCGGCCGCTACGGATAGAGGAGCACGGAGGGGGCCGCCGGCCGGGTCCGTCACGATGACCCCCAGTTCCCGGGCCACCAACTCAGTACACAGATCATAGGAATGGGCACAGATGCCCGGCGGCAGGCCGCGTTGGATCAACACTGGCTGGATGAGTGGCCGCAGGTCGGCGACAAAGCGGTCATGGCCGGCCATCAGTTCATATAGCTGGCCGCCGGTGCAGACGTATTGGTCCTCAAAGCAATGCGCCTGGCCCGGCGGGGCCGGCCCCAAGGCTCCCAGCACGACCTCTTCGTCAATGGCTGCCAGCACGTCCCGGGCATGGGGAAAGAAGCGGGCGATCATGGCAAACCCGTGGGCGATGGTGCGGGCCTGGGAGGGGCGCAACCGTAACGGGCGGGTCTCGCCGGTCAGCCGATTGAGCCGTTCCGCCTGCGCTCCCCGGCCCCGAATAGCCCAGACCGTGTCGCACAGGTGTTGTTTGACCAGGGGGATCTCGGTCTGCACCGCCAGGACAATGTCTTGCAGGCTGGTCTCCGGGCCACGATTGGGGGCCACCCCGGTGAGGATCCACGCGCTGCGCTTCTGGTACATCAGCCCCCGCGTCCCGTCTATCGGGTCCACGATGATGCGCCAGACTGCTGCCGCCTCTCTGATCCCCTCTGGCAAGACCACCTGACCGCCGGGCAAGCCCTCGGCGATGAGGATCAGAGGGGCCAGCGGGGCCACCTCACGCGCAAAGAACCCCACCAGCACCTCCTCGCTCACGCGATCCACGGCGTAGATGGTGTCGCTCTCGGCCTCATGCACCACGCGGGCCATGTCCTCCAACGCCGCGCGCTCGCACGCCTCCACCACGGCATCGCGAATGCGGGCGTGGAGCCGACGGATAAGTGACAGCAGAACCCGGATGTCAGGGCGATGATCAGGCATGGTGGTCTCCTGGGCCGTCAGTCGTCACACGTAATACATCAAATACCAGGTATCTGGTGATCTGACGAATGACGCATGACGTTTGACGCATGACGTTTGACGTTTTACGTTAATCCCGCCCGCTCCAACGCATAACCCAGGATCTCGTTCACGAACGCCTGGTAGCTCAGACCAGCGACCTGGGCCGCCCGGGGCAACCAGTAGCTGGGGTCAATGCCGGCGATGGGATTCAGCTCCAGGACATAGAGTTGGTCATCTGGGCCCAGGCGCATCTCCATGCGGCACCAGTCCCGGCAGCCCAGCGCGGTAAAGGCCCGCAATGCCGTCTGTTCGATGCGCTGGCGCAGGCTGTCGTCCACCTCTGCTGGACAGACCGGGTAATGGTTGGAGGTATGGAGGATGCGTTCTAGTTCCGGGTCCACGCCGCGCGTTTGCAGGATGAGGGGGATCACCGGCTCGTCCGGCTCGAACAGCACGATCCCCCGGGGCCGGTTGAACTTGATCTCGATGATGGGCAGGACCCAGGGTTGCCCATTCCCCCCCAAGACCCCCACGGTGAACTCGCGGCCGGCGATAAACTCCTCCACCAGGACCGGCTCGCCGTAAGTCCGGATCAGGTAAGCCACCTGGTCACGCAACGCCGCCTCGTCGTCCACCACTGAACGCTCGGAGAGGCCCATGCTGGAACCCTCATGGAGCAGCTTGACGATGAGGGGAAAGCGCAAGGGCGTATTCAATTCCTGGTGCGGTGACCGAAAGACCTGGAACGGTGGGGTGGATATGCCATAAAGAGTGAGGATCTCTTTGGTACGGGCCTTGTTGAGACAGAGGGCCAGGGTCAGGGGACCAGAGCCAGTATAGGGCAGCCCCAGCATCTCACAGATAGCCGGGACATGGGATTCGCGGCTCTCGCCCCGCAGCCCCTCGGCGATGTTGAACACGATCTGGGGTCGAGTGGCTTTCAGCTTCTCGGCGATGCACTCGTCGGCCTCCAGGGGGATGACCTCATGCCCGCCGGCCCGGAGTGCATCAGCCAGGGCGGCGATGGTCTCCGGGCTATCGTACTCGGCCAGACGGTCCAGGGGACCGTTCTTGAGCATGTTTATCCGGATCAGGTTATATGTCAGGGCGACTCGGACCATCCAGCCTCCTTACTCATCAGGTGGGGGCAGCTCAGACGACGAGCGAAAGCCATTGCCCGCCTGCCTCCCGGAAACGGGGCCAGCGATCGGTTCAAGTTGCATGCGCATACTATGCGGTTCTTTACTCATGGTGACCTCCTCATCAAGAGTTGTTGCCGAATAGGCCAGGACAGATTTCTGGACGCGGATAAACGCTGATTTGTGGTAAATACCTACCCGCCACCCTCCCGCAGGTTAGAAAGCGGCTGGCAAGAGAGCGAGCAGCTCATTGCGGCGCACTTCAGTGCGGAGATTGCGCCCGAACCTGCGGGAGGG
>DAOTYG010000230.1:0-33685 GCA_034435155.1 Anaerolineae bacterium | reverse complement strand
GCAAAAACCCCCTACGAGGCCTTCTTTCCCCTCCCCGCACCGCATAGTGGCGAAGGGAAGCGAAGTAGGGGGTGGGGTAGTGCCCTCATGCGTTTAATTACGCACGGATTTCAGGCGCGTTAGGGCGTTAGATGACCTTCTCCATCGCCGGGTGCATGGTGTGAATCGGGTAACGATTTACCCTTCCAGCACCCTCGCCAAAAAGTCCACCCGGCGTCTGGCGGCATCCACCACGTTCTCGATCTGGAGGAAGACATGGCCCTCGTCCGGGTAGAGCACCAGATCGCAGGGCTTGCCCAACTCAAGCAACCGGTCCCGGGCCTGGATGGATTCGCTGGCCGGGCAATACACGTCGTGCGCGCCGCAGATCAGTTGCACCGGCGCGGCGACGCGGTCCAGGAAGAAAAAGGGCGAACGCTCGTAGTACCGCTCATAGTTTTGCTCCGGGTCGCCCAGATTCTCCCGGTCCCAGTGCTGCAAGTCTGCCCGCGCCTGCGCGTGGCCGGTGAACCAGTTGAGGAATGGCGCCACCGCCGATCCCCCGGCCCATCGGTCGGGATAACGGGTCAACGCGGTCATGGTCAGGTAGCCGCCCCAACTGCGACCGGTGATGGCGACGCGGCCCGGCGCGGCGAGACCCTGTGCCACCAGGTAGTCTGCGCCGGCGACCACGTCCTGCGTATCGCCGCCGCCCAGGTCAAAGCGATTGGCCTGTTGCCACGCGCGCCCGTAGCCGGTCGAACCCCGGTAGTTGGGGGCCAGCACGGCCCAGCCCCGGCTGACCATGTGCTGCACCAGCGGGTCCCAGGCCGCCTGGGCCAGCCAATCCGGCCCGCCGTGTACATAGACCACTGCCGGCGAAACCCTGTCGGCCGGGGAGCGATAGAGCAGGGCCGGCACGCTCGCGCCGTCCAGACTGGGATACCAGACCTGTTGCGGCCAGACGAACGGTGCGTCGTGCAAGGCCGGTGGCAGGGACCAGGTGAGCTGACGCAACGAGCCATCGCCCACGGACAGGCACCACAAGTCACAGGGGCGGGCGGGACTCTCAAAGCCAAAGAGCACGACCCGCCCGTCCGGGGTAAAAGTAGGGCGGTGGTGGACGCCGGGCGCGACCTGGCAGGTTGCCACGTGGCCGCTGTCCAGGTCCAGCAGGGCCAGCCGGGTAGTGGAGCCGTGACGGACGACGTAAGCCAGTTTCTGGCCGTCTGGGGACCAGGCCGGTGACTCCTTGTCGCCATCGCCTTCAGTCAGCCAGGTGATCGCGCCGGTCGCCAGTTCATAGAGGCCGATGTTGAACCAGCCGTGGATGTCGGAAGCAAAGGCCAGGCGCGGGTGGCCGGCCGGTGACCATCGGCTGTCCCGGGCGCAGATGGGGCCGGCGTCAGTCCTGATGGGGTGGGCCTCTCCGCTCCCAGCCGGGACGATAAAAGTCCACTGCTCCTGGCCCCGGGCCTGGGCGACAACGGCCAGCCATCGTGCACAAGGCGACCAGCGTACCTCTTGAGCCGGGTATGGTGTGCTGAGCATCAGCCGGGCCGGGTCGCCGGAGGCGGGCATGACGTAGGTGTCGAAACATCCGGCGCGGTTGGAGATAAAGGCGATCCACTGGCCGTCAGGCGACCAGTGGAAGTGAGGGAGGATGGTCTCGGGGGTATCCGGCGTCAGGTTGGTGTGCTGACCGGTGGCGCAATCGTAGACATGGATGTCATAGGCCTCGCTGCCGTCCCGGTCCAGGACGTAGGCCAGGCGGCGCTCGTCTGGCGACCACTGGGGCGCGAACCTGGCCCCCGGCCAGCCGGTGAGCGGTTGCGGCCCTGCCTGACCGTCCAGGGGCAAGCCATAGATCTCCCAATGGCCGGTGACGTTCCAGGAGAAGGCGATCCGCGTGGCTCCCACATCGAAGCCCAGGTCGGTCTCCACCTGGGGTACACGCAACAAGGTTTCCAGATTCAACACGGCATATGCCACGGCGACACTTTCAGCGTAACTACGCGGAGCATGCCCGCGCGGGGCGTGCCCACGCGGAGCGTGCGTGCCCACGCGGAGCGTGGGCACGAGGCCTGGGCCCCATCATGCGGCGTGCCCGCCGGAGCGTGCCCACGCGGAGCGTGGGCACGAGGGGCCACTCCTGGGGGTTAACCGGCGGGAGGTTGGGTAGTTCTATACACGCGGCCAGTCGGCCGGCGGTATCCAGGGGGCCAGGGTGTATTCGTAATAAGTCGTCTGGCAGGGTCGCCCGTGCCCGATCCAGGCCCGCCGCTCGGCCGGGTTGACGATCATGCTGAACACCGTGACCGATTCGCCGTCGTGCTTGCAGATGGAGGCCGGGTAGTTGGCGTGGTCGGCCAGCAGCGTCTGGAACAGCTCTGGCGACAGGCGGCCAAAGTTATCGCGCAGCAGGCGCAAGGCCCGATTGTGCCGCAGGATCGAGTTGCCGATGGTGTTGCGGTCGGCCTCGTACTGGCGCATGGCCGGGCTGACATAGTGATTGGCGTGGGCCAGGATGTCATCGGCGATGTAGATGGCCTCGCAGTCGGTGGCCGAGCCTTCCATGCTATAGACCTCGCCGTGGGGGTCGGCGATGATGTTGTTATAGTTAGAGGCGCGTTGGGGCAGCAGGCAGGCATCCAGGGCCTCGCCCAGCCGCCGGGCGGCCAGGATGGCCCGGACGATGAGGGTGCGGGGCACACCGGGCCGGATGTCGTTGCAGGCGAGTTCGTTGCCGGTGAGGACGATGCCGGCAGCATTAAAGCCGGCGCTGTAGCCCACGCCGCCGGTGGAGACGCCCAGGAACTCGGGTTCGTCCCCGGCCTGCACCTTGAGGATGACCATCTCGTCCTCCGTCCAGGGGGGGCGGTCGTTGGTGTGGGCCAGGAGCGTCGCGCCGTTCACCGTGGCCCGGCCCCGGGCGGCAAAATCGGTGCAACCGCGCCAGGCGGCCGGCGTCCACAGTTCCTCGCACATGACCAGGAAAAGCTCCTCAAAGGACACGTTCGCCCCTTCGGCGATCCCTTCCAGCTCGGTGACGAATTGCGGGTAGATCGCCCGGCTCGTGACCAGATAGAGCTGGCCCTGGCGCTGCATGTCTTCCCAGCCTACGCCCGGTATCAGGTCCTCGTGCGATTGGGCCGTGACCGCCTGCACCAGCGGGCGCAGGCTCTCGCCGATCTGCCGCCCCACCTCACGATAGGAACCGCGCACCTCGATGACGGGCATGGCTTTTGCTGCCATCATAGTACCTCCCAAACCAATTGCACTTGTTTTTGCTCGCACCCACGCTCTGCGTGGGTGCGAAACGCCGGGGCACGCGGCCAGGCCTGCTGCGTGCCCACGCGGGGCGTGCGTGCCCACGCGGAGCGTGCGTGCCCACGCGGAGCGTGGGCACGAGGCCTAATCTCACGAATGTTTTTCATACCAATTCGTGTCATTCGTCCATTCGCATCATTCGTGATTGAAAAGTGTCCGGTAGTGAATTGGCGGTTAGAGTATTACAGAGCAGCAACCAGATTTCACTGGTTTTCGCAGGACCTGGCCCGGCAAGGCCCCGGTATGCTCTCCCTCCTCGACGACCAGGATACCGTTGACCAGGACGTAGTCAATCCCCTCCGGGTAGCGGTGGGGATAGTTCTCGAAAGGGTAGGTGTGCGGGTAGAGGTTGGTCGCCCGGTCGTGGACGCGCGCCAGGTCCAGGACGACGACATCGGCCCAGGTGCCGGGCCGCAGCACGCCACGATCCAGCAGGCCCAGGCGTTGGGCCGGGAAGGAGGTCATCTTGCGAACCGCCTCTTCCAGGGTCAGCACTGCCTGGTCGCGCACGTATCGCTCCAGCAGGCCGGGGAACTCGCCATAGCTGCACGGGCAATAGGTCTGTGGATCACCGAGAAAGCCGTAAGGGGCAGACGCCTGCCCGTCGGAACAGACCATCACCGCCGGGTGGCGGAGCAGGATACGGATATTGGTCTCGTCAATATAGTCAAAGATGGCCTCCACATCGTGGCCGTTCTCGACGATGAGGTCCAGGTAGGTGTCAAAGGGGTCCTGACCGCGCTCGCCGGCCAGCGCCGCCACGGTCTGGCCGACGGCCTGGGGGCTATGGGGGGCGCGCAAGATGGTGATGCGCTGCCACTGGCCGTGTTTGAGCAACCCAACCGGGCCAAAGGCGGGCCGGCGGTCCAGGATGATCTCCTCCCGGATCCGGCGGCGCGCCTCCGGGTCGCGGAGCAGGGCCACGATCTTGGCGACGGGGCGTTCCTGGATCTCCTGGGGCAGGCCGCCGGTCAGGGGTGGCCCCAGGTCGGTGTGCAGGTCGTTGTCCACAGTCACGTCCTGGCCCCGGGCCCGGGCCTCTTCCACCAGTCGCAGGTTGGCCGTGGCGTCGCACGGCGCGCCGAACTTGGGCGCGTTGTGCGAGATCTGCACCGGCACGCCGGCTTCCTGGCCGATGTGAATGGCCTCGGCCACGGCGTCCAGGATAGTCTCCCGTTCGCCCCGGATGTGGGAGGCATAGAGGCCGTGGTAGCGGGCGACCACGTGACACAGGGCGATGATCTCGGCGGTAGCGGCAAAGCAGCCCGGCGGATAGACCAGGCCGGTGGACAGGCCAAAGGCACCGGCCTCCAGTGCCTCGGTCAGCAGTGTCTCCATCCCGGCGAGTTCGGCCGGGGTGGGCGCGCGGGCATCGAGGCCCATGACGGCCATGCGCAGTGCGGCGTGCCCGGCCAGGGAAGCGACGTTGATCGCCAGGCCGCCGCTCTCCAGGGCCGCCAGGTACTGGCCGAAGGTGCGCCAGGCCCAGGTGACTTCCGGCTGCTCCGAGATGCGCCCCCAGTAGTTCTGCATCTCGGCCAGGTGTTCATCGTTTATGGGGGCCGGGGACATGCCGCAATTGCCTATGACGTGCGTGGTGGCGCCCTGGCGCACTGCGCTCTCGGCCCGGCGATTCACCAGGAGGCTGAGATCCGAATGGGTGTGGATGTCTATAAAGCCCGGCGTGACCAGGCGGTCGCCGACGTCAATGACCCGGCGGCCTTTTAGCGTCCCCGGCGGGGCGATCCGCGCGATTCGGCCCTCCCGGATGCCCACGTCGCCCCGGAACCAGGGATTCCCACAGCCATCCACGATCCGGCCGCGCGCCAGCACGATGTCTAACGTTTCCAAAGCGTTACCCTCGGAGGTTGTTGGAAAGTTCTCAGGCCCGGTGGCAGGCGACAAAGTGGTGGCTGCCCAGTTCGCGCCACGCCGGCCGTTCCCCGGCGCAGCGGGCCACGGCGATGGGGCAGCGCGTATGGAAGCGACAGCCGCCGGGCGGGTTGATGGGGCTGGGCACATCGCCCTCCAGGACGATGCGTTGGCGCTGGCGCGCTGCCTTGGGATCCGGAACCGGCACGGCCGAGAGGAGCGAGCGCGTGTAGGGGTGCAGCGGGTTCTCATACAGCTCGTTGCGGTCGGCCAGCTCCACAATCACGCCCAGGTACATCACCGCCACGCGGGTGCAGATGTGTCGCACCATGCTCAGGTCATGGGCGATAAAGAGATAAGTCAGCCCCAGGCGATCTTGCAGGTCTTCCAGCAGGTTGACGACCTGGGCCTGGATCGAGACATCCAGCGCCGAGATCGGCTCATCGCAGACGATGAACAGTGGTTCAGAGGCCAGGGCCCGGGCGATGCCGATGCGTTGTCGCTGCCCGCCGGAGAACTCGTGGGGGAAACGGTTGATCAGGCGACGGTTCAGCCCCACCAGTTCCAATAGCTCCTGGACCCGTTCCGCGCGTTCCCGGGCACTGCCATAGAGCTTGTGCACCCGGATCGGCTCGCTGACGATGGCGCCGACCGTCCAACGCGGGTTGAGGGAGGCAAAGGGGTCCTGAAAGATGATCTGGGCCTTGCGGCGGACGGCCATCAGCTCGCGGCCTTTGGCGGTATGCACGTTGTGACCATCAATGAGCACGGTGCCGCTGGTGGCCGGGTAGAGGCCGAGCATGGTGCGGCCGACGGTGGTCTTGCCGCAACCGCTCTCGCCGACCAGCCCCAGGGTCTCGCCCCGGGCGATGGTGAAGGAGACGTCGTCCACAGCCTGCACCGCGCCCACCCGGCGTTGGATCACGATGCCCCGGGTGATGGGAAAGTGCTTGGTCAGGTGTTCGACTATGACCAGGGGGTGCTCTGGCTGGTTCATCGTGCTGCTCCCGTATCAATGTCCACCCAGCAGGCGATCTGGTGACCGGGTGCCACCGGGGTTAGCGGCGGCGTCTCAGCCCGGCAGCGCTCGATGACGAATTCACAGCGAGGAGCGAAGGGACAGCCATGCGGTTCGACCAGCAGGTTGGGAGGTGCGCCGGGGATGGATTTCAGGCGCCGGTCGCGCCGCCGGTCCACGCGCGGCAGGGCCGCCAGGAGGGCCAGGGTGTAGGGATGGCGCGGGTTGTCGTACAGGTCGTCCACCGGGGCTTCTTCGACGATGAAACCGGCATACATCACATTCACCCGGTCGGCCAGGCCGGCCACCACGCCCAGGTCATGGGTGATCCAGATCATGGCCAGGCCCACCTGCTCCCGCAGCCGGATGACCAGCTCCACGATCTGGGCCTGGATGGTCACATCCAGGGCCGTGGTCGGCTCATCGGCGATCAGGATGCTGGGCAGGCAAGACAGGGCCATGGCGATCATGACCCGCTGGCGCATACCGCCGGAGAACTGGTGCGGATAGTCTCGCAGCCGGGCGGCGGCGCTGGGGATCCCCACCATCTCCAAAAGCTCCACGGCGCGCAGGTGGGCCTGCTGGTGGTTCATGCCCATGTGTCGTTCCAACACCTCGGTGATCTGCCGCCCGATGGTCAGCACCGGGTTCAGGGCCGTCATCGGGTCCTGGAAGATCATGGCGATCTCTTTGCCCCGCACCTGTTCCAATTCGGCATCCGTCATCTGAAGCAGGTCCCGCCCCTGGTACAACGCGCTCCCGCTGGCGATCTCGCCCGGCGGGATGGGGATCAGTCCCAGGATAGACATCATGCTGACGGATTTGCCACAGCCGCTCTCGCCCACCACGGCCAGGGTTTCGCCCTCACCCAACTTGTAGGAGATGCCGTTCACCGCATAGATCGTCCCCTCCGGCGTATGGAACCGGGTGCGCAGGTCCTGGACCCGCAGCAAGATCGTTCTATCCATGTGGCTCCTCCCTATGCCGCCCGACTGCGCGGGTCAAGGGCATCGCGCAGGCCATCCCCCACAAAGTTAATGCTCAGCACGGTCAACACGATTAGCAGCCCCGGAAACACCCAGAACCAGGGGGCGTTTTGGATCTTGGTAAAGTCAGAGGAGGCGGTTTGCAACATATTCCCCCAGGTAGCGGTCGGCGGTTGCACCCCCATGCCCAGGAAGCTGATGTACGACTCGGACAGGATGGCGGCGGCGATGCTCAACGTGGCCGAGACGATGATGGGGGCCATGGTGTTGGGCAGGATATGGCCCCAGATGATCTGCCAGGCCGGTGTGCCGGTGGCCCGGGCAGCCAGGATGAACTCGCGTTCCTTGAGGGAGATGAACTGGGCGCGCACGATGCGAGCCAGGTACATCCAGCTCGTCAGCCCGATGATCAGCACGACCACGATCACGCTCCCACTAAAGGTCCGGCCCAACAGGCTGAGGTCGGGTATCTCGGTCCCGAACGTCTTGGCCATGACGATGAGCAAAAAGATGGAGGGGATGACAAATACGGCTTCGGTGAAACGCATCAACAAGGCGTCCAGCCAGCCGCCATAGTAGCCGGCGATGGCCCCGATCAAGACGCCCACGATCACCTCCACCAGCATGGCCGTCAATCCGATCAGTAGCGAGATCTGCCCGCCGTAGATGGTGCGGGCCAGGATGTCGCGCCCCACCGTATCGGTGCCAAAGGGATGCTCGCGCGAGGGTGGTTGCAGCCGCAAGGAGGTGTCGGTCAGGTTGGCGTAATCCTCGGTGAAGAACAGGGCGCCGGCGAAGGAATAAAAGATCAGCAGAACGAGCATCATCGTGCCGAACATGGCCATCTTGTGCCGTCGGAAGCGCCGCCAGGTCAACTGGCGCAGGGTCAACGGCGGGGCTTCCAGTTCGTCCGCCGCGAACCTGGGAGCGATGGCTATCGCTTCGTCTGTAACACTCATAGTAGATGGCTCCTTTCGTAACCACTCACTATGCCTGCTCGCGGCGGGTCTGTGACCCGCCGCCGGCGCGGGGTGGCACACCCCGCGCGAGCATGGTCGCGCAGCATATTTTCACTGCTCGCGGCGGCGACCACGTCTGCGACCTGGCAAGCCGTAGGGAGTGTGACCCCGCCGCCGACGCGGGAACCCACCCTTGCTCGTGCCCACGCTCCGCGTGGGCACGAGGGGAACGCCTGGCTGTTGCTCGCCCCCATGCTCTGCGTGGGGGCTGCCTGGTGCCCACGCAGAGCGTGGCACGAGGGGTAACACCTGGCTGTTGCTCGCCCCCATGCTCTGCGTGAGGGCTGCCTGGTGCCCACGCAGAGCGTGGGCACCAGGGGTAACACCTGGGTGCGCCCGGCGCGTGAAGCCCTAATTATAGCGGATGCGCGGGTCCAGCCAGGCGTAGGTGATGTCAGTGATGAGCTGGAAGATGATGACCGCGACCGCGATGAGCATCAGGATGCCCATGACCACCGGCGTATCGCCCCGGGACACGTGGTCCAGGAACAGGCGGCCCGTGCCCGGCCAGGCAAAGATGCGCTCGGTGACAACGGCCCCGCCCAGGAGCATGGGAATATCCAGGCCCACGATGGTCACCAGGGGCAGACTCGCGTTCTTGAGGGCGTGCAAGAAGATGATGGTCCGCTTGCGCAGGCCCTTGGCTCTGGCAGTGCGGATATAGTCCTCACCCAGGACTTCGAGCATGGTGGCCCGGACAAAGCGGCTGTAGCCAGCAATGCTGACCACGGCGATGCTCGTCACCGGCAGGACCAGATGGAGGGCCACCTGTAACAGCGTATTGCCCTCCTGCGGCTCGAACACGCCTCCGGTCGGCAGGTACGGCAACCCCCAGCTCTTGAACTCCACCGCAAAGAGGTACATGCTCACCAGGGCCACGAAAAAGATGGGCATCGAGTAGCCGAGAAACGAGAGACCGGTGATCAGATGGTCCAGAAGCGAGTACTGGCGCAGGGCCGAAAAGACGCCGATGACCAGGGAGAAAAAGATGATGACCACCTCGGACACGATCATCAGCAGCAGGGTGTAGGGTATGCGCTCCAGGATGACTTCCATCGCCGGCTTGCCCCGGACGACCAGGGAGGTGCCGAACTCGCCGCGCAGCACCCCTTTCTGCTGGCCGGGGGTCTCGGCCACGCCGTCGCCATCCAAGTCAATCATGGTCCAGTCATTGCCGATCAGCCAGTAGATATACTGGACGTATAGGGGCTGGTCCAACCCCAGCAGGCGGGTCAGACGCTCGCGGTCTTCCGGCCGGGGATTACGGCGGCCGCCGAGCGTCGCCACCGGGTCGCCGGAGCTACGCATCAGGATGAAAAGTACCACACTGATGATGAACAGCAACGGAATAGCCTGCAAGAGCCGGCGAACGATGTAGCGGGTCATGGTGTTTCCCCTCGTGAACCCTCCCGCAGGTTCAAAAACCTGCGGGAGGGTTATCGCTCACTATTTCACGTCCCATTCAGCGATGTTATAGAGCGGCGTGACCCCGGAGAACTTGACCCCCGTCAGACGCGCGTTGACGGCCCAATAGTCCGGGTCATCCCACAGGCCATACCAATAGACCTGATCGTGCATGTATTTGCTGATCTCCTGGATGACCCTGGCCCGCTCCTTTTCGTCCATCAGGGTCAGTTGTTTCTTGAATAACTCATCCAGCCTGGGATCGCACCCGAAATAGTTCCAGCCCCAGGGGTTGTCGGCATTGGGGACCTGATCGCACAGCCAATAATCCTTGTCTGGGTCTGGGAAGTAGGGCGCATCCGACCACTGCATGATGTCTACCGAGCCGACGGCGCAGGCGGCACCATCGCTAAAGCTGCCGAAAAAGATGTCTGCCTCCTGGCTCACCAGTTTGAGTTCAATGCCCACCTGCTTCAGTTGCTGCTGGATCACGGCCTGGGTGTCCTGGCGGATCTCGCGGATGGTAGTGCCGTACACCAGGGTCAGCTTTTCGCCCTTGGCGTTCTCCCGGATCCCGTCGCCATCGCGGTCAATCCAGCCGGCCTTCTCCAACAGGTCTTTGGCCGCCGCCGGATCATACTTCCAGGGCACGATGTCTGGCGAGACGTAGCCATAGATGGCCAGGGGATCCCACAGGGTTTCCGGGGCGTGGCTCAGGCCCAGCAACAAGTCGCGGTTGATCGCCTCCCGGTCAATCGCCATGGCGATGGCCTGGCGGACTTTCAGGTCACGGGCGCCAGGATTGGCCATGTCCCGGAAGTTGAAGAACAGGCCCTCAGCATAGCCGGAGCTTTCGACCATGATGATGACGCCTTTCCCCTTGAGGGTGGGCACGTCGGACAGGGGGATGAAGGCGCCCACGTCGGCGTCGCCGGCGATGAGGGCGGCCGTCTGCGAGGCGTCATCCGGCACGATCTTGAAATAGATCTCGTCTATCTTGGGCGCGGGGCCCCAGTAGTTGGGGTTCTTGACAAAGCGTATGTAGCTGCCCGACTCCCACTCGGCAAAGTTGTACGGGCCGCAGCCGACGGTGGGGGCCATGTTCCACTCGGCCTCCTGGAGCGAGCCTTTGGCCTGAAAGACCGGCTCCAGGACGTGCTTGGGCAGAACGCCGCGCCAGAACAGGGCCTTCCAGGCGGCAAATGGCTTGCTGAAGTGCATCACCACGGTGCGCTCGTCCGGGGCCTCGATGCTCTCCAGATAGTCGTAGGGGTATTGACTGGTGACCGAGTTGGCCTCAGCCATCACCATGTCGTAGGTGAAGACAAAGTCGGCCGAGGTGATGGGCTTGCCATCCGACCAGACGATGTCGTCCCGCAGGTGCATGGTGATGGTCAGTCCGTCCTGGCTGACCCCGCCGTTCTCCAGGCTGGGGATCTCGGTGACCAGCCTGGGGAAAGGAACATTCTTATCATCGAACTCCCAGGCCCAGGCCAGGAAGAGCTGGTGAAGAGTGGTGGAGAACCACATGTTGGTGTACCAGGGGTTCAGCGAGTCCGGCTCCTGGGTCCAGGCGAAGGTGATGATCTTTTTGGTGGGGGCTGCTTTGGTCGGTTCCACGGCCGTTGGCTGTGGGGCCTTGGTGGCCCCGGGTGCCGTTGTCGGCGCCTGGGTCGGCGCCGGGGTTATCGTCGGCGCGGCGGGGGTGACGCAGGCGGCTGACGAGGCGAGCATGGTGATCACCACCCATGCGGCTACGATCTTCCATAACTTGCTTTTCATGGCCTCTTTCCTCCTCGGTTGGTTTCTTGCCGTTCTCAGGTTGCTCTAACAGCATCGTTACGACACGTCCCTTAACTGCCTACCCTCCCGCAGGTTTGGGCGATCTAACCTGCCGGAGGGTATAGGGCCGGCAGGGTTCAGGTTACCACCTCCTTTCGGCTCCCCAACCCGCCGGGTCTGGGGAAGGTCTATGGCCTCACACATGATCTCGTCCAGTTCCCGTTCCTGGTCGGCGGTCAGTGGCGGAACCTGGTGTTCGGCCAGCAGACGCCCGACCTCAGCCTGCGCCCGGTCGGCCAGGGTGGGCCGGCCGGCCCGTTGCCATTCCTCCCAGGGTAGCCGGTCTGCCAGGTGGGTGACCAGCACCTCGCCGGCCCGCAGGTAGCGAACTGTGTGCTTCTGGTCTAAAAAGTTGCGCGAGCCGGCCATGACCCGGCCGATCACCTCCACCGCCAGGGCCTCCTCGTCCACTGTGAAACCACGGCGCAGTCGGCACACGCTGGCGGCGATCTCGTTATCGCACACCATCTGGGCATATGAACCCATGACGCCGGCCTCCATCTCGCCGATGCCGGATAGCTCATCGGCCCCGGCCAGGGCCGGGATGGCCGCGTTGAGCGCGCGCTCGTAGCCGTTCTGGAGCTCAAAGGTATGGGCGTTGGTAGAAAGGCCGTAGACGTTCACCGGCAGGCCGTAGCGCTGGGCGATCTGCACTGTGGCCGCCGAGGCCAGGCCCAGCTCGACGCCGCCCCATACGGAGAAGCCGGTCCGGGGTTCCATCATCGCCAGCCGGCCGCAATAGATGATGGGCAACCCCGGCCGCACCAGTTGGGCCAGCACCACGGCGGCCAGCACCTCAGCATTTTGCTGGGCCAGCGCCCCGGCCAGGGACAGCGGCGCGGTGGCCCCAGCCGTGGGACAGGGTAGCGGCCCCAGGGCGATACCCAGGCGCGCCGTCTCGATCAGTGCCTCGACCACATCGTCGGGAAAGAGGAGCGGGCTGATGGGCGAGATGCCCAGGCTGAGCACCTCAGCCGGCGGGCCGACCACGGCGGCCATTCGGGCCACCAGACGCACCTCGGTGGCGGTCTGGACGCCGGGGCCTTGCAGGGGCTTGGTGGTGTGGGGCAGGGCATGGCGATACATCGCCAGAGACATGAGGGGGCCGGGCACGTCCTGGGGGGTGAAGAAGGGGGTGATGCTGGTCACCCTATCCAGGGCATCGAGGAGGCGAGTGGAGTCGCGTACATCCTGAACCGTGGCTGGTCGGCGTTGGCCGGTGTGCGGCTCGTACACGGTGGAGGCGCCGCCCAGGTTGTGCCAGTGCAGGTCGCCATCGCCCAGGACCAAAGCCTGACCGCCACGGCCACGAATGGTTACCTGATGGGGGCACTGGGCGGTCAGACGTTCCACCAGGCCCGGCGGTATGAGCACCCGGTCATCGCGGACCCTGGCCCCGGCCCCAGCCAGGATCTCCCGCCCCTGGGGTAGCGTCAGCACGACGCCGATCTCGTCCAGGATACGCAGGGTGGCCTGGTGGATTTGCTCCACCTCATCGTCGGTCAAGACCGTAAGCCGGGTCATACCGGGCCTCTGATGCAACAGCTACAGGGTCTTTCGAGCCAGAGCGAGGAAGCCGGCCCCGATCTGGGGTAGCCTGGCTGGTAAACGCCACTATTCCTGACTCGTGACCATTATAGCCCACTCATCAGCCGGCGTCAACGGGGGGTGTTTGACATGGCGCGTGGGGTAGTGTATAGTACTGCGTGATGCGTCACTCGTCATGCGTCAGTATCAGTACATGGAAAAAGTTGCTCAAAGCGGCGACCGCAGGGAGTGCGACTCGCCTCTCCGCGCTCGGCGGTCAGTGCGAAGCCTCAGGCCTGGGCCTGGCAGACCGCCGAGGAGCACAAATTTCCATCTACTGAGTATCGTCAGCTTGACGCCTTGACGTTTGACGCCCCTCGTCCCGCGAGATTTCGCCCGAAAAAGAGGTGCATGTCATGCGCATCTTGCTCTATACAGGAAAGGGCGGGGTGGGCAAGACCAGTGTCGCTGCCGCCACCGCCTTGCGTTGCGCCGATCTGGGCTATCGCACCATCGTCATGAGCACGGACGCAGCTCACTCCCTGGCCGACTCGTTCGATGTGACCTTGGGGCCGGAGCCGGTGCCGGTGGCTCCCAACCTCTGGGGCCAGGAACTCGATGTGCTCTACCAGATGGAAAAATACTGGAGCACGGTGCAGGACTATTTTACCGCCCTGCTGGCCTGGCGCGGCATGGACGAATTGATCGCCGAGGAGACGGCCGTCCTCCCCGGCATGGAGGAACTCGCCAGTCTGCTCCAGGTAGTGGGCCACCACGACAGTGGCAACTATGACGTGATCATCGTGGATTGTGCACCTACGGGAGCCACGCTTCAGCTCCTGACCATCCCGGAGATCGGTCGGTGGTATCTCAAGCGCATCTTTCCTGTCGAACGGCAGGCCATGAAAGTGCTCCGGCCGCTGGCCCAGGCTATGCTGGATATGCCCCTGCCCGATGACCGGCTGTTCGATACGGTGGAGGATCTTATCCAGGAACTGGACCGGATGCAGCGACTCCTCTCCGACCCGCAGCTATCATCCACCCGGCTGGTCTTGAATCCAGAAAAAATGGTCATCAAAGAAAGCCAGCGCGCCTATGCCTATCTGTGTCTCTACGGTTATCCGGTGGACCTGGTGATCTCTAACCGCATCATCCCCGGCCAGGTGAACGATGCCTACTTTGCCGCCTGGCGGGACATCCAGGCCCGGTACAGCCAGCAAGTGGAGGAGGCTTTTGCGCCATTGCCCATCCTGACGGTCCCCTTGTTCGACCAGGAAGTGGTAGGGTTAGAGATGCTACGCCGCATGGCCACGAGCCTCTACGGGGACCAGGATCCCACGACCGTGTTCTATGTGGGCCAGACCCAGGAAGTGGTCAAGCAAGACGGGACCTATTACCTGCGCATCAGGTTGCCTTTCACTTCCAAAGAGGCCGTGCAGATCACTCGCGCTGCCGACGAGCTGGTCATTCATATCGGCAATCGCAAGCGCAACCTGATCCTGCCCCGCACCCTGGCGGCGTTGGAGGTGCGAAAAGCCCGGCTGGACGACGACATGCTGACGGTGACGTTTGGGGGCGGTGGACAGGCTACAGAAAATCGTGTATAGTTATGAGAGAAGCCAAGTCGCACCTGGATAGGAGTTGACGATGTTCCGATACATCACATCCGACCCGGCCGTTTTGGGCGGCAAACCGTGCATCAAGGGCACGCGCATCAGTGTGGAATTCATCCTGGAACTGTTTGCCAGCGGGGCCACACGCGAAGATATTCTACATTCCTACCCCCATCTGCCAGCCGCCGGTGTTGAAGAAGCCCTGCGCTATGCAGCGCGCTCCCTCAAGAACGAGGTCGTTCTGACGACCCGGATCACCACATGAACCCTCTCGACTTCCCTCTGTTGGCTGACGAGAACATCCATCCCGACGTGGTGGCCTTCCTACGCACGAGCGGTCGCGATGTCGAATCCATCGTGGAAAAGAGGTTGTTCGGGCAGAGCGATGTGGATGTACTGCGCCTGGCGTACCAATCGGGGCGAGTAGTGTTGACGCACGATAGCGATTTCGGTTCGTTGGCGATAGTGCAGGGTGAGCCATTCACGGGCATCATCTATCTGCGACCAGGGCACATTCGCCCGGGGTTTACCATCCAAACGCTGAAGGCAATTTCCGCACAGTCGCTCGACGTACGCTCGCCGTTCATCATCGTAGCTGAACGCCACAGGTGGGCTGTGCAGATTCGCGTGCGGCAACTCTCGTGAAGCGGAGAACCGTGTATAGTACACGTCGGAGGGCGCGTGGGCGAGAGAGCGTTCCTGGTCATGATGGTACGAAGCGCGGATGAAACGAGGGTGGCGCGGGGAGACAACGGGCCACGATTCACGGTCGCTCGATGTATCCCGCCCGAACAGATCGCCCAGCCGGTGAAATCGCTGCTGGCCGTCGCCTGAACGGTGCAACCAGGCTTGCCAGCGTACAAACCGCGCAGCCTCCTGACACATGACAGGGGGCTGCGATTGTTTAAGGCTGGCTGTACTCCTCTGTTTCCTCCCCTTCCATCAGGGCGTGCAACACCCGCTCCGTGCTCCAGCCCAGCCACTCGTGGGTGGAGGTGGAGCGGGCTGCCTGGGCCAAGATCTCACCGGCTAATCGGCGGGCCGGGCGGGATTCGATGAGGAAGGGGTAGATCCACTCCTCCAAACGATAGTACAGCCAGTCATACGCCTGGCGCTCGACCGGCCGGGCGCGCACCAGGGCGGCCAGTGTCGCCGACCCGGACTGTTCCAGGAACTCGCGCACGTCTTCCGTGGCGACCAGCCGGACGCGCGCCAGGAGGTCCGCCAGGGCCTCCTGGATGGGCTGAGCCTGGCACCGCGCCACCGGCTCCAGCAGCCGGAGCGCCAGCCGGGGCCGACCACTATCCAGGGCGATATACCGCACCTCACTCAGGTAATCCAGCGCGAAGGTCTGATCCTCGGCCGCCAGTTGGCGCAGGATGAGCGCCCAGACCGGCCCGGCGTCTACGGGCCGGCCGGCGGCGTCGCGGGCCAGCAGGTAGGGGGCCAGGAGCTGCGCCGGCCCACGGAGAGCCGGTCGAGGCCCCAGCCGGCTGGCGCGATAGGCTTCGTGCCAGGCCGGGTAGCCGCCCAGGATATGCAGGACCCCCTCGTCCAACAGCGCCCATAGCTCCGGGTCCGCGCAGGGATGGCGATAGAGGATCTCCAGCGCCGTGTGCAGCACCGCATCGGCCCAGGGAGGATATGGGTGCGTCTCGCGCGCCTCGGATAATAGTCGCCTGACCACCGCCGCAGTCTCGGCCCACCGGGCCAGGCCGTGCACGATCAGGCAGGCAGTGACCAGAACATCGGCCAAGATGTTACCGGCGTCCAGGGCAGCGCGGAGATGTTCATAGGTTGCGTCGGTGTCCAAGCCTGGGGTTTCCCAGTCCATGAAGCGCGCTAACGCGATCAGGTGGGTTTGCTGCGCCTGGGAGAGGCGAAAGGCCACGTCCAGGTCGGCGATCAGGTATCCTTCGGCGCCGTGTTTCAGGCCGTTGGTCAGTTGGTGGACGAGGATGAAACGCAGCACCCGGCCGCGCAGTCCGCCAAAGGCCCGGCGGGCCAGGGCCTGGAGTTGCGCCAGCAGGAACACCCGGACTTTGACCTGCTGGCCGTAGTCAAAGAGGGTCTGCAAGGTCAGCGGCACAAAAGCCCCCAAAGCAGCCTGATTCGGCAGCCCAAAGCGGTTCAGGACCCGCTCTCCGACGTCGTTCAGCAGCCGTTGGGCGGCCGGCGGGTCGGAGCGCCACAGGGACAGGGTCTCGCTCACGGCCGCGGGCTGGACGGCCGGGCCGGCGGTGAGGAGGGCACGCTGGAGGAGGTCCACGTCGCCTAGGGCGGCGGCGACGGCGATGATGGCCCGTTGGAGGCGCTGCTGTCGTGGCGACGGCGAGGGAAATGGCAGCCCCAGGCGGGCCAGCCGCTCCCAGGGGTGATAAAGTCGCCAGAGGTGCCGCAGCCGGGCCGGGGCCTCTCCTGGATGGGCGAGACACCAGTCCTCCAGGCCGCCGATGAGCAGGGGTTCGGGTAAATCCGCCAGCACATCCCCCAGCCGGCGGGCTGGCTGGTGGGCTATCTCCTCGGCCACCAGGCGGCGGAGCGGGGCATGGAGAGCCAGGGGCGCCGCGGTCAGGTCAGCGTAGAAGGCGGCCGGGTCAGGGGTAGTCGCGCGTAAGTGCTTCAGGCGGCGCCAGGCCAGGTGCTCGTAGAAACGCTCGTGGGCGAAGCGCAGCGGCTCGTCCAGCCGGCCGTTGGTAGACGCCAGAAGCCCGGCGTCGGCCAGCCGGGTCAGCGGCCCAGCCTCGTCTGGCCCGGCTATCTCCTCCCGCGGCACGGCCTGGCGATAGCTGCCGGGGGCGACTAGCCGGGGCATCAGCTCCGCTTCGATCCAGCGCACATCGCCGCGCTGCAGCCGCCCGTGGGCCACGAGGGTCTCCAACAGGACCGGGATCAATTCCTCCGGCTCCACGCTATCGGGCACCCTCTGGCCCTCGTAGGTTTCGGCCAGCAGCCGCAAGGTCAGCGGGTGTCGGATGCTCTCTTTTAGTGCGGCGGGCAGGCCGGGGAAGGGGGTCTGCAGCCGATACGCCTGCCGATAGAGGTCGTAGGCAGTCGGCAGCTCGGCCGGCGCGAGGGGCAGCAGCCGGACGGCCGGCGGCTCACAGGCCAGGCCTGCGCTGAGCCTGGTCGAAGTGGCGTCGCTACTGTCGAGGGGCAGGTTGGTGAAGTAGCAGTGGCGGCTCAGCGTCAGGCCCTGGCGCACGATCCGGAAACTCTCCGGGCGGAAGGTCAGGATCACCTTCAGCCCCTGGGCGTCGGCCTGGGCATTGACCAATGCGCGGTCAACCTGCCAGGTCAGGCGGGTCATCTCCAGGCTCTCGTTGATGCCATCCAGGATAACCAGGATCGGCCAGGCCAGCGGGTCACCAGGAGCGGGGCCGTTCAGGGAGGGACCGAGGGTTTGGGTCAGCAGGTCAGGCAGCGGGGTGGCCCCGTCCAGCAACCGGGCGGGGTAGGCCAGGACGGGCCGGCCGATCCTTCGACTGCGCTCAGGACAGGCCTGGGCCGCGTGGCAGGCCAGCCAGAGGGTCAGGCTGGTCTTGCCCAGGCCCGACGCCCCCACCAGGATCAGGCCGGGTGGTTCGGCCAGGAGAAAGCTCTCTATCAGGGCGTGGAGGGCCGGGCGTGGGAAGTAGAGGGATGTGGGGTCCAGCCGGTCATGCCCCCACAGGCGCAGGTTCGCCGCCTGGCACGCGGCGGCCAGGCCCGGCGGGCCGGCCGTGGCCGCCGGGCCAAACAGGCGCGTTTCCAGGTCACGCTCCGGCCAGTCACAGGCCAGCAGGAAGGACCGTAGCCACGGGCGCGTCATGCCAGCCTCCTGCACCGCCCAGGCAGCCAGGGCCGGCAGGTGTTTGCGGGCGATGGGCTGGCCGGCCCGCCACTTTTGCACCGAGGCCGGGGAGATGTTCAGAGCATCGGCCAGGCGCAGCTCGACGCCGGCCACGGTAAGCTCTGGATGACGCTGGGCAAAGCCGTGCACCGCCTGGGCGAGCAGGTGTCGCTGTTGGGCGGACGCTGGGCGGGCGGTCATTTCCGATCCTGGTATCTATGGATGCCGATTTGGATTATCTGTGGGCAGACCCTCACTCTGGGCGGCCTGGAGGAGATCATCGTCCGCGACGACGGACGTGAGGGGCGGAAACTGTGCCTGGGTCAGCACGCTGTTCAGAGTCAGGGCGGCCGCCAGTTGTATCGCATCATAGCCGCGCGGTTTCCGACGCCGGGTGAGGTCCACGGCCAGGTCAACGAGCGCCTCATCGATCTCTACGAGCAAGTAGTGGTGCGCAAAGTCATGGGCCAGGTCTTGCAATGCCCCGGCGTAGTGAGCGAGCCAGACCGCCACCCCTGAGCTTGCTGGCAAAGGCGGCCGCAGCCTCCGCCTTGGTGATCCGCACTGTGGCCACCGTGTTGCCTGCCGGGGGATGGCACAAGGCTACGATCCACGAGCTGCCGGCCTCAACGACGTAGCGCCTGACCAACGCGCTGGCATCCAGGTAAAAGACCGCACCAGACGGTGGGTTGGTCATAGCTGTCCTCGCTGCTCAATCAGCAGTTCGCTGACCGGCCGCCCGGTGATGGGGACCGGTGTATGGCGGACATACGGCCTCTCGCCCGGGTACGGCTGGGGAATCTTGACTTTGCCCGAGGCAGTCAAAACCCAGAGCAAGCGTTCCCGGTCGGGCGGCTGTGCCGGCTGTTCGCGCTCCAGCCACGCCTGGAGGCCCAGTTCCAGCAGCTCGACCAGCTTATCCTGGTAGGAGACCAGTTTTTCAGCCAGGGGTTCCTGTAGTTCCAGTTGAATCGTGCGCATGATCTGCTCTCCTGTTCATGGTAATCACATTGTAGCACACCCGTTGGAGGAACGCAAGTTATGCGCAGGGGCATCTTCCGCTTCTTTTCCGAATTTTCGGAAGTCGGTGGTGGTACAATTGTAGCAGGTTTGGGACGGGATGTAAGGCGGAGCGCGTCACCGGTGCGATGCACTTCCCAAGTGCGTCGCACCTCCAGGAAAGGGGAGATGTGCCAGCCAGAAAAACAGTTCCCTGACCACACGAGTCCGTCAACCATCATCTCAAGAAATGAAAGGAGCCAACCATGAACGCGCGATTGTGCACCGCACTCATTCTCGTCGCGAGCCTGGCCCTGCTGCTCACGTGGACCGCGGCCGCCCAGGGGCCAGAGCCGCCCCCACCGGATTGGCCCGGCGGCAAGCCCTTCCCCGGCCCGGATGTACCCGGCCGCCTGGACGCGCCGGGCGCAGACGCCCCCAACGTGCCCTTGGGCCAGCCGGGCACCAGCTTCCGTTACGTGCAGCGGTTCGGCACCACCGAAATGGCCTACTTTGAGGACACCACCCACATCTACGAGTCCTATGGCGTGGGCACCGACGGAACCAACGTCTGGATCGCCGAATCCTGGGGCTGCCGGGCCCTCAAGTTCACCAACGCCGGCGCGTTCGTCATGCAGATCGGCAAGGCCGGCTTCCGCGAGGCGGCCGGGACCAGCCTGGATTACGTGACCGACGTGGCCGTGGACGGCAGCGGCAACATCTGGGTGGTGGATGGCGGCGCGGCCCATGTGGTCAAGTTCAACGCCAGCGGCCAGCGCGTGAGCGAGCTGGGCCAGGCGTGGAACCGGGGCGCTGGGAACGACCGCTTCAACGACGCCATCAGCATCGCTTTTGACAGCGCCGGCAACATCTACGTCAGCGATACGGGCCTGTGGGGGGACGATTACGGCAACCACCGTATCCAGGTCTTCAACAGCGCCGGCGCATACCTGACCACCATTGGCGTGACCGGCGTGGCCGGCTCGGATAACAGCCACTTCAAAGGGCCACGCCACATCGCCATCTATGGCAGTTACCTCTACGTGGCTGACGGGGGCAACCATCGGGTGCAGATTTTCGACGTGTCCAATCCCCTGGCGCCCGGCTACGTGGCGACCATCGGCGTGTCGGGTGTGTCTGGCTCCGACAACAGCCACTTCAACCGACCCATGGGCGTGGCCGTGGACGCCGGCTACATCTACGTGGCCGACAGCAACAACCACCGCGTCCAGGTCTTTGACCGGACAACGCGGGCGTATGTCGCCACCCTGGGCACCGGCTCGTGCGGCAGTGGCAATACCCAGTTCTGCACCCCCACCGACGTAGCGGTGGACGCGGCGGGCAACATCTACGTGGCCGACCTGAGCAACGACCGGGTCCAGCAGTTCAACAGCAGCCGGGCCTACGTGCGCACCTACGGCACCACCGGCGTGCCCTACCTGACCGACGGATACCACTACAACGCGCCGACCGGCGTGGCCGTGGCGACTGACGGGAGTATCTATATCACCGAGGAACTGGGTCATCGCCTGGTCAAGCTGAATGCCGCTGGCGAGCCGCAGTGGACGGTCGGCCAGCCTGGTATTTGCGGCAGTGACAACACCTACCTCTGCGGCCCGAATGGCGTGGCGCTCGACAGCGCCGGCCATGTCTACGTGGCGGATACCTGGAGCAGCCACCGGGTGCAGATCTTCAACGGCGACGGCAGCTACTATGCCACCCTGGGCACCGGCTGGGGCACTGGCAACGACCAGTTCAAGGGACCCAACGGCGTGGCTGTTGATTCAACGGGCCATATCTATGTGGCCGATGCCGACAACCACCGGGTGCAGATCTACGACAATAGCCGCACCTACGTGGCGACGTTGGGCCAGACCGGCGTGTCGGGCACCGACAACGCGCACTTTAACTCCCCACGGGATGTGGCCGTGGACGCAGCGGGCAACATCTACGTGGTGGACCAGGCCAACCACCGCGTGCAGGTTTTCAACAGCAGCCGGGCCTACGTGCGCACCATCGGCGAGACCGGCGTCTCGGGCAACGACTTCGGTCATTTCAGCAACCCCACCGGTATCGCCGTGGACGCCGCCGGCCGCACCTACGTGGCCGACCAGTGGGGTGGGCGCGTGCAGGTCTTTGACAATACCGGCGCGTACCTGACCACCATCGGCGGCAGATCGGGCAACCGCACCGGCCAGATGCGCCAGGCGGATGGGCTGGCCGTGGACAATGCCGGCAACCTGTACATCGCCGAATACCTGAACCACCGCATCCAGAAGTTCGCCCCCGGCGTGCCCGGCTGGCTGCAGACCAACCTCAACGGCTTCGGGGACCGACAGAACCGGGAAATCCTGACCCTGGCTCCTTTCGGTGGGCAACTCTATGCCGGCACCCTCAACTATGGCAGCAGCGCGCAGCTCTGGCGCACGGCCGGCAGCCCCTGGACGGCGGTGATGACCAACGGCTTTGGCGTCCCCAGCAACGTGGGCATTGACCATCTGCTCTCCTTCGGCGGCCAGTTGTACGCGGGCACCTGGGCCGATGCGGTCAACGGCGGCGAGGTCTGGCGCAGCGCCAACGGCCTGAGCTGGACGCGCGTGATCAGCCAGGGCTTTGGCGACCCCACCAACGGCGAGGTCTACCGCTTTGCCGTGTTCAGCGACACCCTCTACGCCAGCACCTGGAGCTACACCAAAACCCACGGCGTCGAAATCTGGCGCAGCGCGACTGGCAATAGTGGAGCATGGGAGCGGGTGGTCAGCAACGGTCTCGGCAACGCCGACAATTCGGCTGCCCTTTCCTTTGAGGAATTCAACGGCGCCCTATACGCCAGCACGTACAACTGGGGGCCTTCTGTCTCCTCCGGCGGAGAGGTATGGCGCACCACCAATGGCACGACCTGGACAAAGGTCATTACCGGCGGCTTTGGCACCACCACCAACTACGCCGTGGCCCCTCTGGCAGCCTTCAATGGCTATCTGTATGCCGGGACTGCCAACTGGAATCCCGCTACCCAAACCTCCAACGGCGGTCAGGTCTGGCGCTGCTCGGCTGCTTCAGGATGTGACGAGGCCGGCGATTGGGAACAGATTACCTCCGATGGCTTCGGCAATGCCAATAACATCGAAATACGCGCTCTGCTCGTGTTCGAGAACCGGCTGTATGCGGTGACCTGTAACTACATGACCGGGATGGAGGTCTGGCGTACGCAGGACGGCACGAACTGGGAACAGGCAGGGTTCGCCGGCTTTGGAGACAGCAACAATGGTGCGCCGTACTGGGACAACGGCGTGGCCGTCTTCAACAACCGCCTGTACATCGGCACGTACAACACGGCCAACGGCGGGGAGGTGTGGCTGTACCTGCACCACAGGCTCTACCTGCCGTTGGTCTTGCGTCAGTACCCGTAAGGGTGCGGAACTACTGACGGCACCGATCCTCCCAGGTGACGGGCACCTGAACTACACCGGGCCGGCAAAGGCTTTGCACGGCTCGCGCAGGGAGAGCAGCATCAGGCCGGCGATGGGCAGGAGCAGCTTGGCGTGCAGCGAGTGACGTGTTGATAATGATGTTTGGCTAACAGCAGTCGGTGGTCACTCCGTTCGATGTGGATAAACCTGCTGCTTCCACAGCAGGGGAGAAGAAAGGGGTTTTTAGGGGTTTGGCGACGGCGAAGCCGTCGCCAAACCCCACACCACGGGGGTTCGTGATACTCACGTTGCCTCCTTCTGCTCTCGCAACTGACTCTCGCCCGCGCCGGTGGCCCGGCCCGTCAGAACATGCGCCGGATCAGCCGCCAGTCCCGGACGATCCGGGGGAACTCGCGGACCGTCCACCGCAGCGTCTCTCGCACGATGGGTCCCGTCTCGCCAAAGAAGAAAGGCTCCATGTTCATCGTGCTCATGGTCTGGCAGACCCGGTCGATCTCGTCGTCGCTCATGTCCGTGAGGGCCATCATGATGGCGCCCTCGGTCTCCACGCCGCGCAGGATGGGGCCGTGGAACAGGCGGTCGTAGGGGGCCAGGCCGGCCGTCGAGGTGTCGCCGGCCCGCACCGCCTGGGCCGCCACGCGGGCCGCCTCCTGTCCCAGAAACATGGCCGTGACGATGCCCGACTGCCCGCCGGGGATCACCGAGTCGCCCAGGCCCATGAACCCATCGCGGACCACACGCTTTGGCGCGGCGCGGACCACTATGCGGCAGCCAGCCCGGCGCAGGACCCGGGCGCCGGCCAGGAACTCGCGCACGCGCGGGTCGCGCTCCTTGTACTCGTTCAGGTAGAACTCCAGGGGCTGGTCAGCCTGAAGCCGGGGCTGGCTGGAAAAGATGGAGAAGTACACAGTGGCCCGGCCGGCCGTGGGGATGAGGAGCGTGCCCACGCCTGGCGCACCCGCCGAGGTGTAACGCCGGCCCAGGGTGATGACCTGGTCCACGTCCTCTGCGCGGGCCGCCGGCGCCTCCAGATCCTCACTGGCGATAAAGGCGTATCGGCGGACCGGCGGCGCGTCGGCGTACAGGCCAGCGGCCTCGGTCAGGCGGCGGTTGATCCCCTCGGCCGAGAGCGTCACCGGGGCGCGCAACTCCCCTGCCGACGTGCGCACCCCGGCGATGCGGCTCCCCTCTTCCAGCAGCCCGGTCACGCGGACGCCAAAGCGCAACTCGGCTCCGGCCGCCTGGGCCTGCTCTGCCAGGAGCCGGAGCAGCGCCGGCTTGTCCACCACCGCGATGGGAAAGCGTTCGCCGGAGGGGAACGTTGCCCGGATCTCGTGCCCGCCAGGGCTGACGTAGCGCATGGACGTAGGCGTGCCAACGACGAACGAGGCCGGGAGCGTCAGGTTCAGCTCCGGGTAGTGGATGCCGCCGTCCTCCCAGCGGCCGGAGACGAAGCCCGGCACCGGGGACATGGCGGCCCCGCAGGGGTGGGCCAATTCGCCGGCCTGGGCGAGCCGTTCCAGCACCACGGTCCGCAGCCCCAGCCGGGCGGCCGTGCGCGCGGCGCTCAGGCCGGCCGGCCCGGCGCCGATGACGATGGCGTCAAACGATGGCACGAGTTTCTCCCTTCGCGTTCACTGCCCCCGGGCCAGAAAGATCTGCCCCACCTCACGCTCGGCCGCAGCCGCCTCGCGCAGCCAGCCGGCCACCTGCCGGGCCTCGGCCGGGTCGCCAATGCCGTCGGCGACGGCGTCCAGGGTGGCTTTGTACCGGTCGGCGGCCCGGTCGAAGAGGTCGGCGGCGCGCGTCAGGTCGGCCTCGCCGGGGAACTGCTCGCGCAGGTACCGGGCGTTGTCTTGGCGGAAACGGACCGCCATCTCCAAACCCGTGCGGATCGGCGCGACGTCGTACCCCGATCCGCGCTGCTCGATCTCGGCGGCGGCCTTTTCCAGAACCGCCACGCCGGTGGCCGGGCCGTAGGGGTTGCCGCCGAGGGTGGCCTGGGCCAGCCGCTTCCAGACCGGCCGCGGGTCAACGGTCTGCGGCCCCGGCTCAAACACCGTCAGCGAGTAGCGCCAGGGGTAGGAGAATCGTCGGGCCTGGTTCTCCACCGCCTGGAGCAGGCGCGCGTCGGGGACGTAGAGGCCGGTGTCGCCCGGGGCGCGCTCGCCTGGCGTGCAGGGGGCCGGCGGGATGCAGACCGTCTCGTAGTAATAGAACCCGCTAGCGTCGTAGCCCACCAGCACGTCGCTGTGGCCGATGAACTCGGACGCGCCGTAGAGCGCGCCCATGTCCAGGGCCAGGCGCACCGGGTAGCCCTGGGCCAGGAAATAGCGCAAGGCCCGGACGTAGAGCGACTGGTCGTCGGTGACGTAGTAGCGGCGGACCAGGCCCAGGCAGGGTGCAGCGTCGCGCAGGCCCGCCTCCGGGTCCGTCCCGGCGGGGAAAAAGCCGGCCATGCCGGGAATCTCGCTGAACCCGTAGGTGAAAGCCATCAGGAAGTCGAAATGGCGACGTGGCTTGCTGACGCCGTGCTGCGCGGCGATCATTTGCAGGCTGGTGGACTGGCAGACCGCGATGTCGGCGGCGATCCAGGGCACGTCATCCAGGTGATGTTCGGCCGGGTACGCGCCGATGTCCCCGGCCGACAGCGCGATAGGGGCATACTCGGTCCGGTAGTACTGCTGCACGAAGTAGCTCATCAGGGCCTGCCAGCCAATGAGGCCGGCCACGACCAGCAGGATCGCCATGCCGAGCACGATGCCCAACACGATGACCAACTTGCGACGTCTACTCATCTGATCACCTCGTTCCAACTTGTTGCGGATAGGGCCAGAGCAACACCCACTCGCCTTCGCCGACGCCATAGACGGTCAGGCCATCCCGCCCGACGACAGGCTCCACAAGATGGTTTTGGTGGTGATCATCCAGCCTTCCACGGAGCCTTGCCAGTTGCCGGTGTAGCGTTCGGTGGTCAGGGGCGTCGCCACGTCCACGGCCTTCACCTGGCCGGCCACATCCCCGGCGATAGCTGCCTGCTTTGCCGACCAGGCCAATGGACGAAGCAGCCGGTCATACCGACTGGCGGCCTGGTTCCAGAACCAGGTCATCAGTGTACCGCTATGCCCTGCTCGGCCAGCCAATCCCGGATGCGCCGGTCAATCTGGTCGCGCACCTGGCGGAACTTCTGCAGCCGGGCCTCTTCTGACCCCACGAAGGCGGCCGGGTCCTCAAAGGCCCAGTGCAGCCGCTGGCCCAGGCCCGGAAACACGCTGGGGCACCGCGCCTCCGCGTCCGCGCAAACGGTGATCAGGTAGCCAAAGTGCACCCGGCCCAGGTATTCGCGGACGTCTTTGGCGTACTGGCCGGTGAGCGGCAGCCCGATCTCCGCCATCACCCGCGTGGTGAGCGGATGGATGCCCTGCGGCTCCAGGCCCGCGCTGTAAGCCTCGAAGCGGTCGCCGGCGTAGTGTCGGAGTAAAGCTTCCGCCATCTGGCTGCGCGCCGAGTTGCCCGTACACAAGAACAGGACTTTGGTTTTGTTCATGGCTGCTCCCCCTCACGCGATGCCCCCCAGGCCCCCGTGGTCCGGCGCGATCTCCGTCAGCTCGCCGGTGACGGTAAAAATCACCCGCTCGCAGATATTGCTCACCCGGTCAGCGGTGCGCTCCAGGTTGTGGGCGACCCACAGCAGGTAATTCGCCTGCTCGATGCGCCGGGGATCGGCCATGATCAGGGTCAGCAGTTCCCGGTAGACCTGGTTGTAGAGCGCGTCCACCACGTCGTCCTCGGTGGGGATGGCCCGGGCCAACGCCACGTCCCGCCGCACAAAGGCCTCCAAGGCCCGGCGCAGCATGTTTCGCGCTCGCTCCGCCATCAACGGGAGGTCCAGGAGCGGCTTGAGCAGCGGCTCGTCGCCGATCAGCAGGTTGATCCGGGCGATGCCCTTGGCGTAGTCGCCCATGCGCTCCAACTCGCCAGCGATCTCCAGCACGGCCGCCAGGGTGCGCAGGTCGCCAGCCATGGGCTGCTGGGTGGCGATGAGCATGAGGGCCGCGGCCTCGATGGCGAAGCGCTTCTCGTTGACCAGCCGGTCCCCGGCGATCAGCCGCCGCGCGGCGGTCCTATCGCGCCGTTTCAGGCTGTCTACTGATTCCGTGAGGGCCTGCTCCACCATGCTGCCCAGGACGAGTACCTCGTCCTGGAGCGCGCGCAGTTCCCGGTCAAACGTTTCTCGTGGCATCGCTGTCTCCTGTGTGATTCAAGTAGCCCAAGACCCGGTCGCGCAAGTCGTCGCGCACCCGGCGGAAGACATCCAGCCGGTCTTCCATGATCCCATCGGCTGCCGCCGGGTCCGGGAATCCCAGATGGATCATCTGCCCGGCTCCCAACCACAAGGGACAGCTTTCCCGCGCGTGGTCGCACAGAGTGACGATCAGATCAAACTCGACGCCCCGCAACTCGTCCACCGATTTGGGACGTTGTGTAGAGATATCGATCCCTGACTCGGCCATCACCCGCACGGCCAGGGGATGGATAGCCGCTGCCGGCTCTGTGCCCGCTGAGAAAGCCTCCCACCGCTCACCCAGAAAATGGCGAACTAACCCCTCTGCCATCTGGCTGCGCGCCGAGTTGCCGGTGCATAAGAATAACACTCGCCTCTTGTTCGTCATTGCCTTGTCCTCTCTATTCCCTCTCCCACTACCCAAACCGGCCGGTGATATAGTCTTCCGTGCGCCTGTCCTGGGGCGTGGTGAACACCCGCCTGGTCGGTCCGTACTCCACCAGGTAGCCCTCGCGCTGCTCGCCCATCATCAGAAACGCAGTATAATCGGATACCCGCGCCGCCTGCTGCATGTTGTGGGTCACGATGACGATGGTGTACTGCTGCTTCAACGCCTGCATCAGCTCCTCGATGCGCAGCGTGGCGATGGGGTCCAGGGCCGAGCACGGCTCGTCCATCAGGATCACCTCCGGCTCCACGGCCAGCGCCCGGGCGATGCACAGTCGCTGCTGCTGGCCGCCGGAGAGGGCCAGGGCCGATTTGTGCAGGTCGTCCTTGACCTCATCCCACAACGCCGCGTCACGCAGGCTGCGCTCCACGATCTCGGTCAGGCGCGCCCGGTTGTGCAGACCGTGGGCGCGGGGACCATAGGCCACGTTGTCAAAGATGGACTTGGGGAAGGGGTTGGGCTTCTGGAAGACCATCCCCACTCGCCGACGCAGTTCCACCACGTCAGTCCCAAAGATGTCCTGGTTGTCCAGCCGGGCAGTTCCCTCCACCCGCACGCCGGGGATCAGTTCGTTCATGCGGTTGAACGTGCGCAGAAAGGTGCTCTTGCCACACCCCGATGGCCCGATGATCGCCGTGATCTGATTGGCCGGGATCTGGATGCTCACGTCACGCAGGGCGCGAAAGCTCCCGTAGAACAGGCTGTAGTGCTGCGTTTCCAGTTTCGTTGGTTCCATGCTACCCCCTAATCGGACGCGGATACACGCGGATGAACGCTGATTTTCGAGATGGTCGGCGAGAATCTGGGCGCTCCACGTTCCAATAATGCCTACCCCCGCAGCCTGGCGGTCAGGCGGTGCGAGAAGAAGTTGATGACCGCATTGATCAAGATGATGCTACCGATCAGGATGGCCCCGGTGCCCATCGCTTTTTCGAAGGCCCGGGTGTCCATCGCCAGGTAGTAGACGTGCAAGGCCATCGTCCGGCCACCCGACAGGAGTGACGTGGGCATCTGATAGGAGCCGCCCAGCGTCACGTAGAACACCGCCGTCTCACTGATCACCCGGCCCACGCTCAGGATGACGCCGGTGATGATCCCCGGCAACGCGGCCGGCAACACCACGCCCCAGACCGTCTGCCACTGAGTGGTGCCCAGGGCCAGGCTGCCCTCGCGGTAGGAGCGGGGCACGGCGCGCAGGGCCTCCTCGGTGGTGCGGATGATGACCGGCAGGATGAGGCAGGCCCCGGCCAGCCCGGCCGACAGCAACGAGAAGCCAAAGTGCAGAGCCGAGACGAACAGGGCGTAGCCGAACAGTCCAAAGATGATGGACGGCACGCCGGCCAACGTCTCCACGCCGAAGCGGGCGCTGCTCACCAGGTAGGGCAGCAGGCCGCGCTGGCCGGCCAGTCCCTCGGCGTACTCCACCAGGTAGACCGCCGCCCCCACGCCCAGCGGCGTCGCCAGGCCCACGGTCAACAGCACCAGGTAGAGCGTGGTGACGATGGTGGTGGAGATGCCGCCCTCGCCAGACAGCCCGCCCGCAGGCGGCGTCAGCAGGAAGTCCAGGCTGAGGACCTGGAACCCCTGCACGGCCACATAGCCCACGACCAGCAGCAGCACAACCACAACTGCCAGGCCGGTGAGCCAGAGCACGGCAAAGGCCAGCCGTTGGGTAAGATGACGCCACGCCAGGTTCGATTGCTGCGCCCAACGCGGAGAGGACTGGGCGGTGCGCGCGGTCAGTTCTCCCGGACGGGCAAAGGGGGTCAGGCGCGGGGGCAAGACGGCCGCCTGGGTAGTCACATCCGCCGGGGTCGGGTCATCTGTCATCGCGTCCTCCTCCGGATCACGAGTCGGGCCAGGCTGTTGACCAGCATGATCAGGATGAACAGCACCACGCCGGTGGCAAAGAGCGCGCTCTCGTGGACGCCGGTGGCGTAGGCGATCTCCACGGCGATGTTGCCGGTGAGGGTGCGGGCCTGACTCAAGACGATGGTCAGCGGGTTATTGTCCAGCGGTTGGGGCATGATGACCGAGTTGCCGATGACCATGATCATCGCCATGGTCTCGCCCAGGGCGCGGCCCATGCCCAGGATGATGGCGGCCACGATGCCGGAGCGAGCGGCTGGCAGGGTCACGCTCACAATGGTTTGCCAGTGGGTAGCTCCCAGGGCCAGCGAGCCTTCCTTGTACTCGCGGGGCACGGCCCGGATGGCATCCTCGGCGATGTTGGTGATGGTGGGCAGGATCATCACCGCCAGCACGACGGAGGCGGAGAGCAGGCCATAGCCGGTGTTGTAGGGCACGGGGATCTTTTGCACCAGGGGCACCAGCACCACCATGCCAAAGAGGCCGTAGACCACCGAGGGGATGCCGGCCAGCAGCTCCACGGCCGGGCGAACGAGGGCGCGCACCCTCAGCGGGGCGATCTCGGCCAGGAAGACCGCGCCGCCCAGCGAGAAGGGGACGCCCAGGAGGATGGCCCCGCCGGTCACGCAGATGGAGCCGGCGATCATCGCCAGCAGGCCAAACTCGCCCCTGCCTGGTCGCCAGACAGTGCCGGTCAGCAGCCGCTCCAGGCCGATCTGCTGGATGGCCGGCCCGGCCTCGCGCAGGGTGAACAGGCCGATGGCAAAGACAATGAGGATAGAGACCAGCGCGCTGCCCAGGAGCAGATAGCGCATCCCCCGATCCATCGCATAGCGTATGGGCATATAGTGATAACCTCCGTAAGCCAAACCTTCCCGAACGCGATGCACTTTCGGGAAGGCCAGGCCACAACCCCTGATACTTGGGATTCAATGTCGTTAAGTTAGCGGGCCGGAGTCGAAGCTTTAGCTGGTTGCTGCCTGTGCACCCCGCCTGAAGGCTCGACTCCAGCCTTGACTTGATGACATTGACTTGGGATTTGGGGCTTGGGGCTTGCTACTTGACCTTGATGTACCCTTCCTTGGACACCAGCGCCTGGCCCTCTGCGCCCAGGATGTAGTCCAGCCAGGCCTTGACCACGCCGGTCGGCTCGCCCTTGGTCAGCATGACCAGCGGCCGCACCACCGGGTACTTGCCGCTGGCCGCGTTGGCCTCGGTGGCCTCCACGCCCTCGATGGACAGGGTTTTCACGCTCTGATCCAGGTAGCCGAAGGACAGGTAGCCGATGGAGTTGGGGGTGGTGGAGACCGTCGTCCGCACCGCGCCGTTCGACGCTTGCAGGATGGCCTTGTCAAAGATGACCACGTCTTTGCCCATCACCAGCTCCTCGAAGGCGCTCCGGGTGCCGGAGCCTTCTTCGCGGGAGATGACAATGATGGGCTTGTCTGGGCCGCCCACATCCTTCCAGTTGGTGATCTTGCCGGCAAAGATGTCCCGAACCTGGGATTTGGTCAGGTTGCTCACCGGCACCTCGGGATGGGTCACGATGGCGATGCCGTCCTGGGCGATGGTAAAGACCTTCAGGTCGGGGTACTTCTGAAGTTCCTCAGGCTTGACCTCGCGGGACGCGGTACCGATGTCCACGGTGCCTTCGCCGGCGGACTTGACGCCGACGCTGGAGCCGCCGCCCTGGATGTCGATCTGGACGCCGGGGTTCTTCGCTTTGAACGCTTCGGCCAGCTTCTCCGCCAGGGGTTGGACGGTGGTGGAGCCGGCCACGCTGATGCGGCCGGACAGCCCGGCCGGGGTGGGGTTGGCCGGTGCCGCCGTGGGCTGGGCCGGTGCCGCCGTGGGCTGGGCCGGTGCCGCTGTGGGTTGAGCCGGGCCAGGGCACTGGGCCGCCAGCAAGGCCAACACCAAAGCCAATGAGACGAGTGAGACGTACACGATACGCATGGGTTTCTCCTCCTGTTGATAGTTTTTTCGGCGTCTTTGTTCTTGCACTTTCTTTCGCCAGGGGCTATCATACCCGGCGCAGGTTAACGATCTGTCAAGGGGAGGTTAACGATTTGTAAAAGTCTGGTAAGCGTTTGGTTAACGGCCCGGCGCGGATGCGCCACGCAAAGGCCAGCAGGTTGAACCTGCTGGCCTGAATGCTGCCCGGACGGTGATTGGTTCTGGTGGACGGTGCCCAACCTACTTGCTACCTACTGCCACACTATTTCAACTCCGGCAGTTCACTGATGTTACCGAGGCTCATACCGAGCATCGTGGCGAGTTGGAGACCTTGTTAGCGTGGAGCTTCCAGTCATTTGGGAAAGTCCAAATCTCAACCGTTTAGAGTATACCTCATTCCGGCCATCCCAGAATGGTTCATGGGTCATGTTAGCCAGTTGCGCCTGGCGCGCCAAAGCCCGCACCTGGCCCAACGCCGGCCGTTCCGATACTGCACTCATGGTCTCACCTTCCACGATCTGCCTCTGCCACACGTTTTACCAGATGAGCGGCCCAGGGTTGCAGCAATTCGATCATACCAAATGGCCCCCGTCCGTCAATGCTCCGTGCGCAACGCCGGGCCGCCGGCTGGGCCATCGGGCGTCAGGCCGGGGGACCACACTGGCGAAACTCGGACAGGTAGCGGATCGCGTCTCGCATCTCGTCAGCTGTTACTGTATCCAGAAACCGCAGCAACCGGCGCAGGAACTCGCCCAACTGCTGGTTGCGATACTGCTCGGTGATCAGGATTCCCGCGTGTGGGCGCCCTTCTTTCGCCCACTGCTGCGCCAGGAGCGAGAAATCCCGGTCGTTGTTGGTCAGCAGCACCATGTTCAGCTCGGTCGCCCGCGCCAGGATGTGCTCGTCGGTAGCGGCCCCGCAACCATCTTCCAGCGCGCTCCGGCATTCATAGCCCCGCTGCCGCAGCGCGGCGACGATGCGCGGCGTCAGGTCGGCGTCCACATAGATGCTGGCGAACAGTTTTTCTGCGCTCACTCGCGAAGCCGGTCGTGGTGGATATTCTGGGCCGCAATCGTGGCGTCCACTTCAGCGCGGTGCTCGTAGTAGTAGGCCAACGCTGCGTGAACCTGGGCTGCGCTCAGGTTGGGATACGCCTCCAGGATATCGTCGGCGGTGTCGCCCTGCTTGTGCATCGCGGCCAGCACCCACACTGGGATGCGCGTACCTCGGAGGCACGGCTCGCCGCCCTGCACGCCCGGCCGGGCCTCAATGTACGTGGCCGGCTGAGCCAGCAGACTGCTGATGACCTGATCCATCGTCTGCTGAGCGGCCTGCGCCAGCCGCGCGACGACCTGGTAGGTTTGCGATGACAAGGTCACGGCGTATTCGTTCATCTGGCCCTCCTCACGTCTTCCTGTCTTCACGAGCCGCCCAAACGACAATCCAACATCGCAATTCGATCATACCACACGGCCCCCAGGCCGTCAATACTCTGCGCGGCCGTCGGGTCAGCAACTCAGTGCTCCGTAGCCGTCGGCAGCGCGAAATAGAAGTTGCTCCCCCGGCCCTTCGCGCTCTCGGCCCAGATGCGCCCGCCGTGAGCCTGGATGATGTGCCGGGCGATGGCGAGGCCCAGGCCGGTCCCGGCGCCGGCCCGCGCCCGGTCCGCCTTGTAGAATCGCTCAAAGATACGCGGCAGGTCCTCGGCCGGGATGCCCACGCCAGTGTCCTGCACCGTCACGATCACCTCGGCCCCGGCCGCCTGCGCGGTGACGGTCACACGCCCGCCTGGCGGGGTGAACTTGATGGCGTTATGCACCAGGTTCGTCACCACCTGCTGGATGCGCTCTGCGTCGGCCAGAACCGGGGGGAGATCAGCCGGTAGCGTCACGTCGAGCCGCAGGCCGGCCCGCTCGGCCTGGGGCCGCAGCCGCTCCGCCGGGATGTTCACCGCCTCCGCTATGCTGACCGCCTGCAACTGCAATGGCACCTGGCCCGATTCGATGCGCGAGAGTTCCAACAACTCCTGCACCATCTGCGTCAGCGCATCCACCTCGACTTCCATGCGGTCCAGGAACCGTTGCGCAGCCGGCGGGTCCTCCAACGCTCCATCCCGTAACGTGTCCACCAACGCCTTCAGCGAGGCCAGGGGGGTGCGCAGCTCGTGGGAGATGTTGCTGACGAAATCCCGGCGCACCGTCTCCAACCGCCGAACCTGGGTCAGGTCTTGCAGGATGACCAACTGAGCGGGGGAGCGGGGGTGCAGGGGAACAGG
>DAOTYG010000229.1:0-5504 GCA_034435155.1 Anaerolineae bacterium | reverse complement strand
TACCCTCCCGCAGGTTTGGGCGCAATGACCAGACCAGAGCGCGCCCAGATGACCGGCTGCATCGTTCGCCAGCCCCTTTCTAACCTGCGGGAGGGTTCAGGGTAGGCAGTTACCCCGAATCTGGCAAATCTCACGAATGTTTTTCATACCAATTCGTGTCATTTCGTCCATTCGCATCATTCATGATTGAAAAGTGTCCGGTAGTGAATATAGGCGACTCTGTGGCGGTAGATGTCGAATTGTTCGGGCAACTGTTACCTGGCGCGCAACGGCGCCAAAGCCTGCGCCTGGAGCACCCCATGACGGCCCAGGATGTAGCCATCCGGTTGGGATTGGACCCGGCGGAAGTGGGGCTGGTTGTGATCAATGGCGTCCAGAGCGAGATGGGCGATCCGGTGCCGCCTGACTGCCGGCTGTGCTTCTTTCCGCCAGTGTCAGGGGGATAGCCGTTGTCATCAAGGTGGGAGTCGGCGTTTCAACGGCCTGGAGAAGAATGTAGGGCGGGTTTCTTACCCGCCCCAAGGCGGCGGCTATGGGAAGCCGCCCTACGGTAAGTTTGAGAGGAAGGCGAGATGCAACTCTTGAAGGTAGAGGGCCTAAACAAGTCCTTCGGGGGCCTGGCGGCCATCCGAAACCTGGACTTTGCGGTCGAGGAAGGCGCGATCGTGGGGCTGATCGGCCCCAATGGTTCAGGCAAGACGACCACTCTGAACCTCATCACCGGCTTCCTGAAGCCCGATTCCGGCACGATCACCTTCAGGGGGGAGGACGTGACGGGCCTGCCGCGCTGCCAGGCATGTCGGAAAGGGATCGCCAGAACGTTCCAGTTGACCAAGTCCTTCCTGGAGTTCACTGCCCTGCAGAACGTGATGGTGGGCCGGGCCTATGGACAGGGGCCGGCCAGGAACCTCAAGGTGGCGGCCGAGGAATCGAGAGAGATTCTCGCCCAGGTAGGACTGCTGGACAAGGTGGACACCCGGGCCAAAGACCTCACCCTGATGCAACGCAAGAGGCTGGAGCTAGCCAGAGCACTGGCGGCCCGGCCTCGCTTGCTCTTGCTGGACGAGTTGATGGCCGGTCTGAACCCCGGTGAGGCCGAGGAGGCGATGGCCTTGATCCGGCGCATCCGGGATTCCCAGATCACCATCATCGTCGTGGAGCACATCGTCAAGGCGATCCTGGGACTCTCTGACCGCATCATCGTCTTGAACATGGGAGAAAAGATCGCGGAAGGTCCGCCCGCCGAGATCTGCGTTGACCCGCACGTCATCGAATGCTATCTGGGGAAGGCGTTATGATGCTGGTGGTAGAAGGGGTAGATGCCTGCTACAAGGACCTGCAGGCCCTGTGGGGTGTCTCGCTGCAAATCGGCGAGGGCGAGCTGGTTGCCCTGGTCGGCCCGAACGGGGCCGGCAAGACCAGCACGTTAAAAGTCATCAGCGGGTTGCTGAAGCCGATCGCAGGCAACGTCCTCCTCGACGGCCGCTCGCTGGTTAAGGAACCGGCCCACCGGATCGTAGAGCTGGGCATATCCCAGGTCCCCGAGGGGGGACGTGTCTTCACCGGCCTGACCGTGCTCGAGAACCTGGAGCTTGGCGCATTCGGCGCCAAGGCCAGAAAGGCCAAAGACGAGAGCCTGCGGTGGGTGTATGGCATCTTCCCGCGACTTGAGGAGCGAAAGAAGCAGCGGGCCGGCACCCTGAGCGGCGGCGAGCGGCAGATGTTGGCTATCGGGCGGGCCTTGATGTCCAAGCCCCGGCTCCTGTTGCTCGATGAACCCTCCTTTGGCCTGGCCCCCTTACTGGTGGAGCAGATCTTTCAGATGATCACCGAGATCAATCGCCAGGGCGTCACCGTCCTGCTGGTGGAGCAGAACGTGCGGGCGGCTCTGGAGTTGACGAACCGGGCCTATGTGATCGAAAACGGCCGCATTGTTGGCGAGGGCAGCGGTGAGGCTCTCTTGTCCTTCGAGTCGGTACGCAGCGCGTACCTGGGGTGCGCACCCAGCCCAGGCCTGGCTGGGTGAGAGTGAGGTTTCTATGACACCTTTGGCGCAGAGCCTGGCGTTCGGGATCCTGGTAGGGGGGCTGTATGGCCTGGCGGCGGTGGGCCTCTCATTGGTCTTTGGGGTCACCAAGTTCCTTAACGTCGCCCACGGGGAGTTGCTGATGCTCGGCGGTTACGCTGGCTTCTGGTTCTTTACCCTGTGGGGTGTGGATCCGTTCCTTTCCCTTCCCATCGTCGTCGCCTGCCTGGTCCTGATGGGGTTGGTCCTCTACAAACTGCTATTTTCTCGCATGGTCAAGCTCAGCGAGGAGAACAAGATCAAGAACACCCTGCTCGTCGGATTCGGCCTGTCCCTGATCTTTCAGAACCTGGCGCTCCGCCTGTGGACGGCCGATGATAGGGGCATCACGACCTCCTACTCCGGCCAGGCGTTCACGGTCCTGGGGGTGCGTTTTCCCATGGTGCGTGTCGCCAGCCTCGGCATTGCTCTGGTCTGCCTGCTGGCCCTGCACCTGTTCCTGCACCGGACCTACACCGGCAAGGCCATCCGGGCCACCGTGCAAGATTGGGAAGCTGCCACCCTGATGGGGATTGACATTCACAAGGTCTACCTGCTGTCCTTCGTGCTGGGCGCCGCGCTGGCCGGGGTGGCCGGCGCCCTGGTGAGCGTGGGCTACTCCATACAACCGACCATGGGGCTGGAATGGACGCTGATCGCCCTCGTGGTGATGGTCCTGGGCGGGTTGGGCAGTATCCCCGGCACCCTGGTGGGGGGGCTGATACTGGGAGTGACGCAGTCACTCACCTCCTACTGGATCGGCGGCACGTATCGAGAGATCGTGGCCCTGCTCCTCTTCCTCGTGGTTCTGGTTGTGCGGCCGCAGGGCCTATTCGGGTCAAAAGAGGGGTAACCTGGTGAGCGGAAAACGACTCGTCGTCATCGCTCTGGTCATTGCGGGGCTGGCATTGCTGACCGTATTGCCGGTGCTGGTCCAGAGCGATAGCATCATCAACCTGGCAATCCTGGCTCTCTTGTATATCGCCCTGGCCTCGAGCTGGAACGTCCTGGGGGGATATACCGGGCAGACCAACCTGGGGCACGCCGCCTTCTTTGGCCTGGGTTCGCTGACCACGCGCCTCCTGTGGTTGTCGGTGGGATGGCCGTTGCCGCTCAGCCTGCTGGCGGGGGGCGTAGTGGCCGTGGTTTTTGCCCTTTTGGTTGGAGCGCCGGCCTTCAAGCTCCGGGGGGTATATTTTGCCATCGGTACGCTGGCGCTGGCGCAGGTCCTGAACATGACCGTGGGAAACATGTTCCCCATGATCACTTCCCTGCCGGCTGAATACCTGGCTACCTACCAGTTGGCGCCCCGGTACTATCTTTTCCTGGGGTTGGCGCTTCTGACCGTGGGGACAGCCTATGTTCTGGTCCACTCCAGGCTCGGACTGGGGATGATGGCAGTTCGAGAAGAGGAGGAGGCGGCCGAATCGCTGGGCGTCAGCGCATTCCGGCACAAGCTGCTGGCGCTGAGCGTCAGCGCCTTCTTTGCCGGGCTGACCGGCGGGGCCTTTGCCTTCTACCACGTCGGCTACTACCCCCAGTTTCCTTTCGGCCCGGTGTGGACGTTTGATTCGATGATGATGGCTTACATCGGCGGTACGGGCACGATCATCGGCCCCATCATCGGCGCAGTGTTTTTTGTCGTCGCAAAAGAGTTGCTGGCCTTAAATCTGCTTGAACTTCATCTGACGGTCTTTGGCACGCTGTTCATCCTGGTGGTCCTCTTTCTCCCCGGTGGTCTGGTGGAGGCCTGGGGAAGGATCCGCCGGGTCCTGGCCCGCCGGGCCAGGGCAAGAGAGGTCAGGCTGGCCTCGCCGGAGCAGGCGAGTGGACATCAAACCGTCGTTGGCCTATAGCCAACAGAGAGGAGGGTAGCCTATGAGGTGATCTTGCACCAGGAGATTCGTGTTCTGAAGACGGCTATTTCGCATAAACACCAAGGAGGAGGATCAGCCATGAGAGCCAGAATCAGTATCGGGATCGTGATCGCGATCGTGCTGAGCATGTTGGCCGCGCAGTGCCCGCCCCCGGCCACGCCGACGGAGATACCGCCGACCAAGGCCGTGGAACCCACCAAGGCCCCGGAAGTCAAGCCGACAGAGGTGCCCAAAGCTACTGAGGTGCCCAAGCCGCCGGCACCCGAAGCCATTGACATCGGCGCATCAATTCCCCTCACGGGGAAATATGGCGCCCTGGGCGCCATGGTCAAGCCCGGCTACGAATTCGCTGTGACCCACATCAACGCCGCCGGCGGGGTGTACGTCAAAGCGTTCGACAAGAAGATCCCGCTGCGCCTGACCATCTACGATGACGAGTCTGACCCCACCAAGGCCGTGAGCAAGCTGGAGACCCTGTACTCTGACAAGAAAGTGGTGGCCTACCTGGGCGGCGCTGGCAGCGACATGCACGCCGCGACGGCAGCCATCGCGGAGAAGAACAAGGTCCCCTATCTCGGCATTGCTTTTGCCCTGTATCAGATTCACCAAAAGGGCTACAAGTACCTGTTCTCGCCGTTCCCCAAGTCGCCGGCGCAAGCCAGGGACGTGTACGAGATCCTCAACGCCGAGATCCCCGAGGGGCAGAGGCCGAAGAAAGTGGCCATCTTCCAGGAGAAAACCGACTGGGGCATCGAGCTGGGCGGGCTGTGGAAGGAGAACGCCCCCAAATACGGGTACGAGGTGGTGGTCTACGAGGAATATGCTCCGAGGTCGGCAGACTTCTCGGACATCATCCTGAAGGCCAAGGCGGCGGGAGCGGAAGCACTGTTCGCCGTGCCCAGTCCCCCGGACGGCCTGGCCATCCAGAAGCAGATGGCCGAGCTGGGCTGGACACCCAAGTTCACCCTGATGATCCGCGCCCCGGAGAACGTCAGTTGGGGTGAGACGCTGGGCAAGACCGGCGACTATGTCACCATCTTCCCCGGCTGGCATAACGCAGAAAAGTTCCCGGGTGTAGACAAGCTCAACGCCGCGTACCAGGCTGAGTTCGGACGGCCCGCTGACCTGCTGACCGGGCCGGCCTATGCCTGTGTGCAGATCCTGGCGGACGCTATCACGAGAGCCGGCACCCTGGACCGGGATGCGATCCGAGACGCCATCGCCGCCACCAATATGACGACCGTGGTCGGACCCGTGACCTTTAACGCGGATGGCACCGGCAAAGTGCTGAATCCACTCATCCAGTGGCAGAATGGCAAGCTGGAGCTGGTGTGGCCCAAGGATCAGGCCTCGGCGAAACTGCTCTACCCGGCGCCCCCGTTCGACAAGCGATAGGTCCTATCCACGGAGAGTTAGCGATTGATATGCGGCGATGGCCGTCAGGATCGTTTACTACCGGACATTTTCGCAAGTTTCATCACGAATGACCCGAATCTGGCAAATCTCACGAATGTTTTTCATACCAATTCGTGTCATTCGTCCATTCGCATCATTCGTGATTG
>DAOTYG010000228.1:0-11339 GCA_034435155.1 Anaerolineae bacterium | reverse complement strand
TTGGCTGCTCATAGGTACGCTACCCCCTTGATCACAGTGATGCTATACGAGGGCAAGTGTACCACGATTTGCAGCTAAGTCAAGCCGATACACCGGCTAATCTAACATTGTCGAGGTAGTCAACGAAAAAGCGCACGTAGGGCAAGCCTCAGGCTTGCCCGGGGTGAAAGACGACGCCTTCTTCCGCCAGGGACTCCTGCGGGCCTTCCGCGAGTGCCACCGCGTGCTCAAAGAGGACGGTCCCCTGGTCTTCACCTTCCACCACGAATCCCCCCGGGCCTGGGGCGCAGTACTGGAGGCAGTGCTGGATGCGGGTTTTGATGTCAGGGCAGTTTGGACGTATCACAGCGAAATCCGGTCCGGTGTACACGCTACGGGCATCCGCTTCGACACGGTGATCGTGTGCCGCAAGCGGGCGGCGGAACCGGCGGCGGTGGCGTGGCGGACGCTTCAGGACGAGATCGCCGCCGAGGTACAGGGGGAACTGCGGCGGCTGCTGGACGTGGAGCAAACCTCAGGTTTGCCCCACCTGGGCCTGGAGGACATCTTCGTCATCACCATGGGCAAGGCGCTGGCCGTCTACTCCCGCCACTATCCCCGCGTGCTGCATGTGGGGGAGCCGGTCCAGGTTCCCCAGGCCATCGAGGACATCGAAAAACTGGTGGACGAGCAGATTGATGCCTACTATGGCATGGTGGTGCCTGGCTGGCTGGACCCCCTGAGCCGGGTCTACCTGCAGAGCCTGGCCCATCGGCAGACCGTCAGCCGCGACAGCCTGGTGAAGACCTGCCGCACGCGGGGGCTGGAGTTCGGCGAACTGGAGGAGGCGCAGTTTATCCGGCGCAGCAAGGGGCAGGCGGGGCTGTACGAGGTGCTCAGGCCCACGGCCAGGGCGGCCTACCTGGAGAAGCAGGTAGAGCAAGCCTGGGGCTTGCTCTACCCCGTGGACCGCGCCCACTGGCTGTACCTCACCTACCAGCAGGGCCGCAGCCTGCGGGAGGCCATCCCCCAGGTCTATCAGCGGGGCCTGGAGGAGGTGTGCACCGCCCTCCACCGCATCACCCGCGACGGGGTCTACGAGCGGCTGGCGCAGGAGATCGAGCGCTTGAAGGGACAGGGGGTGCTGCTATGAATCTGGACGCCGGTTTCTATGCCCTCGAGTGGCAGGTATGGCGGCGGCTGGAAAGTCCGTGGAAACAGGCGGGGTTCTCTTTTGAGGTGATGAGTCCCGTGGCCTTCCTGCGTGCCCTGATCCAGGGCCAACCTCTGCCGGCCCGGGTGCGCATCCCCGGCCTGGACCGCGCCCTCTACCTCGTTTACCGCCAGCACGAGAGCCAGGGGGAGCGAGAAGCATCTCACCAGGTGGGGCAGGTGGTGCGGGACTTGGGCCAGACCCTTTACCGCTCCCGCGAGCGGCTGCTGCGGGAGGGGCCGGCCGTGCTCTTTGTGCTGGAGTACCTGGAGCACGGGATATACTGGCGGGCGGGCATCCGCCATCGGGGAACGGGCCAGCCGCAGGAGCTCTTTCGCCTGGAGTGGCTCTTCCCCCACTGCGAGGTGACCCAGGTGGACGGCGCAATCGTCTGCTTCGGTCGGTTTTGATCCGGTAGGGCAAATCTCTGATTTGCTAAAACCGCAAGCCAGAGGCTTGCGTTACATCAGTGATTATGAGTGAAAACGACTTTTTCTATCGCCGATTGCCGCACTGGCATCCATCTAATGCCACGTTCTTCGTCACCTTTCGGCTGGCGGGTTCGCTGCCATACCAGGTCATCGAGCAGTTGCGCCGCGAGCAGGAAGCCGAGGAGCAACGCCTGGCGCGCCGGTATCAAGCCAAAGCACTCGAAGAACAACGCTACAAACTTTCCAAGAAGATGTTTGCGCGCTATGATGACTATCTGGACTGTGGCGAAGGTCCCCACTGGTTGGCAGACCCGCGCGTGGCCGAAATGGTCAAACGCGAAATCCACAACCTGCACCCCCAGACTTATCATCTTATCGCCTACTGCATTATGCCCAATCATGTTCATTTGCTGATTGATCTGCAAGACATCCCCGACCCGCAACCGCTGCGGCCGGGTCAGCACTACACGGCCCTCAGCCACGCCATGCGCCTGCTCAAGGGGCGAACGGGCTACCTGGGCCGCAAAATGGTGGGGGGAAGCGGCGCGTTCTGGCAGCACGAAAGTTATGACCACGTGGTGCGTGATGAACAAGAGCTCATGCGTATCGTAAGGTATATCCTGAACAACCCGGTGAAGGCCGGCCTGGTGGCGAATTGGCAGGAGTATCCATTCCTCTTTGTAGATGAGGAATGTAAAGCAAATCTCTGATTTGCTCTACGCAGCGCAAGCCAAAGGCTTGTGCAACGTTGGACAAATCTTCGATTTGTCCAAGGAGGTCGTATACTATGACCATCGCCGAGATTTGCCAATTATCCGATGAGGTTCGCACGGGCGAATTGCTCATCTCTGTGTTCATTGACCGGGCCATCAAGGACCCGGCTTCCAAAGAAGCCGACCGGGGCTTTGTGTTGCGGGCCACCTACCCGACCGCGCCGTTGCGCTCGCTCGCCGAGCACGTGGCGCAGAAGCTGAGCGGGCGACACCCCAAAGGCTCCGCCGTCATCCGCGGCACTTACGGCAGCGGCAAGTCCCACGCCCTTTTGGCCCTCTATCATGTCGTGGCCGCCGGCCAGGAGGCGTGGCCGGTGTTGGAGCAATGGGGGGTGCAGGCCATGCCGCCGCCCACGGCGCGAGTGGCGCTGGTCCAACTGCGGGCCGAGAACCCGCTCACCCTCTGGGAGCTCCTCTTCGAGCGGGCCGGGCGGCCTGACCTGAACGCCCAGGTACGCGAGTACCCCACCCGGCAGGATTGGGCGGTGCTGGGCAGGGAGAAACCCACCCTGCTCATTGTGGATGAACTGGAGGACTGGTTCGCCGCCCAGGATGAAGGGGAGCAGGCGCGCACCAGGGCCGCCCTGGCCAACCTGCTGGAAGCCGCCGAACTATCCGATGCCTCGCTGGCCGTGGCCCTGACCGTCTACGGCACGAACGATGAACTGATGGCCATCATCAACCGCCTGCAACCGCCGGTGTGGGACGTGGGCACGGCCGAGGACCGGCAGAAGATCGTGCGCCACCGGCTGATTGACCGCCTCAAGGACGAGGCTAAGGCCAGGGAGGTGGTGCGCTCGTACGTCGAGACCTACGAGAACGTGCGCAGCGAGCTGCCGGGGCTGGTCAACCTGGGGGATTTGCGGCAGGAGATGGAAGTCGCTTACCCGTTCCATCCCTTCTTCCTGCGGCAGGCCTATCAGGTGTACGCGGCCATGCCCCGCCACGAGAGCACCCGCGGGGTGGTCGGCGTGTGCGCCACGTTGCTACGGCGGCTGGCCTGGCAGCGGGACCTGATCCTCACCGGCGATCTGGATGTGACCGACGAGGAGATCGCCAGCGACCTGCGCAAGCTCGACCCCGAGCTGGTGGCCAATACCGTCGAAGACCTGCGCCAGCGGTGCGCTGCCGTGGGGGGAGCCTCGGGCATCCTGGGAGCCGTCCTCCTGCACTCTTTATCCCCGATGGGCATTCCCGGGGCAACCGAGGAGCAGGTGTTGCTGGGCAACCTGCGCCCGAAGGTGAACATCAACGACCTGCGCCGGGCATTGGACGAGGTCCGCCAACAGACTTGGTTCGTGGACGAGGTCAACGACCGCCTGGTCATCTCCAAAGAAGTGGTGGTAGTCAAGCAGATCGAGCAGATGGCCCGCGCCCGCCTGGAAACGGTGGAAGGCCAGGTGCAGGCGGCGGAGCACCTGCGGAATCTCATCCGTCAGGCTGTGGGCGGGGAACATCTGACCCTTTATCCAGAGGAACCACTGCCCACACCGCTGGCCAGCGCGGCCCTGAAAACCATAGTCTCCCTCGAGCCGCTGCGCGAGCCCGAGGCTCTGGAGTTGTTGAAGGGATTAGACAACACGGTGGTCCTCATCGCTCCCAGGCCGGCGGTGCGAGGGCGCCTCACCCAAGACCGGGAATTTCTGCTGCGGGTGTTGCGGGTGTTGGTGTGTGAGGAACTGCTGAAGCAGCAGACGAAGCGACAGGCCGAGGTGCGCCGGCTGCGACAGCAGTACGTAGGGCAAATCTCGGATTTGCCCTACGGGCAATGGATGCGGCTCAGCCGCCTCAACGAGCTGGGGGAGGAGCCCAGGTTCATCGTCCGCCCCGAGCCTTGCACCCTTTCGGCCGAAACCATCTGGCAAGCAGTCCAGAAGGTCTACGACGTGGACAGCGTGCGCCAGGGCCTGGCCAGGCTGCTGCGTCTCCAGGGGCGCGGGGCCGCCAGGGGTTCTGAGCAGGCTGGGCTGACGGTTCATCAGCTACACGATGGACTGCGACGGTATCCTGGCCTGCCGATGGTGGTAGATGGGCAGCGTCTGGAACAGGCATTGAGGGCGATGGTCGCCGATGCCTCGCCGGACAGCGGCGCGGTGGTCCAGGCGGGCAAAGCCCTTTACGGCTACGAGAGCACTGCGCTACCACCTATCATCAGCCCCGATTGGCGAGTGTGGCTGAAGAAATACGGGCCGGAACCGCCGGCGAGGTCCGATGTCAAGCAGCGGGCACGGCAGGAACTGGCCGGGGCTCGGGAGGACGGAATCGAGGTACGGGGGCTCAAGCGCGCCGTGACCGAAGCCATCGGGACAGCCACGACGGAGGTGGCGCGGGCACTGGCCGAGTTGATCAATGAGGACGAAGCGGTGCTGGAGCAGGAAACCGGCCGCTATCCCGACGACGGCCCCCTAGCCAGCGAGGGGGTGCAGGACAGCGGTCGGGCCTGGCTGGCGGAATACGCACCGCCGGATGCCCGTCAGGCGGAACAGCGGATTCTGGAGATCCTCACCCAGGCAGGCGATGTGGGGCAAGCCTCAGGCTTGCTCGATGTGGGGCAAGCCTCAGGCTTGCTCTACGCCCAGGTCAAGACGCAATTAGGGCTCGAAGGCCTTGAAGAGCCGGCCATTCAACGAGCTATGAAGAGGCTCAGATTCGCCGGCAAAGTGGGCGTATATACTCCTGATGGGCAGGCTCTGTTGGGTGAGGCCATCCCCGCTGAATGCCTGCTACGGCTGCCCAGTGAGTACAGGCCGCCCACAGGGCCAGAGCCCCCAGGCAGACCTCTCACGATACCGGTGGGACCTTATCGGCTGCTTGACCAGTTGCTGAGCGACCTGCGGTCACGCCTTCAGGAGAAAGCGCAAATTCGGGAGACTATCATCAGCGTCAGGCCCTTCGAGGCTTCTCCTGATCCCCTCTTTGGCCGCGATGAAGAGGCGCAGCGCATCGCTCAGGAGAGCATTGAGCACCGGTTGACCTGGAGGTTTGAGCCTCCCATCAGCAAAGAGGCGCTATTGGCATTGACCCAACGGTTGCGGGAGCGGCTAGAGGGAGAGGGTCAGGTCACCGCCGAAATGACGGTGAAGGGGGAGGTTCCAGGCCATGGCGCTGAATAGCCAATTCATGCAGCGGCTGCTGACTGCCGCCGACCCCCTGGAGATCATCTGGGAAGAGGTGCTGGCCCTCTGGCAGCCTGTGGGGCAAGCTGTAGGGCAAGCCTCAGGCTTGCTCTACTTCTACAACCACCGGGAAGAGGCCTTCAGCCGCCTGGAAGAGCTGCTGTATCACGGCTACTTCGAGGTCTACGACCTGCTGTTGGAACGGGCCGGCGAGCAGGATGCCGGTTACGTGCGAGAGCGTCTGCACGGAGATACGGTAATCATCATCGCCGACTCCCTCAGCGTGCGAGAGACCGGGCTGCTCTCGCTCTGGCTGGGGGAGCGGGGATGGAAGGTGCGCGTGGAAGGTTTCGCCGTGGCGCCCTTCCCGACCACGACTGAGTCTCTGGCGGAGAAGCTGGTGGGCACCAACCCGGCTGGCGGCCGGGACAGCGCGGCGTTCGCCTACCGCTATGTCACGGGGCCGGAGCAGATCCCCGCCCTGCCCGCTGGCCGCCCCACCCTGGTGTGGCTGCGGCTTCCCGACACCGCGCTGGAGAAGATCACCGTGGCCCAGGCCACGACCATCGCCGATGCCTTTGCCGGGATGGTCCAGCCCCTGGCGCGGCTGTTGGAAGCAGCGGGCGACCGTCAGGTGTTCGTCACCAGCGATCACGGCTATCTCTATGCCCTTTCCCTGGCCCACTACTGGTCGTTGCCGACGGAGGTGGAACAGGAAACGCGCAAAGTCTTCCCTCGTGAGAGCCGCGTTCAGCCTCTGAAAGAGGAGGTGAGGGACCTACAGCACTACGAGTCGCGGGCGCCTGAAAGCCGCATCTTTGCCTTTTCCAGGAGTCACATGGGTCTGCGAGGGCGGTACTGGTGGGCCAGTGAAAGCCCCAACGACCGATGTACGGCTCACGGTGGGCTTTCCCTGGCGGAGACCCTGGTGCCGGTTCTAAGTATCACACGAGATCTTGGACACTTTTTCCTGTAGCTTCGCGTTGATGGAGAATACCACCCTTGAGCGAATACCCAGCACCACGACTGGCAAACCCCTCCGCTGCGCCAAGGGCGACCTCAACCGCCCGCTCACGCCCGAAGAGCAGGCCGCGGTGAACAAACTGTCCAGCCACATTGACGTCACCTCGACACGGGCGGTTGTCACCATGCTCGCAGCGGCGACCACCGGGAGTGTCACCCGCCGCCAGGCGCGGGGTCGCAGACCTCGCACGAGCACATATTATACGAGGAGGTGTACACATGACTCGCAAGACCCAAACGAAAGGTTCCTGTGTTTTCTGTGGCCGCAAGATGACCCGGAGCGGCCTGGCGAAGCACCTGGCCTCCTGCCCCCAACGGCAGGCGGCCATCCAGGCGGCCAACGAGGGGCCGGGGGCGGCCCAACGGCTCTATCACCTGCAAGTGCAGGACGCCTGGAGCGGCGATTTCTGGCTGCACCTGGAGATGAACGGCCTGGCTACCCTGGCGGACCTGGACCATTACCTGCGCGCCATCTGGCTGGAGTGTTGCGGTCACCTGAGTCAGTTCTCCATTGGCGGCTGGAGCGGCCGCGAGATCGGGAAGAAGCGACGGGCGGATCAGGTGTTCAAGCCCGGCGTGGTGCTCACCCACATCTACGATTTCGGGACCTCGTCCGAGACGCTGATCAAGGCCGTGGATGTGCGGGAAGGCAAGCCGCTGACCCGGCATCCCATCTACCTGATGGCGCGCAACGACATCCCCCAGGTGGAGTGCCAGGTGTGCGGCCAGCCGGCCGCCTATCTGTGCCGGGAGTGCATGTATGAGGAGGGCGCGTCTGGCTTTCTGTGTGAGCAGCACGTGGCGGATCATCCCCACGAGGACTATGGCGAGCCGATACCATTGGTCAACTCGCCCCGGCTGGGCATGTGCGGCTATGACGGCCCGGCCGAACCACCCTACTGATCATGATGAGCAGACCCAGGTTCAACTACGGCGGCCAGGCGGTCATGGAGGGCGTGATGATGCGCGGCCAACACCATATGGCCCTGGCCGTTCGCCAGCCTAACGGCGGCATCTTCATCCATGAGGAGCCGCTGACCTCGTTTTTCTATACCCACCCGGCGGCCCGCTGGCCCTTCGTCCGGGGCGTCACCATGCTGTGGGACGCCCTGGTGCTGGGCACCCGCGCCCTGATGAAATCGGCGAACGTGGCCCTGCAAGAAGAGGACGGGTCGGGCGAGGAATTGTCGCCGGCGATGATCGCCCTCACGCTGCTGCTCTCGCTGGGCCTGGCCGTGGCGATCTTTTTCGTGACGCCGGTGCTCCTGGCCGGCCTGACCGATGCCTTTGTCGCCTCGTCGTGGCTCAGCGTGACCATCGAGGGGCTGATCCGCCTGGCCTTCTTCATCGTCTACCTGCTCCTCATTGGCCTGCTGCCGGACATCCGACGGGTCTTTGCCTACCACGGCGCGGAGCACAAGACCATCAACGCCTACGAGGACGGCGCGCCGCTGGACGTGGACAGCGTGAGCCGCTATTCCACGGCCCATCCCCGCTGCGGCACCGGGTTCCTGCTGGTGGTGCTGGTGGTGAGCATCTTCGTCTTCGGATTCCTGGGGCGACCAGACTGGCTCTGGCGCATCGGCTCGCGCGTCCTGCTCATCCCGGTGGTGGCCGCCGTCTCCTATGAGATCGTGCGGCTGGGGGCGGCGCACTGTCGTAACCGCGTGGTGCGCCTTCTGATGGCCCCGGCCCTGTGGCTGCAATCGCTGACCACCCGGGAGCCAGATAGCGCCCAGATCGAGGTGGGCATCATCGCGCTGCAACACGTGTTGGTGGCGGAAGGCTTGGCGGAGCCAGAGCCAGCCGTCAGCCATCAGCCGTCATAGGAGCACTCCCATGAACACGGCCAACACCCGTTCATTCCTGTCCTCCCTGATCCGCGCCCTGGCGGCGATAGCCGGCGGTTGTCTGGTGCTGCTGGGGCTGGCTATGTCGCTCTTTTATCTCGTCATGCCCTTTGTCGTCAGCCCAGATAAGAACAAGATCGTGGTCAACGTGGTCCTGGCCGGCCTGGGGACCGGGGCCACGACCCTGGGCCTCCTGCTGTTCTACCAGGGCCTGCGCGCCCTGCTGGCCCGGCCGTCCGGGACGCTGCGCTTCCCGCGTGCAGCCTGGACGGTGGCGCTGGGCGGGGGGCTGTTCCTGGTGATGATCCTGGGTGGCATGGTCGCTCTGCTGCCCGGCGGGATCGTTTCAGCCTTTGTGTTTCCCCCGTTTCATGTGGTGGCCCAGGCCATGCCGCCCATCATCGTGCTGCTGTTGACCGGCGGGGTGGCCTTCCCGCGCCGGACGGCGCCACCAGCAGACCAACGACCTACCTGGCGGCAACTGGTCGCGCAGTTGACCTATGGGAGCCTGGGAGCCGTATCGCTATCCATGATCCTGGAGATCGTGCTGATCGCCCTGGTGTTTCTGGTCATCGTGATCATCGTCTTGTTGATCCCCGGCCGTCTGGCGACCTGGCAGGATTTGCTGACTATCATCCGCAGCAACCCGCGCTGGCAGGATGACGCGGACCTGGCGCGCCGGGTGATCGCCATGCCGGAGGTGCTGGTGCTGCTCGTGTTCATCACCCTGATCATCGCGCCGCTGATGGAGGAGGCGGTGAAGGCCCTGGGGGTGGCCCTGCTGAGCCATCGGGTGCGCTCGGCCGGCACGGCTCTGGTCTTCGGCCTGACCTGCGGGGCCGGGTTCGCCGTGGCCGAGAGCTGGCTCAACGGCGCGGGGACCATAGAACCCCTGGAGTGGGGCGGGGTGGCCGTGCTGCGGTTCGGCTCCTCGCTGATGCACTGTCTGAACGGCGCGCTCATGGGGTTGGGGTGGTACTATGCCATCTGGCGGCGGCAGCCGTGGCGCCTGCTGGGCGCGTATCTGCTGAGCCTGACCATCCACATCCTGTGGAACCTGGTGGCGACGGCGATGGGGGTAGTGCCGATGCAGTTGGGCGGGGAGGAGCAGTGGTTCTCTCCGGCCAGCATCGCCAATTATCTGCTGGCCGGCTTGCTGTTCGTCTACACGGCGATCATGCTGGCCGGGCTGCTGTGGCTGGCCCGGCGGACACGGCCGTATGCAGAGCCTGCGTTATCCAGGCCCTGATGATCCAGCGAGTACAAGCTCGGGGCCTGCCCTTCGAGGCCGTGGCCTGCGATGACCTGATGGGCGGGCGGGTTGGTTCCAACGAGCGATGGACGCGGCGGGGATCAGCTACATGGCCGAAGTACCCGCTACAACCAGTGTCTACCTGGCACCCCCGGTCTGTCTCCTCCCAGCGGCGTCCGAGGCGGCGGCTGACCACCTCGCGCCAGACCTTGACCTGGCCCTGGCCGGCGCGACGGCCGTGGCAGTACGCACCGTAGCCCAGCGTGCGGATACGGTCTTCCACTCGATCCCGGTGCGCCACACGGAGCGGGGCCTCGTGCAGGACCCCATGGCCCTGCGCCGGGTCTGGACGCTGCACGAGAACACTGTGGCCGAGGAGTGGCTGGTCATCCGTCAACATAGCGACGGGCGGCTCAGCTATGCCCTGAGCAATGCGCCAGCGGACACCCCGCAGGAGTACCTGGCCTGGCTCAAGTGCGTGCGTCACTTCGTCGAGCGTACCAACCAGGACAGCAAGTCGGAAGATGCGTATGCTTCAATCGCCCCCTGGTGTTGAGCTATGAAAGTCCGGCTGGTACTGGTTATGGGTCTGCTGCTGGTGTGTATCCTGATGCTGCTATTATACAGTGGCGCGTTAAAGCCCCGGCACGCATCACCGCCGGCCGGGACGCCGGCCCTGGTCCAGCCCACGCCGGCCCCCCGGGCGACTATAGCGGGACTGCTGGAGGGCAGTGGTCCGGCGACAAACCCCCAGCAGGAGCAGGAACCCGGTCGTTGACGGCCCCACCCGACGACCAGGTGCCTTTATCACTGCCCCACCGGCTCCTCAACCCCCCAGCGGCGCGACCACCACACGAAGCCCAGGCTCAGCAGGCCAAACCCGGTCACCATTGCCTCGGTGACGAGCACGTTTTGGGTGAGAGAGAGAACAAGTACGGTCGCCGCGTCCACCAGCCAATGCCAGCCGATGGCCGTCAGGAAATATCGCCAGCGGCGCGTGGTCACCGTCCGCCATACCAGCACGGTCATACCGACCTGGATACAGATGGCCCATAGCCGCTCCAGGGCGCCCAGGAACGGCGTATAGAGAGGCGCGTTCACCAGCTCGTCTATCGCCTGCCGCACCTGGGTCTCGGCCAGGCCGGTGATGCCCAGACTGGCCAGGTCCGCGCTGGTCAGCCAGAGGATCACGACCACGTTGATCAGCACGATCAGGCCCATCAGGACGGATTCGATCCCACCGTGCCCGACACCGAACATGAGGGATTCGCGCCAGCGGCGTTCACCTCGCAGCAGCAGGCGATAACCCAGGTAACGGGCCGGCTCCTCGCAGAGGCCGGCCATCAACCCCAACAGGATCGCATCCGCCAGGATGACCGGGAACATGGTGGCGGCCTGGGTCAGGGGGACGCCCAGTTGCACCAGGGCGAACTGGAGACCCAGCTTTTCCACAATGAGCATGGGTATGTGCACCACCTGGGAACCGACGAAGGTCAGGCAGCCCACCCAGAACAGCTTCCAGCGTAACCCCCAGCGCCACCACAGCAACACGGCCAGAACCACCGGCAGCCCCAGCATGAACAGGATTTGCACCGCAAAGGCCAGATAGATCACCGCTTTTACCCCTCCGGAAATAGGGATGGTTCAAAATTGGTTGACACTTTTGTGACCGAAGGCCTTAATTGCCCCTCACCCCCCTTTG
>DAOTYG010000227.1:0-7471 GCA_034435155.1 Anaerolineae bacterium | reverse complement strand
CAGTGAGGTTGACACTCCCCCCGGCCCTCCATGTCCGGTTTGGTGTTTCCTTTGAGGGCTACGGCTGCCCGTCAGTCCCTTCCCCTGGTGAACGGCCCTACCGTCTCGTAGGGGCGTAGCGCCGCTACGCCCCTACGGGCGGATCTGACCGGCCTCTGGCCGTGGCGTCTTCGGCCCCCCTACTCTTGCTTTCGGTTCGGCCTACCTGCTGCCGGCGGGGGGTCTCCCCACTCACCGGCCCAGGAACTACCAGGGCCTCCCAAGTCCCTGATGCTTCTCTCCACGCATCCCGCGCTCTTCATGGACCCCGGCAGACCCTCGGAGGACTCACCCTATCGCCCTCTCCGTGTTGGCTTCCCGTCCGTTAACACGGTCGCCGTCTGCTCCTTCCGCTCTAACGGGGCTGTATCAAGCTTCAGGAAGTGCGGTCTCCCTTACGGGCTGCGTGATTCCCTGTGTACGCTTCAACTATTCCGTTCGGTTGCCCTGCTGTGCCTGCTTCCCGCCTTGAGGTTGATTAGGTTTCCCTCTCGCACTATTGCTCGTTTCGTGCGGTGTGTCCTCTGATTCTCCCTCAAGCCGGTCGGTCAGTCCCTCAACCTCCTCATAGTTGCAACACTCGGTACGGGTGGGTGGTTAGCCCTTCCCCGATGGGGACTTGCACCCCATAAGAAGCACCAAGTTTGCTTGGCGCACCAACGGCATGCGGCTGAGCCGCCACGCGGCCCAGGCGAGGCTCCGCCGCTCAACGTCTCAGCCGCAGGCTCAACCACCTCTGCAAACCGGCGCGATAGCGCGGTCGGCTCCAGCCGCGTGTTGTGCAGCGCGCCGGAACGGATGAGACCGCACCCTTGTCATTGACCGGTCTATACTGGGCCATGCGGAGTCGCCTGGTGTAAGCCACCCGTGGTCACCCGGTGTAGGCCACCCATAGTCGCCCGGTGTGGGCCGGCCATGGTCACCCGGTGTAGGCCAGCCGTAGCCGCCCGATGTGGGCCAGGCATGGCCGCCCGATGTGGGCCACCTGTGGTCGCTCGATGTAGGCCATTGAACAAAGGACGTATCTGTGGCATCATTCCTCCAGGGAGGGCCGACCATTCTATCTGGAGGAAAAACATGGAGCGAATACATATGAACCACATCAGAGAGTTGATCTACCGTTTGCGCGCTGGCGAGAGTCAGCGGCGCGTTGCCAGGGACTTGGGGATGTCGCGGACGACGGTGAGCAAGTATCATGCGTGGGCAAAAGCGCAGGGTTATCTCGACAGCAGCCGCCCGATGCCCGATGACACCGCGCTGGCGGCAGCGCTGGGTGAGACGCCCAGGCCACCACGCGCCGGGTCGAGCGTCGAACCGTACCGCGAGCTGGTGCAGGCGTGGCTCGATCAAGGCGTCGAGATGACGGCAATCTGGCAGCACTTGCAGGATGACTATCGCTACGCGGGCAGCTATTCGGCGGTGCGGCGCTTTGTGCGACAGATGCGACCGCACGAGCCGGAAGTGTTCGTGCGCGTACACACGGCCCCCGGCGAAGAGCTGCAGGTGGACTTTGGCAGCGTGGGGCAACTGTACGACCCCAGCACGGGGCGCTTGCGCCGGGCCTACGTCTTTGTCGCCACCTTGTGCTACAGCCGTCACCAGTATGCCGAGCTCGTCTTTGACCAGAAGGTGCCGACCTGGATCGCGCTGCACCGGCGCGCCTTCGAGAGTTGGGGCGGCGTCCCGCGGCGTGTCGTCGTCGACAATCTCAAGGCTGCCGTGGCCCAAGTCCTGGTGCACGATCCGGTCCTCGGTGAAGCGTACCGGCGTATGGCACAGCACTATGGCTTCCTGATCAGTCCCACCCGACCGTATACGGCGCGGCACAAGGGCAAGGTCGAAAGCGGTGTCCACTATGTCCAGCGCAACTTTATGGCCGGGCGTCAGTTTCTCGACATCCATACTGCCAACCAACGCCTGCAAACGTGGGTAGCAGAACGGGCCGGTACACGCGCGCACGGCACAACCCATCAAGCGCCGCTGTACCTGTTCAATGAGTACGAGCGGGCCGCCCTGCTGCCGCTGCCAACAGAGCCGTTTACCCTGCGTGAGGTCAAACCGGTCACCGTCCATCCCGACTGTCACGTCCATATCGACAAGAGCTACTACTCGGTGCCCTACCGCTACGTGGGCCAGACGCTCGACGCCTACGTCGGCGAGCGAGTGATCGAGATCTATCTTGGCCAGGAGCTGATTGTCACCCATGAGCGCAGCTTGCAGCCAGGCGAGTGGCACACGCGCCTGGAAGACTATCCCCAACACAAAGCCGCCTACCTGGAGCGCACGCCGACCTTTTGCCGCCAGGCAGCGGCTCGGCTCGGACCGGCCACCCAGCAGGTGGTCGAGACGCTGCTGGGCGACCGTCCGCTGTACCGTCTGCGCTCGGTGCAGGCCATCCTGGGCCTGGAACAGACAGTGGGAGCCGAGCGGCTGGAAGCCGCCCGCGCCCTCCACTTTGGCGATCCCAGCTACCGGCGCATCAAGGCCATCCTCAACGCGGCCCTCGACCGCGAGCCGCTGCCCGAACCCGCTCCGGCGATCTTTCAGAAACACGTCTTTGCCCGTCCTGCTACCGAGTTCTTCGACGGCGAGGAGGAAGAAAGCAAGGAGGGCAAAGAATGTTGACCCATCCCCTGCTTCCCAAACTGCGCCAACTGCGCCTGTCTGGCATGCTCGAAACGCTCGACCTCAGGGCCGCTCAGTCGATCGAGCGCCAGCTCAGCCCAACCGAGTTCCTGGCCTTGCTGCTCGACGACGAACTCGAACGCCGCAATCAGGGTCGGCTGGCGCGACGCCTGGCCCAATCGGGCTGTGACCGCCTCAAGACACTGGCCCACTTTGACTTTGCCGCCACGCCGGGTGTCAACCGCATCCTCATCCAAGACCTGGCCACCTGCACCTTCGTCGCCCGCCACGAGAATGTCTTGTTGTGCGGCCCGACCGGAGTGGGGAAAAGCCATCTGGCCAACGGCCTGGGCATCGAGGCGCTCAAGCGCGACTTGCGCGTCCTCTCCTACCCGCTGCACCACTTGCTCAAGAACCTGCAGGCGGCCCAGGCCAGCGGCGGTCATGCCCGCTTGATGGCCAGGATTCTCAAGACTGACTTGCTCATCCTCGACGACTTTGGACTCTATCCCCTGACGGGTCAGGCTGCCCAGGACCTCTACGAGATCATCGCCGAGCGCTACGAGCGCGCCTCGATCATCATCACCAGCAATCGCGCCTTTGAGGAGTGGGCCGAGGTCTTCGACAACGACCTGCTGGCCAGCGCCGCCCTCGATCGTCTCACTCATCACACCCACACCATCATCATCCGCGGCAGCAGCTATCGCCAGCGCCAGCGCAGAAAGGAGGATTCAGGCATCACGCCAGTCTTGCCCACTGACGACGAGTCGTAATCACCACGCCACACGCGTTCAGTGGAATGGAGCGTACAGGTGGGCCACTCAACACACTGGGTGAAACATGGTCGAGTCACTTTTTCAGACACGGTCGGTCATCCCTTCAAAACACGATCGACTCGATCAACATGGCACACTTCACCCGCATGTGAGTGGCCCACATCACCCGACCATGGGTGGCCCACATGGGGCGGCATTTGACACATTGCGACCTAGGTGGGATTTCCCACACCTCGGAAATGTCCCGGGGTGGAAAAGTCCCCAGAGCCCGTAAGGGCATTGCGACTTGCGCTATCCCATTGAGCCACTTGATCCAACGGCGAAGTGGAAAAGTCCCCAGAGCCCGTAAGGGCATTGCGACGGAACTTAAAGATGCTGCCCTTCCCGGATGTAATCGATAGTGGAAAAGTCCCCAGAGCCCGTAAGGGCATTGCGACACGTGACCGCCCAAAGGCGGCCGTCCGGCGTCCGCGTGGAAAAGTCCCCAGAGCCCGTAAGGGCATTGCGACCGCGGAGACCGGGGACAACCCTTCTGCCTCCCGGAGTGGAAAAGTCCCCAGAGCCCGTAAGGGCATTGCGACCCCCATTTCTAACCGCATCATATACGTCCCACGCGGGTGGAAAAGTCCCCAGAGCCCGTAAGGGCATTGCGACCCGGGGTCCATAAGGGCATTGCGACATGACGCCGGGTTCTGCAAAGGTCTCCACCGTACCAACGTGGAAAAGTCCCCAGAGCCCGTAAGGGCATTGCGACGCTCCAGATAATCGGTGTGAAATCGGGATAGTCCGCAACCGTTGTCATTGACCGGTCTATACTGGGCCATGCGGAGTCGCCTGGTGTAAGCCACCCGTGGTCACCCGCTGTAGGCCACCCATAGTCGCCCGGTGTGGGCCAGGCATGGTCACCCGCTGTAGGCCAGCCGTAGCCGCCCGATGTGGGCCAGGCATGGCCGCCCGATGTGGGCCACCTGTAGTCGCTCGATGTAGGCCATTGAACAAAGTATCTGTGGCATCATTCCGCCCTGCTCCCGCCGGGTCTGTGACCCGGCGGGCCCCACTGGCGGGGGTCACAGACCATAGGCATCAAGCCAAGCTTTTGGGACTGCTTCAAAAGCTCCCAGCCGGTCTGCGACCGGCGTCGTCGGCCTGAACACGTCGTCTCAGGCGGCCAGACGGGGGTCGCAGACCCCCTGCGAGCGAAGGGGGAAATCCCCTGACTGGGGCCGAGATCGTGGAAAAGTCCCCAGAGCCCGCAAGGAGGGTTGGAGGAGTCCCGACTGCTTACGCTGTGATTGCGTTTTTGCGTAAGCAGTCAGGTGACTGCTTACGGTTGTGGCGATCCGAAAACGGGCGCGCGCACAGCAAAAAGCGCAAGCAGTCAAACGACTCCTTACGCTTACGCCGCCTGAGGGCATTTCAAGTCACGGCGATTTGTGGATAGTCTCCCTTTTGAGTGTTGGTCTAGCCGAGCGGCAGAAAATCGGCCACGAATTCACACGAATTGACACGAATTATAGACAACTGCTTTGGGTATAATGCATTACAAGTACAGGTGGTAGGAGGAATGGAACAGATCACCGTAGCCGAAGCGCACAACCGCCTCTCGCGGTGGTTGAAAAGGATCAAGGACGGTCCCATCACCATCACCCGGCGCGGTGAGCCTGTCGGGGTCATCATCGCCCCTGACGAGTACGAGCGGTTGCGACGGGTGCAGGGGTACTTGCAGATGACCCGCCTCTCACAGACGCTGGCAGAGCGCGATGTCACCGCCGCCGGGCTCTTCGCGGCGTCGCGGGAAGAGTTAGAGACGCGGCCATGATTGTCGACGCCCATGTCATCTTGCGGGCTTACTTCCCCGACGAGAAGCAGGCCGAGGCCCAGGCGCTGATCCGCGACCACGTCGCCGGTCGAGTGGCGCTGGCCGCCCCGACGCTCATCCTCTACGAACTGGTCAACGGCATTCGTCAGGCCGGGCGACGGGAACGCATCACGGCGCAGGAGGGAGAGGCGATCCTGGAGTCGTTCGAGCAGTTGGGGATCGAGCTGGCGGCGGTTCCGTGGAAAGAGACGCTGACGCTGGCCCGCGAGTTCGACCGATCGGCTGACGACGCGGCCTGCCTGGCGCTGGCCAGGACGCGGCGAGACAGGCTGGTCACCGGCGACGAGCGGCTGTACAACGCCGTGCGCGATCAACTGGACTGGGTCGAATGGATCGGCGCGAGGGGATAACAGAGGGCGGAGCGGACAACGACGCCGGCAGGTAGCTGCCGCCAGCGCTGATAGAAATTGCTCACGGCAGGGTGGTGGCGAGCTGGCAGGTCAGAGCAGCCGCAAGAGGATGCCTGCCCGGCCGCATGCGCTGACAGGCAGCAACTACTGGATGCCGCGCCTGGTCAACCAGTCATGAATCGTCTCCGCCGTCTCACGGTAGTTGTGTTCCATCATCAAATTGTGCCCGGCTTGCGGTACAACCACCAGATCAGCCCGGCAGTATTCGGCCGAGCGTCGCTCGGCTTCCAGCCCAATGACCGTATCCAGCTCAGCGGCTACCCACAAGAGGGGAGTTTTCAATCGTTCAGGCGGGCGCCACCAGGGTGGATTGTGTTGAATCATGACCCAGGCAGATTCCGAATCCAGCCGGGCATGCAGTTCCTCTGGTGTGTACAGGGCCCGAGATGAGATCAGCTTCCGCGCAGCGTGTTGGGGCGTGCGAATGAACACCCCAGCACTGCCCGATAACACCACCAACATCATGCCGACCGGGTCCAGCCGTAACCAGCGGAGGATCGCGCCATCGGCAAAGTTGCCCCGCAAGTCCCAAGGCGCCACCAGGACAGCGGCCGGCAAGTCATCCCCCACGTACTTGAGATACCTTTGCGTGAGGGCTCCACCCATGCTATGCCCCATCAAGACCGGTTTGCGCGGCAGCCGTTCGACTTCGGCTTTGAGGAACTGGAGGTAGTAGCCTAACGTGCAGAAATAGACCGGCCGTTGAGCCGGCGAGCCGGCATGCCCTGGCAAACTGATCGCATGGCTCTCCCATCCCCAACTCGCAAACAGCTCCTGCCAGAGCTGCCAGCACCACGCCCCGTGCCACATCCCATGCTGCATAAGAATGGGGGTCTCGAAACGGCGATGCCTGGGCGTATAAACCACCCGCTCGATGCCGTTGTCGGTCGAATGGTGAACGGAGAAAGCGTCTGTAACTTGCATGGATGCTCTACCTTACCCTGGCGTGACCATCTGACGGGCCGGATCGGCGCCCTTCAGTCTTTCGCCTGCCCTCTGCCCCGACAGGCCCGCCAACGGTCGGCATAAGCCGCGCCCACCCGCCGCGGGCAAGACCAGCCTGAATTGCTGCCGCCTGGGCGGGCAAGGCGCGGTAGTCGAAAGCGCAGGGGTGGGTATCGGCTACAGGACGGCTATCCCCATACGCCGTCTGCGGTGACTGACGCACGACCAGCGGCAGATACACATACCCAAAGACGCTGTGCGGCTCGGCGTCGCTCGAACCGTTGAAGTTGGCGTCGCCCCCGTAGGTGGCCGTCAGCGTGATTGCGCCTGCCGTGGTCGGCGTCAGGACGCAGCCGCCGGCCGCGACGGGGGCCGTGCAACTGACCGTGCCGTCGGTGACCGTCACCACGCCCGTCGGCGTGCCCCAGGTCGAAGTCACGGTGAAACTGACCGTCACGGGCTGCCCGACGACCGACGGGTCGGGCGTGTCGGCGGTGATGACCGTCGTGGTGTCGGCCTTGTTGACGCTGTGCGGTTCGGCGTCGCTCGAACCGTTGAAGTTGGCGTCGCCCCCGTAGGTCGCCGTCAGCGTGATTGCGCCCGCCGTGGTCGGCGTCAGGACACAGGTGCTGACCGTGACGGGGGCCGTGCAGGAGACGAGTCCATCGGTGACCGTCACGACGCCCGTCGGGGTGCCACGGGTTGCCGTCACGGTGAAGCTGACCGTCACGGGCTGCCCCAAATCCGACGGGTCGGGCGTGTCGGCGGTGATGGTCGTCGTGGTGTCCATCGTGCCT
>DAOTYG010000226.1:0-8182 GCA_034435155.1 Anaerolineae bacterium | reverse complement strand
CGCCCACCCCCCAGGTCGAGGAGCCGCTCTACCTGGCGATCATCTGGCATCAGCATCAGCCGCTCTACTACAAGGACCCACAGACCGGCATCTATGAGAAGCCCTGGGTGCGCGTCCATGCCACCAAGGACTATTACGATATGGCGGCCATGCTGAAGCAGTACCCTAACGTACACGTGACCTTTAACCTCACCCCCAGCCTCATCCGTCAGCTCGATGATTTCGTGGCCGGGGCCAAGGACCGCTACTGGGTCGCCACGGAGACGCCGGCCGGGCAGCTCACCCCGGCCGATAAACGCTTCCTCCTGCGCCGCTTTTTCGACGTGAACCCCCAGATCATCAACCGGTTCCCCCGCTACATGGCCCTGCGGGATAAGCGTAGCACCGCCGATATGAGCGATGAAGGATTAGACGCCGTGGCTGACCGCTGGACTGTCGCTGACTGGCGTGACCTTCAGGTGCTCTTTAACCTGGCCTGGATGGACCCGGACTTTTTGGCTGCCGAACCGCTCAAAACCCTGGTCGAGAAAGGGCAGGGCTTTACCGAAGAGGATAAGCTCTTGTTGCTGAAACGCCAGGTGGAGATCATCCAGATGGTCCTCCCTGTCCACGACGAGTTACAAAAGGCCGGCCAGATCGAGATCACCACCAGCCCCTACGCCCATCCCATCCTGCCCTTGTTGGTGAGCACGGACCTGGCCCAGCAGGCCATGCCCAAAGCCGTGCTGCCGAATCCGCCGTTCATGTACGGCCAGGATGCCGTGGCCCAGACCCAACGGGGCGTGGAGATCTACCAGGAGCACTTTGGCCTGGCCCCACGCGGGCTGTGGCCCAGTGAGGGTAGCGTGGCCCAGGACATCGTGGGACTGGTGGGCCGGGCCGGCCTGGTCTGGATGGCCTCCGACGAGGAGGTGCTGGCCCGCAGCCTGGGCCTGGAAGGCTTTACCCGCGACGGCACCGATACCGTCGTGGAGGGCGATAAGCTCTACCGGCCCTACTATGTGACCGATCCACGGTCCAGTCCGGTGGCCATCGTCTTCCGGGACCGCACCCTCTCCGACCTGGTGGGGTTTTCCTACCACAGCCTGGATGGAGCGGCCGCCGCCGACGATTTCGTGGCCCGCCTCCAGCGTATCCGCGACGCGCTGCACAAGTCCGGCGCCAAGGGGCCCCACCTGGTCACCGTGATCCTGGACGGCGAGAACGCCTGGGAGCATTACGAGAATGACGGCAAGGCTTTCCTCCACGGCCTCTATCAGCGACTCAGCAATGATCCGACCGTCAAGACCGTCACGCCGGCCGGGTTCCTGCGGCAGTACCCGGAGCAACCGACCATCGAGAACCTGTGGGCCGGCTCCTGGATCGGCGCCGATTTCGCCACCTGGATCGGCGAGGAGGAGGAGAACACGGCCTGGGACTACCTGCGTCGGACCCGAGCTTTTCTCCAGGATTACATCAACGGCCGGAAAGCGGTGGAGCCGGCCAGACTACGCCTGGCCCTGGATGCCATGTACGCTGCCGAGGGCAGCGATTGGTTCTGGTGGTACGGCGCGGACCAGTCCAGTGGCGATGATGAGGCCTTTGACTGGCAGTTCCGCCAGACCCTCAGGGACGTTTATGACCGGCTGGGGGAACCGGTCCCAGACTGGCTCTACGTGCCCATCATCCCGGCCGCGCCGCAATTGCCGGACGTGGCGATGACCGGCATCATCTCCTCCACTATAGACGGCCGCGTGGACCCGCCGGACGAATGGGCCGGGGCCGCCGTCTACAGCGACACGACCAGCGGGGTCGTGACGAGCACCCTGCGCGTTGGCTTTGACCGGGAGCATCTGCTCTTTCGCCTGGATGCCAGCCGCGACTGGGCCGATGGCGATTTCGTGGGCTTTTACCTGGGGGTGGCCGGGGCCGCCAGGGTCAACAGCTTCTCCCGCTACGGGGCGACGACCGAGCCGCGTACCCTGCTGGGGTTCGGGGCGGCCTATGAGGTGGGCTGCAAGTTCGTGCTGGGGGGCGTGAGTGGGACCCTCACCCCGGCCACCGGCGAGAACACCTGGGCCGAGTACGCGCCGCTGCCGGATGTCAAGGCCCGGGGCCGGGTGTTGGAGATCGCCGTGCCCCTCAAGAGCCTGGGCGCCTTTGACGCCGGCGACAACCTGCACCTGCGCCTGGTCATCTCCCGCGATGAACGCGACGTGGCGCTTGGCCCGCGCCGGGGGCCGGCCCGCCTCACCGTGCCGGACCTGGGCGCCATGACCGTAGTCTGGGAAGTCCAGGACCCCCAGGGCGACGATTACGGCCCCGGCTCCTACACCTATCCCACGGATGCGGTCTTTGCCGCCGGGGTGCTCGACCTGGCCGGTTTCACCGTGGGCTATGACGACGAGAACATCGTCTTCAAGTTCACCATCCACGGCCCTCTCAACAACCCGTGGGGTTCGCCCACCGGCCTGGCCTTGCAGACCTTTGATGTCTACATAGACCGGGACGGCGTGAGCGGGTCCGGCAACCAGATGCTCCTGCCGGCCCGCAACGCCCGGGTCAGGGCAGAGGAGGCCTGGGACGTGGCAGTGACCATCGAGGGCTGGCAGCCCGGCGTCTATGTGCCGGACGGCAAAGGGGGCGTGACGCTGGTCAAGGATGTCGCCCTCAAGATCGTGGCGGACCCGGGGAACCGCAAAGTCACCGTGCGCGTGCCCAAGAGCGCGGTGGGGGACAACCCGGCCCGGTGGCGTTACGTCGTGCTCCTGTGCTCCCAGGACGGCTATGGCCCGAACCGCATCCGCGACGTGCTGCCAAAAGCCGAGCAGTGGCGCGTGGGCGGCGCACCGGCGGGCAGCACCACCCATCCCCGCATCATGGACCTCCTCTGGCCGGCCGGCGCGACCCCAGACCAGAAAGCCATCCTGGGCACGTATACACCCACAGACGAGAAGGACCCGGCCCGCTGGCAGCCAGAGAACTTTTGCGTGATCCCGATGAGGGGAGTAGCGCAATAGCTCGCGCCCACGCTCCGCGTGGGCGCGCCAGAGGCCGGGCTGGCTGCCGCGCAGAGCGCGGCAGCGAGTAGGAAAAGTCCAGTTCTGGCAATGCTGATGAGAAAAAGGTGGAAGAGGTAACAGATGTCCAAACGCAAATCCAAACAGCAGAAACCACGCCCCCCAGTCCGCGCGATCCAACGCAAGCTGGACCGGGCCGAAGAGCTTCTGGCTGACGGCGAGTTGACCGAAGCGCGCAATCTGCTGGAAGACCTGGCCCGCCAGAACCCCAACCGCTTTGAGGTCCAATGGCAGCTCTTCAGCGTGTACCAGCTCATGAACGACCGGCAGTCCATGCTCGGCCCGGCGATCCGGCTGGTGGAGCTGCGCCCCAACGACCCGACCCTGCGTCTGAACCTGGCCGGCGTCTACATGATGAACGTCCTGCCGGCCCTGGCCATCCGTACCTTCCAGGAGTTCCTGGCCCGCTGGCCCCACCACGAGGAGGCCGCCGGGGTGCAGAAAACAATCGCTGGACTGCGCGAGGCCCTGGCCCAGGCGACAGCGGAAGAGGGCATTACCCTGGCCGGGAATGAGGACCGCATCCTCATGCACGAACAGATCCAGGTCTGCCTCAACACCGGCCGGCTGGACGAGGGTCGTCGCCTGATAGAGGAGCTGTTGGCGCAGTGGCCCACCTTTGCCCCGCCCCTCAACAATCTGAGCCTGAGCTACTTCCTGGAAGGCCGCATTGACGAGGCCATCGCCGCCAGCCGCCGCGTCCTGGAGAAGTGCGACCCGAACAACTATCACGCCCTCTCCAACCTGATCCACTACCTGGTCATGGCCGGCCGCATCAGTGAGGCCCGGCCCCTGGCCGGGCGGCTCAAGGCCGCGCAGTCTGACCGGGTGGATGTATGGATCAAAAAGGCCGAGGGGTTGAGCTACCTGGGCGATGACGCCGGGGTGGAAGAGGTTTTCCAGGCGGCCAGGGCAGCCGGCATGTTGGAGGAACCCTTTGCCAACCCGTACTTATTCCACCTGGCAGCGGTGGCAGCAGCGCGCCGGGGTGATGAGGGCGAGGCCCGGCGGCGCTGGCAACGTGCGCTCCGACTCTCCCCCGGCTTTGAACTGGCTCAGGAAAACCTGGCCGATCTGGCCCGCCCGGTGGGGGAACGCCACGGCGTCTGGCCCTTCTCCCTGGCCCAGTGGCTGCCGCGATGCGATCTGGAAGACATGGTGAAGACCATAGAACCAGTCTTCAAAAGGCGTTCGGATGAGGCGGCAATAGACCGGGCCATGCGCCAGTTCCTGGACAGGCATCCCGGTTTCGAGAACCTGATCCCCTTGCTCCTGGCCCGTGGCGACCCACAGGGCCGTGAGTTCGCTTTCAGGATCGCCCAGATACTCAAAACCCCCACCTCGTTGTCCGCCCTCCACGACTTTGCCCTGAGCCAGAATGGGCCGGATCAGATGCGCATGGAGGCCGCCCAGGCGGCGGCCGAAGCCGGCCTCCTGCCCCGGGGCAAACCCATACGCATGTGGGTAAAAGGGGAGTGGCACGACGAGATCGTGCTACTCGGCTGGGCCGTCTCCTCTGAGCCGAAAGGCCGCCTGTCGGGCCGGGCGCAACGCCTGATCGATCAGGCGGTCCCGGCCATCCAGGACGGACGTCTGGACGAGGCCGAACGATTGCTGGAGCAGGCCCTGGCTCTCGCGCCCGATCACCCTTCCATCCTGCAGAACCTGGCCGCCATCTACAGCCGGCGTGGCGACAACGACCGGGCCCTGGCCCTGACTCGTGAGATCGTGGAACGTCATCCAGATTACATCATCGGGCGCTGCAACCTGGCCCTGTTTGCCGCGCAACGGGGCGACGTGGACGAGGCCCGTCGGTGGCTGGAACCGGTCCTGGACACGCCAGAGTTCCACACCTCCGAGTTCACCATCCTGTGCCGCGCCCAGATCGAGATCGCCCTGGCTGAAGGCCAGAACGAGAGCGCCCGGACCTGGATTCACCTATGGGAGCAAGTAGACCCGGATAACCCCTTCTTGGACCAGGAACGGCTGCGTGTGAAGCGGGCCGCGCTCTTACAGGGCCGCTTGAGACGATTACGCCGTCGCCGAGGACGCCGTGAATACCCCGCCAAGCTGTAGGCTGCCGGACCCCAACGCCGACTCTTCCTCTCCCCGCTTTATCGCCGACGCCATGTTAGGTAAACTGGCTCGCTGGCTGCGCATCCTGGGCTACGATACCCGCTATGACGCGCGAGCCGATGACCATGAATTGGTCCGCCTGGCCCGGGCCGAGGGCCGCATCTTGCTGACCCGCGACCGGGACCTGGCGCGCCGACGGGGCGTGGATTGCCTGTTCATTGAGGATGAGGAGGTGGAGGCTCAACTGCTCCAGGTGATGCGTGATTTGACCCTGTCTACGGCCCGCGCCTTCTCCCGGTGTGTGGTCTGCAACGAACCGCTGCAACCGGTGGACAAGGCAGAGGTCCGCAACCGTGTGCCGCCTTACGTCTACCGCACTCAGGAGCGCTTTGCCCTGTGTCACGGCTGCGCCCGGGTCTACTGGCCGGCCACTCACTGGCAGCGGATGCGCGAGCGACTCGCCACCCTGGAGTTAGGGGCAGGCCTGGCACTTGAGCATCAGGGCGACCGCCAGGAGCCTTCCCACAGGGAGGAGCCTCCCACGCGCGGGGCGCACCCCGTGGCACGAAAATCGTAGGGTGGCTTTACATAGCCGCCCGCTGGCTGGCGGCGCGTATGGAAACGCGACCCACGACTGCGCGACCGTGCTCGTGCGGGGTGTGCCACCCGCGCTGGCGGCGGGTCACAGACCCACCGCGAGCCAGGCGGCTGTGCTCGTGCGGGGTGTGCCACCCCGCGCTGGCGGCGGGTCACAGACCCACCGCCAGCAGTGGGCTATTAGAGAGCAATGACCGCTGTGTTTCTGAAGCGTGGCCGGGACAAACCGGCGCGGCAACGACACCCCTGGGTATTCAGTGGCGCCATCGCCCGCGTGGACGGCGAGCCGCAGGACGGTGACCCCGTGGATGTTCGGGCTGCCGATGGCGACTGGCTGGCCCGCGGTATCCTGAACCGCCGTTCCCAGATCGCGGTGCGTCTACTTACCTGGGACCCGGATGAGGCCGTGGACGCGAACCTGTGGCGCCATCGGCTGGCCCGGGCGGTGGACGCACGCGCCCGTCTGCCGGCCCTGGCCGGCACCAGTGCCTATCGCCTGGCCTTCAGCGAGGCCGACGGCGTGCCGGGCCTGGTAGTGGACCGTTACGCGGACTGGCTGGCCGTCCAGTTCTCCGCCCTGGCTGCCGATCGCTGGCGGGAGGCTATCGTAACGGCTCTGGTTGAGCTGATCCAGCCCCGGGGCATCGTGGCCCGTGACGACCCGGAGGCCCGGGAAAAGGAGGGGTTGCTCGCCGCCGAAGGCGTGGTGTGGGGCGAGCCGCCCCCGGCTCACGTGGAGATCGAAGAGGACGGGCTGACGTTCCTGGTGGATGTGTTGAGGGGGCAAAAGACCGGCTTTTACCTGGACCAAAGGGAGAATCGCCGGCTGGTAGAGCCGTATGGTCGGGGCGCGCAGGTGCTGGACGCTTTTGCGTATACCGGGGCCTTTGCCGTCCGGGCCTGGCGTGGCGGAGCAGTCTCTGTCACCACAGTGGAATCCTCCCCCGAGGCCCTGGCCCTGGCGGAGGAGAATCTGGCCCGTAATGGCTTTGGTGGGCGCACCGAGCATGTGGTCGGCAACGCCTTCCGTGAGCTGCGGGCGTTCCGGGCCGCCGGTCGCCGCTTTGACGTGGTGATCCTGGACCCGCCCAAGTTCGCCCGGTCGGCCGGGCATCTGGAGCAGGCCGGCCGGGGCTACAAGGACATCAACCTGCTGGCGTTGCATCTGCTGGAGCCAGGCGGCATTCTGGTCACCTTCTCTTGTTCTGGTCTGGTGGGCACAGATTTGTTCCAACAGATCGTCTGGGAGGCCGCGTTGGACGCCGGCCGCGACGTGCAGGTCATCGCCCGGTGCGCTCAGGCCCCGGATCATCCGGTGGCACTCAATTTCCCCGAATCGGCATATTTGAAAGGGCTAATCTGTCGGGTGTGGTAATTTGTATAACTGGACCCTCCCGCAGGTTAGAGTGTTGGGGCAGGCTGCAAGCCTGCCCTGCGACTTTAACCTTCCCCCAGGTTTGAAAGCAACCTGCGGGAGGGGGGATCAAATCGCGCCTGTCAGCGGCGGTCAAGGGGTTGCGCCAGATAGGTAATGGTGGCGACAGCGGCGCGGGTCACGTCGGCATAATAGTCCAGATCAAGGGCTGAGACGCGATCACTGACCTGGTGATAATGGGGGTTGAAATCATCCAGGTCCTCAATGACCAGGATAGCCGGGTAACCGTAGACGAGAAAACTACCCTGATCGCTGGCTCCTCCACCGCCAGCAAAGCGATCTGGGATCAACCTCAGGTCATAGACGCCGACCATATAGGCGAAATCCTGGGTTAACATCAGCGAGGCTGGCACCTCAGGGCTGGCATACAGGTCAATGATAGGCTGAGCGTCGGAGTTGTAGGCGATCATATCCAGGTTGATCACGCCCCGGATGTCTTCGCCTTTGGTGGCGCACGCGGCGGCATAGGCGGCGCTGCCCTGCAAACCCTGCTCCTCACCGGTGAACAGGACAAAGCGGATGGTGTAGGCAAAGTCGCGGTGCGCCAGCAGGCGAGCGGCCGTCAGCACGGCCACCGAGCCGGAGGCATTGTCATCGGCGCCGGGCGCGCGCAAACCCAGGGGCCGATCGTCCAGGTGGGCGGTGAGCAGGTAGATGCGTGAGGGGTCCACCAGGCCGGGTTTCTCGGCCACCACGTTGCGCGCGGCGACCGGCTTTTGGCTATAGACAAGAGCGCGATCGGCAAAGCTCGCATCGCCGGTCAGGGTGTAATCTTGATAGGTGACGGCCAGGCCATAACTGGCGAATTGCTCGTAGGCGTATTGGGTCGCCATGGCGCTGGCCTCCGCGTTGCCTGTGCGGCGGGTCTTGATGGTGTAGGGAGCGCCGGCCACCATGACCGGCCGCTCGCCGGTCAGCCCGTTCAGCTCGTACTCCAGCGTGGGCGTGGTGATCTGGGAGATGATGAGGGCGATGGCCGGATCATAGACGGCGTAGGGTGTGGTGGGTGGCGGGT
>DAOTYG010000225.1:0-20527 GCA_034435155.1 Anaerolineae bacterium | reverse complement strand
GGCGTAAACCGCCGACCGACCGCCTACGCGGTCGGTTTGAGCGTCCCCGTAGGGGGACGCCCGGCCGCCAGGACAGCCAGGCGCGACCTCGGTCGCTAATTCACACCAAGCGTTTAAGATATGGCCTGCCTGAAGGCTCGACTCCAGAGTAAGTTTCATCTATTGGGAGCGGCCTTTATCCCAACCTGGTGTTCATCAAGAACGTAACTGCTCACCCTCCCGCAGGTTTGGGAGTTTTCTCGGCCGACGATCGCCCTGATAGACGGAGCGCAACCCCGAATCACAATTCCCATCAACCTGCGGGAGGGTAGGCTGAGCAGTCACCCAAGAAACTGAGGAGGGACCAGACCATGAAATGCCCACGTTGCGGTGCAGATGTGCAGCCAGGAGAGACCTTTTGTGGCGAATGCGGGGCCAGGGTGCCTGCGCCGGCCCGGCCCAAACGAGGACCGTCCATCGGTCTGATCCTGATCGGATTGTTCATCGTGGTGTTCTTGTGTTGCCTGGCCGGCGTCGTCCTGACTATGATCGGGGCCCTGGTCTGGCCCGCGTTGACCCCGCCCACTCCCACCCCAACCGCTACTGCCACGCCGACGGCCACGCTAACGCCAGTCCCAACAGAGACTCCACTGCCGTCGCCGACCAGTCCCCCGGCCACCCCTTCCCCCACCAGACCAGTCATAGTGGATGGGATGAAGGTCTACTCTAGCGACAAATACGGCTTCTCGATCCACTATCCGGCCGACTGGCTCGTGACCGAGAGCGCCTACGGCCCGGTGTTCTCCAGCGCGAAAACCGTGGCCGGGGTCACCATCGGCGCCATCCCAGGGGCCAATTTCCTGGGCGACGAGAAGGCGTTGGTCAATCAGTTTGTGGGATCACTCCAGACGCAAGGTACCTTCCAGGATGTCCAGGTCCTGTCCGAAGATACCCGAGTGTTCAACGGCCTGGAGTGGCGCTATCTGATCATCACCAGCAGCTACTCCGGCATGAAGACCAAATGGGACCTGTATGCCAAGATCCACACCACCGGCACCGGCTATGTCTTTATCGGCTTTGCCGTTCTGGAGAGTTATGATCAGGTTTCGCCAACCTTTGTCAAGATGATGGAGAGCTTTGAGTTTCTGCCGTGATATGACCAGCGATCTTGGCGCCTGGTGGTTTGCAATTTGCTATCCGGCGCACATCTATAAGGAGGCCCGATCATGATTTGTCCCCAGTGCGGCGAATCCAACGAACCAGAAGCCAGATTCTGCGCCGGATGCGGGAGCCCCTTGTTCCAACCAGCAGCCGAGTCTGTCAAACCCGCCTCACCTCCGCCAACAACGAGTCAGAAGCGGTCATCCATGCCCATTATCGTGGGGGGGCTGGTGGTGGTACTGCTGATCCTGTGCTGTTGTGGCCTGATCCTCGGCGGCGGCGGGGGGGCCGTAGCGGTGGCCTACCTGATGCCCACGGCCACATTCACGCCGACGGCCACCTCAAAGCCCACTAACACCCCCACCCGGCTACCCACGAGCACGCCTACCCGGGTGCCCACCCGCACGCCCACCAGGACACCTGCCAGCGCGCCGACTCGCACGCCCCTGAGCGGGACCGAAGTGGGGGGCATGAAAACTTATTCCAGTGCCACCCACAAGTTCTCCATCCAATATCCGGCAAACTGGACAGTAAAAGAAAACGCCGGTGGCCCTTCGTTCAGTGGGACTTTGATCGGCGTGATCATTAACGTGACCAAGAACGCCGGCAGCGAAAGCGCGTACCATGAGAGCAGCCAGGCTGTTCTGCGGGCGATCACGCCAACGGATTTCCAGATCGTTTCGCGGAGCAGCCGGGTCTTTAATGGGGTGCCGTGGCAATACTCGGTGATCACCAGCACCTACCAGAACACTGATTTCAAGATAGACCTATATACTCATGTCCATACCACCGGCACCGGTTACACCTTTATCGGTCTGGCCACGGCCGCGCTCTATAATACCGACACGCGTACCTTCTCCCAGATGATGGAGAGTTTCCGCTTCTTGCCGTAGGAGAGAACCATGCACTGCCCTCACTGTGGGCGGATCATTGAGCCAGGAGCCAGATTCTGCGTTCGCTGTGGAAGCGTGCTGTCCCCACTGGCAGAAACGCCCATCCACGAGCCGGAAAAGGTGATCGTGCTCCCACGCTCGCCCCTGTTCATCGGGGGGCTGGTCCTGAGCATGGCCTTGTTGTTCCTGTGCGGTTGCCTGGTGGGGGCCGGCGGGGGCGTGACCATGATGGCCTACCTGTCGCCTACGCAGCCCCCAGTGCCCACCGCGACCGCAACCTCCACGCCTACGGTGACGTCCCCGCCGGTGTCCACATTGGTGCCCACGCCCACGCGCACCCCACTTCCCCCGGCCACCCGCTCCGCTTTCGTCGAGCCGATGCAACGGTACTCCAGTGCCACCCAGGGCTTTTCCGTCCACTACCCGATGGGTTGGAACCTCCAGGAAGACCGGTCCGGGGTGATCTTTTCCAGCTCAGATGGCGTGGCCCTGGTGGTCATCACGGTGGTTCAGAACCCCGTCGGTAGCGAGAAAGCCTTCCGAGACCAGAGCGTGCAGAACTTTGCCCGCTCATTGACCGAGATGAAAGTTGTCACCGAGGATACCCGCATCTTCAATGAAGTGACCTGGCAGTATTTGATCATCACCGGCGTTCTGCAAAACAACGCCCCGGTGACTATAGACCATTACACCGTGATCCATCCCAACGGCCGTGGTTATATCTTTTCCGGGATCACCCTCACCGATAACTATGAACCGGCTTCCCAGACCTTCACCCAGATGATGGAAAGCTTCCAGGTCTTACCGTAGTACCCTCTCGCAGGTTAGAATGGTGTCCCAACCTGCGGGAGAGCATGATCAGAGGCTCAATCAGGAGTGAAAGATGAACTGTCCCCATTGCGGTACTCCCGTTGAACCGGGGGCAACTTTCTGTGCCGACTGTGGCGCGGCATTGCCCCAGCCGGCGGTCAGCCCATCCCCGGTAGAAACGCCTCCTGGACGCTCCAGGCGGCCCTTTATCGTGGCCGGCGTGGTCGTGATAGTTTTGGTCTTGTGTTGTTGCGGCCTGCTCATCGGCGGCGGAGGCGGCGCCGTGTTGATCGCCTACCTGCAACCCGCCCCGAAGCACACGGTCTCTCCTGTCGTGCCGACCGTCCCCACCACCCGGCCCACCGTCACCGCCAGACCCTTACCAACCAGCACCACCGGCCTTCAGCCAACAGTGCTGCCGACCCGCACGCGGGTCCCCAGCCCCACGCCCACCCAACCACTCGTCGCCGGGGAGATGAAAACCTATTCCAGCTCCGCCTTTGGCCTCTCCATCCGCTACCCGACGAACTGGACGGTGAAGGAAGAGACCTACTCGACCTCCTTCTACAGCAGTGATTCCCATATCTGGGCCATAGTCTCCATCGTCTACAACTTCCAGGAGGACGACAAGTCTCTGCTCGACCGGTTCCTGGACCTGCTCCGTGCTCGCAACCTCGTCAAGGAGATCATCTCTGAGGATAGCCGGACGTTCAATGGTCTCCCCTGGCTTTATATGGTCATTACCGATCCGGCGGGCAATATCTTTGATCTGTACGGCCGGGTCCATACCAACGGCCACGGCTACATCTTCATGGGTGCCGCCGATCAGGCCCGGTATGGTGAGCAGACCGGGCTATATACCCAGATGATGGAGAGCCTCCGATTCCTACCCGGTGGCCCGGCCGCCACGCCGATACCACCGGCCACCGCCGCGCCCACCCCGGCGGCGGCCGGCACCTACCGGGCCACGGTGACGATCCAGACCACGGCCGGCCAGCCGTTCATCCGGGGGCGCGTGCTCAACCGCAATGGCCGCGCCGTCTCCGGGGCCTTTATCGAGCTATACAACGGCGAGAAAAAATGGCTCAGCACGGTGGGCACCGGTTCCGATGGCCGTTACGAACTGACGGTCAGCGCCGGCGTCTACTACCTCAAGCTCAAGAACTACCGTAGCGACTGGTCCCCCCTCGTCAATGTCAAGTGGGGCCAGGAAGCCACGGTGGATTGGAAGGAACAGTAAAACGTCAAACGTCAAACGTCAAACGTAAAACGTAATGCGTGGAACCTGCGACTTGCGACCTGTGACCCGCAACCTGTGACCTGCAACCTGTGACCTGCGACCTGCAACCTGTGACCCGCAACCTGCAACCTGAAAGGGGGGGAGACGATGCAACTATGGGAATACCCCCGGCCTAAGAACGACAACGGTCGTGGCATCCATTGGTTCACCACCCAGTCTGCGCCGAACGCCCTGGTGGACACGTACATCAGCGAATGCAAGGCGATGCACATCAAGTGGGTCGTCTTTCTGAACGGCTACGACTGGGCCCTTCTGGCCAACGATTATCTGGTGCAGAAGCTCGTCGAGAACGAGATGATGCCCATCCTGCGGGTATATACCCATCCCACGGCGCCCCTGCCCGCCTGGCTGGCGGAGCTGGTCCGGCACTATGCGGCCAAAGGCGTGCGCTATTTCCAGCTCTACAATGAGCCGAACCTCAAGGGCGAATGGCCCAACAACCAGTTCCCGGCGAACATGATGGGCCAATTCGCCGAGTGGTGGATTGACGCCGCCCTGCGGGTCATTGACGCTGGCGGGTTGCCCGGTTTCCCCGGCCTGGCCACGGCCGGCGGCGAATACGGCCTGGGCGAGGGCGAGGATGTCAAGTTCTTCATAGATGCCCTGGAGGCCATCAATGCCCGCCTCGATGCGGCCCGACGGATCAAACTCTACGACAAGTTATGGATCAGTTTGCACAACTATAATATGTGGGCGCAAGACCCCCTCACCACGCCGGTGACGCGCCTCAAATCCCATTCCTTCCGCAAGTTTGAGGTCTATGACGAGATCGTGCGCGAAAAGATCGGCCGCAGCCTGCCCATTCTGAGCACCGAGGGGGGCACCCGGCTGGGCATCCGGCCCGATAACCCGTATACCGACACCCGGGACGAAAACGTGGTGGCCGATCACATCGCCCGCTCCTTCCAGTACATGATGGACGGCCGGGCCCCGGATTACTTTTTCTGCTTCTGCCCCTGGGTCCTGGCCAGCAAGATCGCCGGCAACAACGATGACTTTTTTGAAGATACGGCCTGGTATCGGGCCGATGGTACCCGCCAGAAAGTGATCCATGCCGTCAAGGCCCTGCCCACCCAGGTGCGCCAGTTCAGTTGGGACAGGCCGGCCCAGGTGACCTTCCTGGCCGAGCCGGCCCGCATCGTCGCCGGGCAGAAAGCCACCCTGCGCTGGACCACGCAAGGCATCAAATCGGTGGCGCTGAACGGCGCGCCGGTGGGCCTCAGCGGCCAGCAGCAGGTCCAGCCGACCACCACCACCACCTACACGTTGCGGGCCATCCCGCACCAGGGCACGCCCATCGAGCAGACGGCGCAGGTCGCCGTGGAAGCGGCCGTACCCATCGAACCGCTCCAACCGCCCATTATCAACAAGGCCGACCAGTTGCCACGTTACCCGCGTGGCAACGCCCCGGGACCATATCCCACTCGCCCGGAGAGCCAGATCCAGATGCTGGTCATCCATCACACCAACTGGGAAGGCGTCACGCCGGAAAAGCTGGCCGAGTACCTGGTGGACAAACTGCATTGGCCCGGCATCGGCTACCACTTTATGATCGCCAATGACGGCACGATCTATCAGACCAATCACCTGACCACCAGCTCGTTCCAGTCCTACGATGGCGTGGACCCCTACAAGGCCACCAAGACCTGGGATGACCGGAGCATCGGCATCGCCTTTGTGGGCAAGTTCGACGTGCCGGGGCGCCATCCCTCCCCTCAGCAACTGGAGAGCGGCGGCCGGCTCTGTGCCTGGCTATTGCGCCGGCTCAACCTGACGGAAGAGGCTATCTGGGCCCGCTGCGAGCTGATGACCGACCCCTCGCGCAACCCCTCGCCCGGTTGCGTCAAGGGCGATGGCAAATGGATCTGGACCTGGGAAGACGCGTTGCGCGCCGAGGTGCGCAAATACCTGGGCCCTCCCGGCCCACCGATCACGCCACCGTTCTATCATTATCTGCTCTTCTGGAAACACGCAGACAACTGGGCCAAAGAGGATTGGCAGGCGGCCCAACAATACATCGCCCGGTTCCTGCCCACCTGCGGCTTTAGCGTGGAGGAGGCCCTGAAATACGAATACGTGACCATCGTGGGCGGGCCGTTCGGCGTCCCAGAGAGCGACGAGCAAAAGTTGCGGGCAGCCGGCCGCAAGGTGGAGCGGCTTGCTCCGCCGGGTGGTTTCGCGGGCACGGCCGCCTTGCTGAAGCAGATGGCCGAAGAAGGCCGCCGATTCCTCAACCCGAATCTTTAGGGGCGGCAGGCTGACTAAAGAGGAGTCAACGGTGTGTCCAGATCGTCGGAGCCAGTCTCTACCTTGAGGATAGAGGGCCAGCCGGAAAACCTGGCCCGCATCGGAGATTGGGTGATGGAGTCAGCCCGGGCCTGTGGGCTGAATCAGGAAGACGCCTTCAAGATCCAACTGGCTGTGGATGAGGCATGTACCAACGTGATCGAGCACGCTTATAACGGCCAGGGGGGACCTATCGAGCTTTCCTGTCAGCGCGACGGAGCAGAGATCCAGGTCACGATCCATGACTGGGGTCAACCTTTTGACCCAACCGCGATCCGTCCCCCGGACCTGGCGGCCCCGCTCAAAGACCGCCCTATTGGGGGCCTGGGGTTGCACTTTATGCACGCCCTGATGGACCGGGTGCAATTCACCTTCGACAAGGCCCGGGGTAACATACTGACCATGGTGAAGGCCTGCCCTCTCCCTCAAGAGCAAGACCCGACTCCCCCTGCCGCCGGTTAGAAAGGTATCCCAACCTGCGGGAGGGTAGACAGTTACTATTGATCCGAGGAGGAACAGCCCTGGAATCAACCGAACTGGCGCACACGATCGTGGATGTGGCGGTGGATAAGAAGGCTGAAGACGTGGTGCTCCTGGACATTCGGGGCCTGACACCAATCGCCGACTATTTTGTCATCTGTAGTGGGAGCACGGAGCGGCAGATAGCAGCCCTTATCGAGACGCTGGAGCTGACGCTCAAGGCGCTGGAGCGAGCGCCATTGCACGTGGAGGGGGAACCCCGGAGCGGCTGGGTGCTCATGGACTATGGCGATGTGATCGTACACGTGTTCGGGCCACGTGAGCGAGCCTATTACCAACTGGAACGCCTGTGGGAAGACGCACGCCTGGTAGTGCGCATCCAATAGAGCGACTTCAGCAGGTCTCAGGCATGGAAAGTCGCTCCAGGCGGCGACCGTAGGGGTGTGACCCGCCGCCAGCGCGGGGTGGCACACCCCGCGCTGGCGTGGGAAACTCTCTCCAGACACCTACCCGGCCGGCGATTCCGGGATCTTCGAGGTCCCAGCCCAATCCCCCTCAGCCAGAGGCTCCGGGTGTTCCAGCAAATATCGGGCCTCGTCGGCCAGCGCCGCCGGAACATATAGCCCCACCTCGCCCAGGCCATCCAGAGTGAACCCATAGACGAGGCCCAGGCTTTCATATCTGAGCAGAACCGGAACGCCCGCGCTCTCCAGGCGGGCTTTGAACACATGGGCCTGCATCTGCCCCTGGGCCACGTAGACGCAGACCAGACCTGCGGATGGTTCCATCTTCACTGCTCCTTCGTGAATAGCCCCTGGCCCCTCGCTCTTGGCTCGCACCCACGCTCTGCGTGGGTGCGCCCCCCTTGCTCGCACCCACGCTCTGCGTGGGTGCGAAATGCCGGGTCGCACAACCAGGAACGCCAGGCTGTAGCCAAATCCTTTCTCAACCGCCTATGCCCTGTGAGCAGGCGGTCTCTGCTGCGTGCCCACGCGGAGCGTGGGCACGAGGCAAACTACCCCTGCTCGCACCCACGCTCGGCGTGGGTGCGAAATGGCGTGGGCACGAGGCACGTGCGAGCACACCGGCGTATTTTCGGACCAGGGGGTGCGCCCGGCGCGTGCGGGTCTTACCCCAACGTTACTGGCGAGGACCTGCCATCGCCCAGCCCACTCGCGCCCAGAACACCAGGCCGGTCAGCGTCACCAGGATCGGCTGATGGGTCAGGTAGATCAGCAGTGAGTGCCGGCCCAGAAAGCCCAGCCAGCGCACCAGCGCCGAGGTCGAGACATCCGGCAAGGGGAACCGGCGCGTATAACCGGCATACAGCGTGTTCCCCAGGAAAACCCCCACCAGGACCACGCCAAACCACGGGATAAGCGGAAAATAGTCCACCGACTGAAAATGCAGCGGCCGCAGTCCCAGCCAGAACAGCCAGGAGGTCTCGACGCTCCAGCCCTCCAGGTAGACGCCGACTACCACCAGGGCCACCCCCAGTAGCAAATTCCAATAGCGCAGCTTCAGGAACGGATAGGCCAGGATGATCGCCACACCGATGAAATGCAAGATCCCGAACACGACGAACCCGGAACGGTAAAACAGCCAGGTAACTGCCGTGATAACCAGGCCCCAGGATAAGACCCTTAACCCGCGTCGGAGATACCGGAGATACAGCCGCCCGCCGGCCGTGTGTGTGGCCCGGGCCAGACTGAGGGTTAAAGACACTCCTACCAGCAGGATAAACGTGCCGGCAATGGCCCGTGGGAAGAACCACCAGAAGCCGGAATACAGGTCCACCCTCCAGAGACCCCAAAAATTCAGATCGTATACCAGATGGAACAGGACCATCATCACGATGGCCAGTCCACGCAAGGCATCTACTTCCCAGAAACGCTTCACCGCCACGTTCATCGCCACTCGAATCCTCCCTGGTGGGCAGGCAGTAAGCAACCAGCCAGGTCGCCCCACCTGGGCAAAACTTTCCAGCCCCCATGATCAGATTAAACGTAACTGCTCACTCTCCCGCAGGTTCTGGCATGATCTCCAGGCCAGAGTGGACCTGCTTGACCCGTTGCCAGACACTTTCGAACCTGCGGGAGGGTGCAGGCTGAACAGTTACGATTAAACCAAGTATACCACAAGTGCAAAAACCGGCAACCATTACACCTGCGCCCTACGCCCTAAACACGCAAGGCTTACCACTGGACAATTCTGGAGTCGAGCCTTCAGGCACGACCGGCTAAAGCCTCTATTCCTTGTGGTGTGGTTGTCCAATCACCAACTACCACGTGACAAAACGGACGAAAAGCGGTATAATCAAGCTCGCCGGAGAAAGCCCAGATGGCCAAACCCCGTATATTTGCTGTGGATGATAGTAAACTCATCGTCCAGATGGTCAAGGACCACCTGGAAAAAGTGGGCTACCAGGTCGAGACGGCCCTTAGTGGCGAGGAGGCCTGGGCCAAGCTGCACGCCTTCCAGCCGGACCTGGTCATCACCGACATCGCCATGCCCGGCATAGACGGCTTTGAGCTGACCCGGCGGATACGCCAGGACCCGACGCTGGCTCACGTGCCGCTCATGATGCTCACCTCCAAGACCAAGATCGAGGAGAAGGTGGCCGGCTTTGAAGCCGGCGCCGACGACTATCTGACCAAGCCCTTCGACCCGGCTGAACTGGAGGTGCGCGTGCGCGCGCTACTGGCCCGCGCCCGGCCCGCGGCCCCGGCGGTCGAGCGCCCGGTCGGCCAGGTGCTCACCGTCTTTAGCCTGCGCGGTGGTGTCGGCGTCTCCACCATCGCCTTGAACATGGCTCTGGCCCTGGGGATGCTCTGGCGTGTGGAGAGCGTCGTGGTAGATACGGCCCTCCAGAATGGTGCCACCGCCTTGATGATAGACCTGGTCCCTCGCATCACCCTGGCTGACCTCCACGAAGAAGATGCTGCCGTTATGGACCCAGACTTGCTCGCCCCCTATCTGCTGGCCCATCCCAGCGGGCTAAAAATCATGGCGGCCCCCCTGGCCCCAGAGACCGCCGAGCTGGTCTCCACCAAAGCCGTGACCGCCGCCGTGCAGGCTCTCCGACAGGCCATCCCCTACATCATCATTGACACCGGCTCCAATTTCTCTGAGCTGACCCTGGCGATGTTGGATGCGGCGGACCTGATCCTGCTGGTCTTGACCCCAGAGATGGTCTCGTTGCGTGCCACGATGGCCACTTTGGAAGTATTTCAGAGCCTGGGCTATCCCAAGGAACGCTACGCCGTGGTGTTGAACGTGAACACCCCCTCACGGCGCGCCCTGACCCGCAAAGACCTGGAGGCCGCGCTGCAGGTGCCGCTGGCCGCCATCATCCCCTATGACCCCGACCGCACTATCGAGGCTATCAACAAGGGTCAGCCCCTGATGCTCTCAGCCCCGGATAGCCCCATCGCCGTTGCGCTGGCCGACCTGGCGTTCCGGGCCAGTTACCCGGTTATGCAAAAGCGGGTCCCCCAGCCGCCGCCAGAATTTCTGGTCCGCATCGCGCGTCGGCTGGGGGCCAGACTCGAGGGATTGGAGTGAACCTGCACCCCGGCCCAGACGATGAGGCCGCCTTCCAGGCCCTGTTGGATTACATCCGGCAAGAGCGGGGGCTGGATTGCCGGCAATACAAACCCAACTATTTGCGTCGCCGCCTGGCCGTGCGTATGCGTGCACTCCGGGTACAATCCTATGCCGAATATATGGCCTACCTGGTCACCTGCGAGGCCGAATATGAGCGACTATTCACCGCCCTGACCATTAACCTGTCTTATTTCTTCCGTGACGCCTCGCTTTACCAGGCTCTGCGCGAAGAGGTCTTGCCGGCCCTGTTAAAAGCCCGCCACCAGACATGCCGACTCCGCATCTGGAGCGCCGGCTGCGCCGGCGGTGAAGAACCTTATTCCCTGGCCATCCTCCTGCAAGAACTCCTGAGCCACCAACAGACCACCTGGCAACTTCACATCTACGCCACGGATATAGACGGCGCGGTCCTGGAGCGCGCGCGCCGGGGCCGGTTCAGCCATTTCAGCCTGCAAAACGTTGACGAACACTATACCTCCCGTTATTTCACCCTTGATGGCAATGAGTATATCCTCATACCCACCATCCGCAACATGGTCGAGTTCCAACAGGCTGACCTGAACCAGATGACCGTTGGGCCAGTCAGCGATCTGATCCTGTGCCGCAACGTGCTCATCTACTTCACCAAAGCCCAGCAAGAACGTCTGTTTCATCTCTTCCACCGTACCCTGCCCGACGATGGGGTCCTGGTGATCGGCAAAACCGAGATCCTGCCCCTGAACCTGTTGCACCTGTTCCAACCGCTAAACCGCCGTGAACACATCTACGCCAAGACCCAAGAACCGATTCCCCAACCCCCGCTCCGGGGTCTCGCTGGGAAGAAATGAGCGAAGGAGAACTTGTTTAGTGGACCCGGCAGCATCTCCCCATCGTCAACGCGCCTGGCGCAGATTGAACCGTGCATACACGTGGGTCATCAGCCTGCCCCTGCAAGTCAAGCTGATAGTACTGATGACCGGCGTCTCCCTCATCCCACTGCTCATCCTGGGCTACTTCAGCTATACCTTTGTGCATGACCAGCTCGTCCGGCAAGCCCGGGAAACCCAGCTCCGCCTGGCCGAGAGCACGGCCCGTACTGTGGAGCGCTTCCTGTGGGAGCGACTGCAAGATGTATATATGATAGCTAATGCCAGTGACATCCGCGATCCCACAGTAGATGCGGCCAGTAAAAAGGCCGCCCTGAGTGCCTGGAATAACCTGCTAGGCAGTTTTTATTCCAGTCTCACCCTCTGCGACTTGCAAGGCAACATCCTGGCCTCCACCACCGACCAGATAACCGTCCAGGACTACGCCTCCTGGCTGGAAAAGGCACGGCGCGGTCAATCCCTCTCCAACCTGCGGCAATTGCCCTCCGGGGAGCGGGTTTTCCTGGTCAGCGCTCTGGTTCGTGACCCGCATACCGGCCTGGTCACGGGCCTCCTGATCGCCGACCTGAAAGCCGAGGCATTATGGGCCATCACAGACCCCATCCAGGTAGGCCAGACCGGCTATGTATACATGGTGGACCGTTACGGTGTGACCATTGCCCACGGCCTGCGCGAAGCTAATGGCGAACAACTACATAACTTCTTGCTATATACTACCGGCCTCACTGAGACCCTGGTCGGCGTGACCGACTATGGCGTGCCCATTACCCGCACTGTTAGCCTGCTTGAGCTTACCGCCGTAACCCAGGAGGCCCTACGGCGGGACGAACCCCGTTCCTTCAACTATTACTGGAGAAATACCTGGAAAACCAACACCATTGTGCCATTAAAAGCCTACACCCAGGCCGGTAGCCCCGTCGCGTTCACCAACCCCCACGGCTGGACCCTGGTGATCACCCAGGCCGACGAAGACTTTTTAGGGACCGTCAACCGGTTGGCGTTCACCGGCCTGCTACTCTCCATATTGGCTTTGGTGCTCTCCATACTCGCCTCCTGGGCCTTTGCCCGCTGGATCGCCAGTCCGATCCGCCGAATCATGGCCGTGATGCTGGCCGTCTGCCAGGGGGACTATTCATCGCGGGTCCAGGTCAGGCGTCAGGATGAGACCGGCCGTCTGGCCCAGGGCCTCAACGCGATGTTGAACCAGATCACAGACCTGCTAGAGGCGCAAAGAAGAAACTTGCAGACGATCATGGAGACGGCCCGGGATATCCAGGCCACGGCGGAACAGGTGGCCGCCGCCGCTGAGCAACTATCGGCCTCCGCCGAGCAACTCGGTGCCGGTGCCGAGCAGGTCACCCTCACCATGCAACAAGTCGCCAAGGGCGCGGCGGTCCAGGCCGAGGAGGCCGAAAAGGTCAGCCATGTCATCGCCGAACTGGCGGCCACCACCAAGGGCATCGCTGATAATGCCAACACCAGTGGCCAGGCCATTCAGCACGTGCAGACGGTTGTCCAGGCCGCCATCCAAACCCTCAAAAGCCTGACCGATAAATCCAGCCAGATCGGCCATATCGTGGCCCTGGTCAATGAGATCGCTGACCAGACCCAACTGCTGTCCCTGAATGCTGCCCTCGAGGCAGCCCGGGCCGGGGAATACGGCCGGGGATTTGCTGTTGTGGCCGACGAGGTGCGCCGCCTGGCCGATAACTCGGCCTGGGCTGTCAGCGAGATCGCTGCCCTCAGTGCCCAGATCCAGGAAGAGAGTGCCCGCCTGGCCCAGCGCATGGACCACCTCAACGCGGCCATCGAGACAGCTACGGCTCTGGCCATCGCCACCTCTCAGGTCACCGTCGAACAGGAAAAAGGAACAGACCGTATCGTGCGGGCGATGAATGAAATGGCCGCCGTGACAGAGGAGAACGCCGCCGCCACTCAACAGGTCGCCGCAGCGGTAGAGGAGCAAACCGCCTCCATGCAAGAGATCGCCGCCTCAGCCCAGGAGTTGGCAGACATCGCCGCCCGGATGCAGGCCCTGGTGAGCCACCTGGACGAGATCCAGCGCCGTGCGATGAGGGCCTGAAATCCGTGCATAACTCCTGTCAGGGAGGGAACAAATCCATCTACTGAGACTCAGTAGATGGAAATTTGTGCTCCTCGGCGGTCTGCGACCGCCGAGCGCGAAGCGGCGGGTCACACTCCCTACAGTCGCCGCTTTGAGCGACTTTTTCCATCTGACTTGAAAATGGACTTCAGGAAGGCACGGCTATTGCCTGCTGCCTATCACATTTTCATACGTTGTGGCGAACGCAGTTCATGATGACTACTGAGACTATCACAACCCTGGATCATACTTTGCGCCCTTCGTGTCCTTTGTGGTGAGATAAGAGACCGGCCTGAGCAGATACTATACGAGGAGGACAACCTCAAGATGACCACTACCCCGGAATACGCCGACGTATTCTTTGACCAGGACCTGGTCCATGTGGACCCGGCTATCTATGACATCATCGGCTTTGAGGAGGAACGGCAAGCGCGCCGGCTCATCCTGATCCCCTCAGAAAGCTATGCCCCCCGGCCCGTGCGCCAGGCCCTCGGCTCCGTCTTTAACAACGTCTATGCTGAAGGTTACCCTCCTCTGCGCATGACCCGCGAAGAGGAGGAGCGGCTCCTCGATTTCGGCCACCAGCTCACCCACTATCGGCGCTACGGGGACCGGCGCTTTTACAAGGGGGCGGATTACGTGCACTTTGTGGAGACGCTGGCCCAGCGGCGTTGCGCGGCCTGCTTTGCCAACGAGCACGCCGCCGCTGAACATATTTACGTCAACGTGCAGGCCCTCTCCGGGGCGGCGGCGAACCTGGCCGTCTATGACGCCCTCCTGGAACCGGGCGACACCCTCATGGGCATGGACCTGTTCCAGGGTGGACATCTGACCCACGGTTCCGAGTTTAACATCTCCGGCCGCCGCTACCGGGTGGCCTCTTACGGTGTCAGCAAACGCACCGGCCGCCTGGACTATGATGAGATCCGCGAGCTGGCCCGTGCGCACCGCCCGCGCCTTATCATCGCTGGTTACACCTCGTACCCCTGGGCCCCAGACTGGGTTGCCTTCCGCGCCATCGCCGACGAGGTGGGGGCCTATCTCCTGGCCGACATCGCCCACCCGGCCGGGATGGTAGTGGCCGGCGTCTACCCCAATCCCGTAGGCATCGCCGATGTGGTGACGTTCACCACCCACAAGACCCTTTGTGGGCCACGGGGGGCCTGCATCCTCACCACCAACGAGGAGCTGGCCGCGCGCATAGACATGGCTGTCTTCCCTGGGGCCCAGGGTGGTCCCCATCCCAACAAGTTCGCCGCCATGGCCGTGATGTTCCAGATCGCCCGCACGGAACCGTTCCGCCGTCTGCAACAGCGCATCGTGGAGAACGCCCAGGCCCTGGCCCAGGCCCTGACCAAACGCGGCCTGGGCCTGGCCTATGGCGGGACCGATACCCATCTGCTGGTCATTGACCTGCGCACCATTCAGACCCCCACCGGTTACCCCCTGCGCGGCGAGGTGGCCGTGCGCATCCTGGAGCTGGCCGGCATCATCGCCAACAAGAACACCATCCCCGGCGACGAGTTGACCGTCCTGGGCAGTGGGGTGCGCCTGGGCACGCCGTGGGTCACCCAACGGGGCCTGGGGCCGGCCGAAATGGATGCCCTGGCCGACCTCATCGCCACGGTGCTCAAAAATATCCATCCCTTCAGCTACATCGGCGTCGCCGGGGAATGGCCCCGGGGCAAGATCAATCAGGACATCCTGGAGGAAGTCAAACGCGGCACCGCGGCCCTGGCGACCGGGGCCAAAGCCGAAACCCTCCGCCACGCCAGCAGTGGCTACCCCCACTACCACTTTCGCCCACCCCAGCCCGAATGGCGGGACCTGCGCTTTATGCCCTATGCCGGTGCAGAGGAAGAAGAGCGGGAAGTCCTGTTGCGCCAGGCTCTGGAAGACAAGGCCCTGCTGCTGGATATGAGCAACCTGGGACTTTTGCGCGTGACCGGGGCGCGCGCCCAGGCCCTCATGCAACAGGTCGGCACGGCCGACGTCACGACCGTACAACCGGGATATGGCGGCCGCACTTTCCTGCTCGACCGGCGAGGCCGGTTGCTGGACGACGTGACCTTCCTCCGCCTGGCCCCCGACCAATGGGGCCGTGACCGCTATCTTCTCCTCACCAACCCGGAGAACCATGAGGCGGTCAAAGCCTGGCTACGTGGCCTGTCTGATGGCTATATCCTCTTTGACGATCAGGACATCTGGCGCAAGGTGGAGGGGCCGGTGACGGTGGAAGACCTGAGCAACGAGGCCAGCGAGGGGGAGCAAATGACGACCCTGGGCCTGGTCGGACCGCAGGCCTGGAGCATCGTCCAACGTGTGGACCCGACCGTACCTGGCCTGACGCCCGGAACCTTCTGGGAAGGACCGGTACACGGCCAGCCGGCCCTTGTATTCTGCGTCGCCCACGACGGCGGCGCCGAGTTTCGTTTCCTGTTGCACCCGCGTGAGGCCCAGGTCTTGTGGAGCGCGTTCGTCGAGGCCGGCGCCGTGCCCGGCGGCCACATCGCCCAGGCGATCCTGCGCAGCAGCCAGGGCCTGCCGGCCTACACCGGCGGTCAGCGCCCAGACGGGCGGGAGTTGTTCGAGGCCCACCCGGATTATTTCCGCCTGTCCAAGCCGTATTTTGTGGGCCAGCACGTCTTGGACCAGGCTCACCCCAATCCCGGCCGGCCCTGGTTCGCCTGGCAAGACGATCCGTCGGCCCCCCTCAAACGCCCCTGCCTGTACGAGGTCCACCGCCAGCTCACCCGCAAGATCGTGCCCTTTGCCGGCTGGGAGATGCCAGTCTGGTACACCAGCGTCAGCGATGAACACCGGGCCGTGCGCCAGGCCGCCGGTCTCTTTGACGTGAGCCACATGGGCGTGTTCGAGATCGCCGGCCCCCAGGCCACCGATTTTCTGGACCTGGTCACGACCAATTACGTCAAATGGTTGGAAGATGGGCAGTCCCACTACTCGTATCTGCTGGACCCCGACGGCCATCCCCTGGACGACATCATGGTCTATCGCCGCGCGCGCGACCGTTACCTCATGGTGGTCAACGCCGCCAACGCAGACAAGGACTGGGCCTGGCTGAACGCCGTGAACGAGGGGCGCGTGTGCCTTGACCGGCGCTACCCGGACAAGGCCGTGACCCGGCCGGCGATCCTGCGCAACCTCAAGGACCCGGCCTGCGGCGACGATCAGCGGGTGGACATCGCTCTGCAAGGGCCGGCCGCCCTGGCCACACTACAACGCCTGACGGACGACCCGGCCCTCAAAGCTGCCCTGGCCCGCGTGCGCCGCACGGACCTCATCGAGTGCGAGTTGCTCGGATTGCCACTGGTCATCGCCCGCACCGGCTACACCGGCGAAGAGATCGGCTACGAGATCTTTGTCCACCCGGCCGAGGCCCCGCGCCTGTGGCACGCCATCCTGGAACGCGGCGCGGACCTGGGGGTCAAACCCACAGGTCTGGCCGCGCGCGACTCTACCCGCACCGAGGCCGGCCTGCCCCTCTACGGCCACGAACTGGCCGGTCCCCTGGGCCTCTTCCCCACCGAGGCCGGCTTTGGAGCCTACGTCAAGTTCCACAAACCATACTTTATCGGGCGCGAAGCGTACCTGGCCCGGTTCAAGGACGGCCCGGCGCGCCAGGTGGTGCGATTCCGCATGAACGAAAGCGGCGTGCGCACGATCCATCCTGGGGCACCGGTAGTCAACAACCGGGGGCGCGTCATCGGCCGGGTGACCAGTTGTGTGTTGGTAGAGGGCCGCCAGATAGGTCTGGCCTGTGTCGAGAGCCGCTATGCCACCGTGGGGGCCACCATCGGCGTCTTTGCCCAGGGCGGGACAGAGGAGACGAACTGGGCAGCGTTGGAAGTGGGGACCCAGGTGCCCCTACCCAACCTGGGCACCATCCTCCCCCGCTTCCCAGACGACAACGAACGCGCCGCCTGGCGGCTTTGTGGGGAGTAGATACAAGGAACCCGTTTCCTGAGAGGAAACGGGTTCCATAGTCATCGCAGCCGTTCTGCCGCCCCACTGGCCGGCAGCAAGGTCAGGATGGCCTCTAATACCCCGCCGCCCACGGCCCGGGCCTTGTCCGATATGGTGAAGCAATATTCTGGCTTGCCACGAGGGTCCACATCCCCCACCTTCATGCCAGCCCGGACCGGCACACCATCATGGAGCAGACCCCGCAGCACCCCGGCGAAGGGGGACTGGATCGGCTGACCGGCCACCAGGGCCACGGTTTCCCCCTCCCGCACCACATCCCCGATGCGCCCCACGCCCTGGAGCAGGCCCCCGGCCGGGGCGCGAAGCACACGCCGGGCAGTCTGCCCGCCCACTTCGCCGGGGACGCCGGTGTTCGGGCGCGCGGCCCCTTCCCAGATGACCCGGCCCAAATAGTGCCCCCGCTCCGTCTCCACCACCGCATGGCAGTCCACGCCGGCCGTGAAGCCCGGCCCCAGGGCGATGACGGCCGGCGCATCGGTGATCCGCGTGCCGGTGTTGCGCTTGGCCAGGATAGCATCCACCACCACGTCCGGCCGCAAGACCTGGACCGCCAGCCCGGCCGGGTCCACCACCACCGGCACTTCCCCGCGTCCCCACGTCGTGGCGATCTCGCCTTCATCCAGGGCCACCCGCCGGGCCGTGACCCCCTCCACAGTCACTGCGCCTTCATAAACCGCGTTGGCAAAGGCCACCGGGCGGCGAATAACCAGGGGTTGCGGCAATTCAGTCACCACCACGCGCATCCCGACCCGGTGCAGCCGATGGGCCACGCCCGTGCCCAGATCACCGGCCCCCTTGATCAGCACCACAAAGCTCCAGCTTTTCATCGGCTATCTTGCTCACCTGGAAGTAACTACCCCACGGCCTGGACAGGATTCACAGTCAGCAGGCCTGCCACCCAGTCCAGCCCCCGGCCCCACGTCTGCGACCTGGCAGGCAGGCCGGACTGGGTGGGCTGGGGGTCGCAGACGTGGTCGCCACTTCGAGCGAATACCCCTGCTCCCTACCCCCGGCGTGTGGGGTTTGGCGACGGCAGAGCCGTCGCCAAACCCCTAAAAACCCTTTCTTCGTAGGGCAATCGTAGGGTAATCGGCAGATACACGCCCGATTAACGGGCCGGCCGGGGATTGACGGATGCGCAACTTATGGGTATAATGAACCCGGTCAAAATCACAGTCCCCTGGCTCCTCTGACAGCGAGGAGGAAAGATGACCAGGTCACACGCGAACATCGCCCAGCCCATCAGATAGGCCCGGCCGCCTTGTGCCCCGGTGCCTTTTTTTGTGACCGCCGCGCGCAAACCCAGGGACGAAAGGAGGTCAAACCCAACGAAAGTTCTACATAATCTTTTAACCACTGGGGGGAAACGTGTATGATCGATTCCAGCCTGATTAACAAGATCCAGAAGGCTCGCCGGTACGCCGAGGAGCGTGACCGGATCGCCTTCCTCAGCTTTCGTGTGGAAATCCGGGGAGACAACGACGTCCATACCCTTGAATACAACTCTGGACATTGGCAGTGCGATTGTAGCTTTTTCCGCAAACGAGGGATTTGCAGCCATACGATGACGATGGAACGTATCTTGGGCCCTATGCTGCCCGTGCCGCAACGGGTGGAAATGGCGGAGGCCGTTGTCGCCATGGGATAGAGTGGGGCAGACCAGATTGGGGTGGGGCAAGCGATGGCTTGCCCCACTGCTATTTCAGGCGGCCGGTTCTTCTTCCCCATAATGATAGACCCGACGCAGGACTGCTGGCGACAGCGCAGCCAGGAACCGCGAGGGATTGCGCCGCCAGCCTTCCTGACGCTCGCGCGTGCTGGTCAGGTAAAGCCGTCGGCCGGCCCGGGTCAGCCCCACATATAGCACCCGGCACTCCTCGGCCACGTCTTCCTCGCGCTCCTGATGCCGCCAATGGGGCACGTGACCTTCTTCCAACCCGATGATGAACACGGCCTGAAACTCGGTGCCTTTGGCGTTGTGCAGGGTCATCAGGGTGACGTGGCCCGCTGGTGTCGGTGGTGGTAATTCATCCTCCGGTGTGGCCAGGGCCGCGTGACCCAGGAAGGCCTCTAAAGATCGGTCCTCTTGCACGGCCACGAAGGTCTCGGCCAGGTGTTCCCAGGTCTGACGCAATTGGAACCACCGGGCGTCGGCCAGGGTAGGGGGGAGATCGGTGGCCGCCAGGTCCGCCAGGATACGATCAGCGGTCCACACGGCGTCTGGCGGCAGCCGGTCGAGCACTCGCTCTGCACCCGGCATAGTCACCGCCCGTCGGGCCACCCGGGCTGCCGCCCGCCACAGTGTCTGGTTCTCATCGGCCAGGGGGACGGCGGCTGCCTTCATGCCCAGGGCCACCATCGGCAACCAGTCTGTCAGGCACTCCAATTCCTTCTGCCAGCGGTTCTCCTCTAATAACAAGAACAGCAAATCCCGTTCCATCTCGGCATCAGCCAGGGCGCGATGGGCCGCGCTGCCCAGCCCCAGGCGTTCTGCCAGGGCGGCCAGGGAGTGCGCGCCCCGGGGATAGAGTCGCCGGGCCAGCTCGAGCGTGTCCAGGCTCGGATTCACCAGCCGCCGCCCCAGCGCCCGCCGCAAGGCCCGGTTCACGAATACGTTGTCGAACTGGGTCACGTTGTGCCCCACCAGGGTCGCATCCCCGATGTAGCGCAGGAAGGCCGGCAACACAGCCTCGATGGGCGGGGCGTCGCGCACGTCCTCGTCGCCCAGGCCGTGGACCTCACTGGCGGCCGGGGGTATGGACCGGCCGGGCCGGACCAGGGTGTGGAAGGGTTCCCCCACCGTGGTGCGCCGGTCCACCGTCAAGGCCCCGATCTCGATGATCTCGTGGCGATCCGGGCGCAGGCCGGTGGTCTCGATGTCATAGACCACAAAGCGCGCCTGGTCTAACGTCTCGTAGCTCACCAGGAGCCGGCTCGCCAGCCGCCAGGCCACGGTGGAAAGGGAATAACGCATGGTGCCGGCAGCGCGGGGGGCCAGGTGAACCTCTCCCCTACCCTCCCACTCCCCCCCTTTCCC
>DAOTYG010000224.1:0-6785 GCA_034435155.1 Anaerolineae bacterium | reverse complement strand
GAGACCCCGCACCGGCCGGTGGTGGCTGTGGAGATCTATGACCAGCGACCAGATGAGTGGTCCCCCCTCTTGCTGGAAGCCTGGGGCGAGGTAGTGGATGACCCGGCCGCCTGGGCCAAAGCTGCCGTGGCCGCTGGAGCGGACCTGATCCAGATTACTATGGTCAGCACTCACCCAGATGCCAAAAATGCCTCGCCGGCTGACGCGGCCGCCACAGTGAAGAAGATATTGGCAGCCGTGGACGTGCCCCTCATCGTGCGGGGGCCGGGCTTACCAGAGAAGGACAACGACGTGCTGGTAGCCGTGGCCGAGGCCGCCAAAGGCGAGCGTATTGCCATGGGGCTGTGCGAGGACAAAAACTATCGCACCATCGTGGCGGCGGCCCTGGCCCATGGACACCTGGTTATCGCCAGCACCCCCATTGATGTGAACCTGGCCAAGCAACTCAATATCCTCATCAGCGATGTGGGCCTGGGCCTGGATCGGGTGCTGATGGACCCCACCACCGGCGCCCTGGGCTATGGCCTGGAATATACCTACTCGGTGATGGAACGCCTGCGCCTGGCCGCCCTCATGGGCGATAGTATGACCCAACAGCCTATGATCTGCTTCGTCGGCCAGGAAGCCTGGCGGACCAAAGAGTCCAAGGTGGGCGAGGGGGTGCCCTCCGCCTGGGGTGACTGGGCTACCCGCGCCCGTACCTGGGAGATCGTCACTGCCACCACTCTGCTCCAGAGCGGGGCCGACATCCTGGTGCTGCGCCACCCCGATTCGGTAAAGATCGTCAAGAAGACCATAGACAAGCTCATGGCAAAGTGAAACGTAAAACGTGAAACGTAAAACGTGAAAAGGCGCGATGCGTTGTGAAGTTACGTTTTACGCCTTACGTTTTACGCCTTACGTTTACATGAGGAGGCGAATATGGCTGATACCCCTGCCATCAAGGTGGAAAAAGCCACCCCAGAGAAACTGGCCGAGTTGGGTGTGGAACGTTGGGCACCCTGGTCATGTGAGGCCAGCACCTTCGACTGGACTTATGATGATACTGAGACGGCGTACATCAAAGATGGCCACGTGGTCATCCACACCGCCGCCGGCGACGTGGAGATCACTGCCGGCGACCTGGTGGAGTTCCCGGCTGGCCTGGAATGCACCTGGGAAGTGAAGAAAGCCATCCGCAAGGTGTACAAGTTTGGGTAGTGAAAGGAGTATGATTCATGGGTCTATCGGGCCTGGAAATCTATAAACTGTTACCGAAAACCAACTGCAAGGAGTGTGGCTTCCCCACCTGCCTGGCCTTCGCCATGAAGCTGAGCCAGAAGGGGGTGGAGCTATCGGCCTGCCCCTACGTGTCGGATGAGGCGAAGGAGAAACTGGCCGCCTCAGCGGCCCCACCCATTCGTCTGGTCACGGTGGGCAGCGACGAGAAAAAGATCGCCGTGGGGAATGAGACGGTGCTATTCCGCCACGACAAGACTTTCTATAACCCGCCGGGCCTGGTGGTCCGGATCAAGGACACCTTGCCAGCGGATGAGATCACCAGGTTAGCCCAGGCTGTGGCCGGCTATAGCGTGGAGCGCGTGGGATTGACCCTGACCCTGAGCGGTTTTGCTGTAGAGAACGCCAGTGGCGATCCCGCCAGGTTCGCGGCGGCGGTGGAGGCTGTGCGCAAGGTAGCCGATTGGCCCCTGGTGCTCATGTCGCCGAATCCGCAGGCGATGGAGGCAGCTCTGGCCAGGGCCGGCCAGCGCCCGCTCATCTACGCCGCCACTGCCGAGAACTGGGAGGCCATGGCCGCCCTCGCCAAGAAGTACAACGCGCCCCTGGCAATCAAGGCCCCCAGCCTGGATGATCTGGCCGCCCTGTCGGAGAAGGTGGGCAACGCCGGGGTGCAGGACCTGGTGCTGGACCCCGGCGCACGTGGCCTGGCCGATAGTCTGGCCGTACTCACTCAACTGCGCCGCCTGGCTCTGAAGAAGAACTTTCGCCTGCTGGGCTTTCCCATCATCACCTTCCCCGGCGAGGGGGCCGAGGACTTGGATGAAGAGACCGTCCTGGCCGCCGAGTTCATCGCCAAATATGGCGGCATCATCGTGCTGGACCACTTTGACCCGGCTGTGATTTACCCGTTGCTCACGTTGCGCCTCAACATCTATACCGACCCGCAGAAGCCCATCCAGGTCAGTCCCGGCATCTATGAGATCGGTGCCCCCAAGTCCGAGTCGCCGCTGTTGGTCACCACCAACTTCTCGCTGACCTACTTTAGCGTGGCCGGCGAGGTGGAGGCCAGTGGCGTGCCCTCCTGGCTGCTCATCTGCGATAGCGAGGGTATGAGCGTCCTCACCGCCTGGGCTGCCGGCAAGTTCGACGCTGAAAAGATCGCCAAGACGGTCAAGCAGTTCGGCGTGGCGGACAAACTCAGCCACAAAAAGATCGTTATCCCCGGCTTTGTGGCCACCATCTCCGGCGAGCTGGAGGAAGAGTTACCCGGCTGGGAGATCCGCGTCGGCCCCCGCGAGGCGGTAGACATCACTGGCTACCTCAAGAACGTCTGGACGTAGCCAATTGCAGATTGCAGATTGCCAATTGCAGATTGCAAATTGCAATTGGGCAAATCTGCAATCTGCCACTGCCATCTGCAATCCACAATGGGCGAAAAAGCCATCGTTGTCTTTAAACCCAGCGGGCGCGTGATCGAGGTCGAGGTCGGCACGCTGCTGTCTGACGCGGCAGTGAAGGCTGGCCTGGACCTGGACATGCCCTGCGGCGGTCAGGGCCGCTGTGGCCGCTGCCAGGTGCAGATCGAATATGGCGAGGTAGCACGCCAGCCCAACGTCCACCTTTCCCCGGCCGAGGCCGAGAAAGGGTATGCCCTGGCCTGCCAGACGATCATCAAAGGCAACGTGGTCGCCGTCGTCCCGACCCGGGAAGAGGCGGTGCGCCAGATCAAGGTGGAAGCCAAGGCTGAAAAGATCGTCTTGCCGGTGGTCTGTGACTGGCAAAGCCAGCCGGCCATCCAGAAGTGCTTTGTGCAGATGGAACCACCGTCCCTGGCCGATAACACGAACGACCTGGACCGGCTCAAGCGCGCTCTGAACCTTCAGCACGGTATCCCTGACTTGACTGTCGAGTTGCCGGTGCTCAAGGGGCTGGCCCGCACGCTACGCGAGGCCGACTGGACCGTGACGGCGGTGCTGGAAAACCAGGCCTGGGGCCCGCCGGGCCTGCCGCCGCGCCTCATCGCCGTCCAGCCCGGCGATCAAACTGCCACCTCCTATGGCCTGGCGGTGGACATCGGTACGACCACGGTGACGGTCTATTTGACGGACCTGCTCACCACGGAAGTCATAGACATCGCCGCAGCTTACAATGCCCAGATCGCCTGCGGCGAGGACGTGATCAGCCGCATCGTCTACTCCCAAAAGGGTGATGGTCTCCAGCACCTGCAACGCCTGGTCATCAAGACTATCAACGAGCTTTTAGCTGAGCTGGCTTCCCGGAATCGCATTGACCTGCAAGAGATCAACGAGATGGTGGTGGCCGGCAATACTACCATGATCCACCTGTTCCTGGGGTTAGACCCCCTGTACATCCGGGTGGAGCCGTATATCCCCACCGTCAACCTGCCCCCGCCGGTGCGGGCCAGCGAGTTGGGCCTCCCCATCAACCCCAACGCCACAGTGGACTGTATGCCCGGCGTGGGGGCCTATGTGGGGGGCGACATCTCGGCCGGCGTCCTCTCCTCGCGCCTGTTCCAGACCGACCGGCTCACGTTGTTCATAGACGTGGGCACCAATGGCGAGATCGTGTTGGGGAACAATGACTGGCTGATCTGTTGCGCCTGCTCGGCCGGGCCGGCCTTCGAGGGGGCGGGGGTACGTTACGGGATGCGGGCCACGGCCGGCGCCATCGAGGACGTGTGGATCAATCCCCACAGCTACGAGGTGCGCTACCAGACCATCGGCAATGCGCCCCCCCGGGGCATCTGCGGCAGTGGCATGATCGCGCTTCTGGCGGAGATGTTCATCACCGGCGTGGTGGACAAGCGGGGCAAGATTCGGCGGGACCTGCCCACGCCCCGGGTGCGCGTCGGCCGGCACGGTGGCGAGTTCGTCATCGCCTGGGCCGATGAGACCGGCATCGAAAAGGACATCGTCCTCAGCGAGGTGGACATCGAGAACCTGATCCGCACCAAGGCCGCCATCTATGCCGGCTTTTCGGTACTGGTACGCAGCGTGGGCATTAACCTGGCAGACGTGGAGGAGATGCTCATCGGCGGCTCCTTCGGCCGCTATATCAACATCGAGAAGGCTATCCAGATCGGCCTGCTGCCGGATATGCCCTGGGACCGGTTCCGGTATCTGGGCAACACCTCGGCCCTGGGAGCCTATACCACCCTGCTATGTCCGGCCATGCGCCGCCAGGTGGTCGAGATCGCGCAAAAGATGACTTACCTGGAACTTTCGGCGGACAACAAGTTCTACGAGGAGTTCATGTCGGCCATGTTCCTGCCCCATACGGATGAGGCGGCGTTCCCCTCAGTGATGCGGGCGCTGAAGGCAGCCAGGGGCTGAGATCGGGTCAGGCCCTGGTGTGTTATAACTGCCTACCCTCCCGCGGGTTGGGGTTTCTAACCTGCGGGAGGGTTCAGGGTAGGGAGAAAGTGAAATGACCTTCACCATCGCGGTGGCCGGCAAGGGTGGCACCGGCAAGACTACCCTGGCTGGTCTACTCATCCGCTACCTGCACGAGCATGACGCCGGCTCGATCCTGGCTATTGACGCTGACCCGGCCACGAACCTGCATACCGTACTGGGGCTACCGGAGCCGACCAGCGTGGGCAACATCCGCGAGGAGACCGCCGAACAGGTCAGCCGGGGTTCAGGCCTGCCCGCCGGCATGAGCAAGCAAGACTATTTCGAGTATCAGATCAACCAGGCCATTGTGGAAGGCCAGGGGTTTGACCTGCTGGCGATGGGTCGGCCAGAGGGTCGGGGCTGCTATTGCGCTGCCAATAACATGCTCCGCGTCATCATTGACCAGATCGCCGGGAGCTATGATTATGTCGTCATGGACAACGAGGCTGGTCTGGAGCACCTGAGCCGACGCACCACGCGGGATGTGGACCTGCTGCTCATCGTCTCGGACCCCTCACTGCGCGGCCTGACCACGGCCGGGCGGGTGCTGGAACTATCCCGTGAACTCAAGACCGTTGTCGGGCGGACCGGCCTGGTGGTGAACCGGGTCCAGGGTGAGCTGCCCCCGCCTATCGCGGACCGGGCCTTGGCCCTGGGCTTAGATCTGGTGGGCACAATCCCAGAGGACCCCCTGGTGCCCGCGTTCGATAGCTATGGCAAACCGCTCATCGCCTTGCCGGCCGAGTCCCCGGCCCTGCAAGCGGCGTATGCGATTGCCGACCGGGTATTGAAAGTGTGAAAGTGTCAAACGTCAAAACGTCAAACGTCAAAACGTCAAACGTCAAAACGTCAAAACGTCAAACGTCAAATGACGCACGACGTTTGACGCATTACGTTTATCATGACCATGCATCATGCATCATGCATCATGAATCATGCATCATGCATCATGCGAGGAGGAAAACATGTACATCATCGGTGAGAACATTCACATCCTTTCCAGCAAGGTCAAGGCCGCGGTAGAGACCCGCGACGCCAGCTACCTGCAAGCCCTGGCCAAGGCTCAAGTGGAGCACGGGGCCAGTATGCTGGACCTGAACATCGGGCCGCAGAAGAAGCGTGGTCACGAGATCATGCCCTGGCTCATTGATGTGGTTCAGGAGGTAGTGCCTGGCACCCCTTTGAGCCTGGACACCACCAATGCGGCGGCCATCGAGGCCGGCCTGAAGCGGTGCCAGGAACTGGGCATCGAGGCCATGATCAACTCGACCACGGCGGACCCGGAACGCATCGCGCTGGCCATGCCGTTGGCGGCCAGGTACAACGCCCGGCTCGTGGCCCTGACCCTGGGCAAGACCGGGATGCCCACCACCGCCGATGCCCGGGTGGAACTGGCGTTACAACTCATCGCCGCAGCTGATGAGTATGGCATCCCTCACGATCACCTGTACCTGGACCCCCTGGTGCTGACGGTGAAAGGCACCCAGGAGCACGCCCCGGAGACCCTGAACGCCACACGCATGTTCAAGGTTCTAACCGACCCACCGTGCATGACCACGGTAGGTCTGAGCAATATCTCCAACCAGGTGCCCCACGAACTGCGCAGCCTGATCAACCGCACTTTCCTGGTGATGCTCATGGCCGCCGGGCTGGATACCGCGATCGCCGACCCGCTGGACGAGAAGCAGAACGAGTTCATCCGCATCGTGGAAGAGCGCGATGACTCGACCGGCGTGGGTCGCCTCCTGCTGGCCCTGTACGACAATGTGGCGGCTATGGAGCCTTTCAACCCCGACGTGGTGGACATGGATGACCCGGAGCAGGTGGACATCTACAAGACTATCCGGGTGTTGGAGAACCGGGTGATCTTTGCAGATAGTTATTTGCGGCTCTGAAAAAGTTGACACTTTTCACACAGACAGAATTCTATAGGACACGGATGGCACCGATTTCACGGATGAACACGGATTATCTAAGGCAAAATCCGTGTCTATCCGTGTCCTAATGCTGAAGAATGGGTCTATAACTACCTACCCTCCCGCAGGTTTGGGCGCAACGACCAGACCAGACGCCGCAGGCGCGCCCAGGTCCGGCTGCATCGGTTGCCAGCCCATTTCTAACCTGCGGGAGGGTTCAGGGTAGGCAGTT
>DAOTYG010000223.1:0-2652 GCA_034435155.1 Anaerolineae bacterium | reverse complement strand
GTCGGCGCCGGCGAACCGCCGGCCGGCATCCGGGCCTCCAAGTGCTCCGACAACAAGTGGCTCTGGTGCGGCCAGTGCACCTGGGAGACCTCTGTTTGCTGACCGCCGTCACGATTGACCGGTAGACCGACCGAGAGCGTGTGTGCCCCAGTCGCCCACCTGGGGCGCACCTCTCGTTCTGGGAGAACAAGATGAGCAATCAACCAACTGCTACAGCAAGCGCGCCCTCTGAACCACGTGGGAGGCCACTGGACGCCGTGCGCCGCTACGTCCAGGACCTGAACCTGGGCCTGTTGTGGCGGTTGTTGCCTTATACCCGGCCCTATCTGGGCCTGGAACTCCTCATGTTCGCTGCCATGCTGGGCGCGGTGCTGCTGGACCAGATCTCGCCTCTGCTCACCCGGGGCCTCATTGACGAGGCCCTGCCCCACAAAGACGTGGCCCTCCTCAACCTGTATGCCCTGGGCCTGATCGCCCTGCCCCTGGTGCGGGGCCTGGTCAACATCTGGCAGGATTATCTCTCGGCCCGCATCGGCGAGGGGCTGGTGTATGACCTCCGCCTGGCCCTGTTCCGTCATTTTCAGCGCATGAGCCTGCGCTATTACACCACCACGCCCACCGGCGAGATCATAAGTCGCCTGGGTGACGTGAACGCGGCCCGGGGCCTCCTCACCCGCGTCCTGCCGCAGATCATCATCAACCTCATCACCCTGACCACCGCCCTGGGCGTCATGTTCGGCCTGGATACCCGGCTGGCCCTGCTGGGGCTGGCGATGCTGCCGCTGTACGTGCTGCCCACCCGCTTTGCGGCCCGTTTCGCCCAGGGGATCACCAAAAAGACCATGCGCCTGTCCAACGAGCTGCTCACGTTCAACACCGAGACCCTGGGGGTGAGCGGCGCGCTGCTGGTCAAGGCCTTTGGCCGCCAGGAGTACGAGTGCCGCCGCTACGCCAGCCTGACCAGCCAGGTGCGCGATCTGGCCGTGCGCCAGGCCGTGGTGGGGCGCTTGTTTGGACTGAGCACCAGCCTGGTGGGAGCGCTGGGCCTGGCCCTGGTCTACTGGCTGGGCGGCTACCTGGTCATCGGCGACGAGTTGACCATCGGCACGGTGGTGGCCTTTACCATCTACCTGTGGCGGGTATATGCGCCTTTCTCCAACCTGTTGGACGTGCCGGTGAACCTGGCCTCGTCGCTGGCCGCCCTGGAGCGGCTGTTCGAGACCCTGGATCTGCCGGTGGAGATCGCCGACAGGCCCGGCGCCCGGCCCCTCCGCCGCGCCCAGGGTCACATCCGCTTCGACCACGTGTACTTTCGCTACGCCGGTCCCCCGCCGCCAGACAAGCCGCAACTGGAGCGCGAATGGGTGCTGGAAGACATCAACCTGGAAATCCAGCCCGGCCAGGTGGCGGCCTTTGTCGGCCCCAGCGGCTCTGGCAAGACCACCCTCACCTACCTGGTGCCGCGTCTCTTTGACCCCCAGCAGGGCGCCGTGACCATTGATGGCCGCGACGTGCGGGATGTGACCCTGGCCTCCCTGGCCCAACAGATCGGCATGGTCACGCAGGAGACCTATCTGTTCAACGACACCATCCGCGCCAACCTGCTCTATGCCCGGCCCAACGCCTCGCAATCCGAACTGAAAGCCGCCATCGAGGCTGCCTATCTGAAAGAGGTGCTGGACGACCTGCCCGATGGCCTGGACACCGTCGTAGGGCAGCGCGGCTTTCGCTTGTCCGGCGGCCAGCGGCAACGGCTGTCCATTGCCCGGGCCATCCTCAAAAACCCGCGTATCCTCATCCTGGATGAGGCCACCTCGGCCCTGGACACGGAATCCGAGCTTGCGGTGCAGGCGGCGCTGGAGCGGCTGTTCCAGGACCGCACCAGCCTGGTTGTCGCCCATCGCCTGTCCACCATCCGCTCGGCCGACGTGATCTTTTGTCTGGAGGAGGGCCGCATCGCCGAGTATGGGACTCACGCGCAACTGCTGGCCCGGGACGGGCTGTATGCCCGGCTCTACCAGAAGCAGTTCAAGGACCAGGCCTGGCGTCAGGGCCTCACGCCGGCCGACCTCCTGGCCTTTCCCCAACCGGAGCGGCAGGTATTGTTGGCCCTGGTGCGTCTGCGTCAGGCGGCGCTGCCGGCCATCGCCGAGGCGCTGGAATGGCTGCCGGACGAGGTGGCGCCGGTGCTGACCCGGCTGGAGCAAGAGGGGCACGTGCGCGCCTTGGCCGACGGCCGCTATGAGCCGGCGTTGACCCGGGGCCGGCGGTCAGCGGTTGGCGATAGATTATAGACCGCGAAGGTTTTGGAAACCTCCAAGGAGCAAAATCATGTTTCGTGCCGGTTTGAAAGCAGGTCTGGGGGGCGCGCTGGTCATCGCCCTGGTGCAACTGCTGTCGTTCTTTTTGTCGCTGCTGCCGCGCTTTCTGGGCCTGTCGTTCGGGGGCTGCTTTCTCGTCGTTGCCCTGCTGGTCTGTGTGGGGGCCGGGGCGTGGGCCGGGCAGATGCTGGGCCGGCCCACCGTGCGCCGTGGGTTGGGTGCCGGCGGCGTGGCTGGCTTTATCGTCGGCCTGGCCCAGGGCCTCACGCTGGCGCTCTCGGCGGTCCTGGGCCTCACGCTCCTGCATCTCACCGGCGAATTGGCGACCATC
>DAOTYG010000222.1:0-37940 GCA_034435155.1 Anaerolineae bacterium | reverse complement strand
GCGAGGTGTGCGATGTTCATGCTCGCGGCGGGTGTGCCCGGCCCAGGCCGGACCGGGTCACTCGCCGCCGGGCGCGGGGTCGCAGACCCCGCGCGAGCACATATTATACGAGGAGATAGATGGGAGGTGATGTGCAAACTCAGAGCCGGAGACCCGGCTAAAGTCCTCACGCAACAAGTTTCATGCTTCACGCACAAGGGAGGTGCCACATGCTGTGCGCCATTCACCAAAAACGTTTCGGGATTGCTGCAACCATCATCGTCCTGCTGGCCGGCCTGTTCCTGGCAACCGGGCTAGTCTACGCGAGAGCAGAGGAGCAGAGGAACAAAGGAACAGGGGGGCCAGCACTGCTCTCCTCTGCACCCCCATCCCCCCGCACCTCCGCTCAAACGTGCACCATCCAGTACACCTACGACGCCGCCGGCCGCCTGACCTCGGCCAACTATGGAAACAGCCAGGTCCTGGTCTACACCTACGACCCGGCCGGCAACCTGCTGGGCATCGCGGACCACTTCGGTCTCTACCTGCCGCTGGTGCTCAAGAGTTACCCGTGAAGCGCAATTCGTAAAACGTAAGACGTGTCCTATAGCACTGCACCTTACGTTTCATGCTTTGCGTTTTACGAAATTGAGGAGGTGCACCCATGAACCCCCAGACCCCATTCCGCACCAAAATCCTGTCTCTGATCCTGATCCTCGGCCTGCTGGTGGGGACGCTGCCCGCCGGCTCGCTCGTGCGGGCGCAGGCCCCGCAGGCTCCGCCGCCCCCGGCCCCCGGCGACATCGCCGGTCCCGGCTGGCACCTGGCGGTCGCCGACCCGGTCGCCCCCGACCAGGCTCGCCAGGTGTTGGCGACCCGGGGAACCGCCGGCCTGGAGGGCCTCACCGCCTCCGAGACCGAGGCCACACCGGAGATCACAGCCCTGGCGCGCGCGCTGGATCACGACCCGAAACTCATCTTCGACTATGTCCATAACCACGTGGAGTATGTGCCCAACTACGGTTCCCTGAACGGAGCTACGGCGACGTACTACGCCGGCCGGGCCAATGACTGCGACCAGGCCTCGCTGTGCATCGCCCTGCTGCGCGCCGCTGGCTACACCGCCGAGTACGCCGTGGGCGACGTCGAATACGAGATCGGCCCCCTGGCGAACTGGGTCGGGACGACGGCCAGCGCCAGCGTGGTGGGCCAGGTCTTCGCCAGCGGCGGGGTGCCCGGCGCGATCATCAATGGCCCGGACTATACCCACCTCCGCCTCACCCGCGTCTGGGTCCGGGTGCAGATCGGCGGGACGTGGTATACCTTCGACCCGGCCATGAAGCAGTATCAGGACATCACCGGCCTGAGCAACCTGGGCGCGGTCCTGGGCTACGACCAGGCGGCCTTCCTGAGCCACGCGGCCCAGGGCGCCACGGTGACGACGGACTACGTCCAAAACCTGAACGAGGCCAACGTCCGCTCGGACCTGGCGACCTACAGCATGAACCTGGTCAACTACATCCGCACCCACCTGCCCACGGCCAGCCTGGCCCAGGTCATCAGCGGGCGCGAGATCATCCCGACCGAGATGACGACCTATCCCACCGCGCTGCCCTACGCCCTGGCCGTGACCAACCAGGTCAACTATGCCACACTCCCGGCCAGCCTCCGCCACACCCTGCGGGTGCAATACGCCGGGATGGACCGCACCTTCGCCACGTTCGAGATCGCCGCCCGGCGCGTGACGATCTTCTACGACCCGGCCGGCGGCTCCAACGTCCGCCCGGTGCTGCGCGTGGACGGCACCGGCGTCGTCACCGGCAGCTCCATCATCACCGGCACCTATGCCACGATGACCGTCACCGTGGACCACCCGTATGCGGCCGGCGGCGGCGCGTATGCCGACCAGTGGGGCGCGTTCTATATGCGGAGCGGCGCGGCGTATGCGCTGATGCAGGACTGGAACGGCGTGTCCCCCGCCCTGCTCACGCAGCACACCCGTACGCTGAACCGGGCGCTGTGCGCCGGCTATGCGGCGAACTCGGAACCGGTCCTGGGGCAGAGCCTGGCCCTGTTGAGTTTGCAGCAAATCAACCAGGTGCACCGGTTCACCGCCCTCCTGGGGCGCGTGGGCGGCGCTTTACCGGTGCACCATCACACCGTCGGCGTATTGAAGCAGGAGACCGGCTACGGCATGGACATCCAGATGGACATGACGTCGCTGGTGGCGGCCAACGGCGCCACGGATACCGGGCCGCTGCATCGCGCGCGGGGCCTGGTGGGCAGCGCGCTGGAGCACGGCGTGTTGGAGCAAATGCAGGGCAGCGCGCACCCGGCCGTCTCCACCATCAAACTGCTCTACTTGAACAACCTCAACGGCGACAAGACCTACCTGGCCAGGCAGAGCAACTGGGCGACAGTTAAGCCCAGCCTGACCAACTACTATCCGCCCACGCTGGCGAGCATCGAGGCTGGCATCAACGCCGGTTACGAGTATGTGCTGCCGGAAGACGGCGACATCACCCTGAACGATTGGCACGGCGCCGGCTACATCCGGTATGCCAGCAGCGGAGGCATGGGCATGTTGATCTGGGGCGGCTACGGCGGCGCCTCGGGCAAGAAGGAGCAATTGAATCCCCAGGAGGTGGCGAAACGCGCCGACCAGGTCGGTCAGCGACCAGACAAGGCCGCCGAGATCAACACACCCCAGAGCGACGAGCCGGTGGACATGACCACCGGCGCCTATATCTACGACAGCACCGACCTGGTCGTGGGGTCGGTGGAGCCGCTGGGCCTGCGCGTGGGGCGCAGCTACAACAGCGGCGACAACTACAGTCTGGGGCCGTTGGGCTACGGCTGGCGGCACAACTACGAGCTATCCCTGAGCATACACAGCGACCCCGGCCCGGGCCTGGGCCTGCGCCAACCAACGGACGCGGCCGCGCTCATCGCCTATGCCTACGTGGTCAAAGACGTGTTGGCCGCCACACCGACCATCCCCCAGTGGGCCACGGCCAACCTGGCGACCAAATGGGCCATGGATCAGCTCACCGATAACGCCGTGACCATCGGCCTGAGTAGCACCACGCTGGAATATACCCGCCTGGCGGATGGCTCCTACAACCCGCCGCCGGGCCTCCGGCAGGCGCTGGTCAAATCCGGCGCGAACTATGTGTTGCAGGGGTCCATCAACGACAGCCTGACCTTCGGCGCCGATGGCAAGGCCCAGACCTGGCAGGACGCCAACGGCAATGCGCTGACGTTTGCCTACGACGGCGGGGGCAGGCTGCAGACGGTGACGGACGCGTTTGGGCGCACCTTCACCTATGGCTACACCGGCGAGCGCCTGACCTCCATCACCAGCCTGGGCGGGCGGACGATCACCTACGTCTACACGGCCAATCGGCTGACGACCTGGCGCGACGCCGAGAATCGCCCCTGGAGCTATGGCTACGACGCCGACAATCGGTTGACCACGGTCACGCACCCCAAAGGCAACACCGTGACGACCAACACCTACGATACGCTGGGGCGCGTGGCGACACAGGCAGATGCCTACGGCCACATCACCCAGTTCTACTTCGGCGGCCGGTGCAACGTGCTGGTCGATCCCGACGGCCACCAGGTCGCTTTCGTGGTTGACGGGCAAGGCCGCCTGGCGGCGCGCGAGGATGAGCAGGGGCGCGTCGCTCGGTTGAGTTACGATGGGCAGGGCCGGCCGACGGTACTGGTGGATCGCCTGGGGGATGCCACGCAGACCACCTACGACGCGGCTTCCGGCAAGTGGGCCTCATACACGGACGCGGCGGGCCACCAGACCACGTTCAGTTATGTCGCCAAAGTCCAGAGCCACAGCGCGGTGGATTTCACGTACTACTATCTCTCCCGGGTGACCTACGCGGATGGGGCGCATGAGGACTGGACCTATGACGCCCACGGCAACGTGACCGCCTACACGGATCAGACCGGCCGGACCTGGACCTACACCTACAACGCCCGGGGCCAACTGCTGACCGCGACCAATCCCCAGGGCGGCGTGACCACCTACACGTACAACACCAACGGCGCCCTGGCCTCGGCCACCGACGCGGATGTCGGCGTCACCACGTTCGGCTATGACACCTACCAGCGGCTGAACCTGATCACCCGGCCCGGCGGCAGCACCGTGTCCTTCACCTACGATCTGAACGACCGGCTGCGGACCACCACCGACGAGTTGGGCCGGAAAACGACCCTGGCCTATGACACCAACGGCAACCTGGTCACGGCGACCGATCCCCTGAGCCAGACCACCACCTACGCCTACGACCTGCAGGATCGGCTCGCCAGCCGCACCGACCCGGCGAGCCGGGTTGACACCCTGGCTTACGACAACTTGGGCCGGCCGGCTGCGGCCACCGATCGCAACGGGAACACGACGACCTACGCCTATGACTCGCGCGGCTGGCTGAACGCCGTCACCGACCCCGCCGGCCAGACCTGGGACATCGCCTACGACGACGAGGGCGTGCCCACGGCCTACACCACGCCGCTGGGCCGCACCACCGCATTCCAGACCGACGAGCTGGGCCGCGCCACCGGCATCACCGATCCCCTGCTCAAGCAGACGACCTTCGCGTATGACGCCGCAGGCCGGCTCACCAGCCGCACCGACCGCCTGGGCCGCACCACGACCTACGCCTACGACGCGGCCGGCCGGCTGGCCGGCGTCACAGAGCCGATCGGCGCGGCGACCTACGCCTACAACCCCCTGGGGCTGCTGAGCGGCATCACCGACCCGAGAGGCAAACAGTGGAGCTTTGGCTACTCGGCCATGGGGCGGCCCACGTCGCAGACTGACCCCCTGGGCCGCCAGTGGGCCTACGCCTACGACACCCGGGGGCGGCTGGCCCAGATCACGTATCCAGGCGGCGGCGCGGCCACGTTCACGTATGACGCTGCCAGCCAGGTCACCCAGGTTGCCTATCCCGGCGGCCCCACGTTGAATTACACCTACGATGCGGCCGGCCGATTGCTCACGACCAACAACCTGACCCTGGCCTACGACGTCCGCGGCGACGTAACCAACAGCCAGGATGGCGCGACCGGCTTCGGGGCCAGCTACGACCACGGCCAGCGGCTCAAAACCGTCACCTACGCCGGCCAGGCCACCGTCACCTACACCTACAACACCCGCGACCGGCTGACCCGCGTGGAAGACAGCCGCAGCGGGGCCTGGATGAACTTCGCCTACGACGACGATGGTCGTCTGACCGGCATCACCCGCGCCAACGGCGTGGACACGGTCTACACCTACGACGCGGCCGGCCGGGTGACGCGCATCCACGACGGCACGCTGGGCGACCAGCAGTACACGCTGAACGCGGAGGGGGAGCCGACCCAGGTGGCCCGCACGCTGCCGCTGGACCCGCCGCCGACGCTCGGCGCAGTCAGCAACCTGACCTACGACGACGCGCACCAGATCAGCAGCCCCGGCTACGCCTACGACGCGCGCGGCCGGCAGACCGCCGCGCCCGGCCGGACCTTCGCCTACGATGGGGCCGGCCGGTTGACGCAGGTGATCAGCGGCGGCGTCACCGTCACGCTCACCTACAACGGCCTGGGCGACCTGCGCACCCGCACGGAGGGCGGCGCCACCACCACCTACTACCATAACTACGCCCTGGGCCTGTCACCCATCGTGGCCGAGCAGGCGGGCAGCACCTTCAAGCGGTTCTACGTCTACACGCCCGACGGCGCGCTGCTCTACTCCATAGACCCGGCCACAAACCAGGTCCGGTTCTACCACTTCGACCAGGTCGGCTCCACCCTGTTCCTGACTGACGGGGCGGGCGACGTGAGCGACGCGTATGCCTATGACCCCTATGGCAACCTGCTGGGCCAGACCGGGACGAGCGACCAGCCCTTCACCTATGTGGGGCAATACGGGGTGCGCCGCGAGCCGGTGGGCCACCTCTACGACATGCGCGCCCGGGCCTACGACCCGACCACGATCCGCTTCCTCACCCGCGACCCGCTGTGGCCGAACCTGCAAGACCCTAGCAGCCTGAACCCGTACCAGTACGCTTACCAGAACCCGTTGCGCTACCTCGACCCCATGGGCACGGAGGGGTGGGATCCTGGCGGGCGTTACGTCCAAACAGGGCTGAGGACTTATGTCCGGCAGGATAGAGAATCCGGCAACAAGTTCAAGGAGCAGTTGAGCGGGACTGGGGTGCCTCCAACCGTCACCCCCTCACGCCCCCCGGTTCGGTACGTTCAGACCGGGCTGAACACATACATTCTGGTCAATGCTAACACCGGAGAACCCCTGGCCAGTTCCGCGCCTGGTTCTCCAGAACCGCCTCGTCCAACGATGGAGCCGCAAGTCAGGACTCAATCTGGGGGAACTATAGACGCAGCGGTGGAATTTGCTGCGCAGCAGCACCGATTGCAGGCTACCCTCGCCGGTGCCGTTGAAACCCCGTTGGGGGGTCTCGGAGTGGCAGGCACAGCAGGCCCTCGGGGTGCGGGTGCAGCCGCTGTGGTCGAACTACCGGAGAAGTCGTCTTTAGGAACATATGGCGCAGCGAATCTGCAGAGTGGAACCGTCCTGGTAGGGGGCTGGCTCCAAGTGGGAGGCGTTACGATTTTCGGCATCGGGGTAGGAACGCAAGATTTCGTTCCCGGTCTTGCAATCGAAACGCCTCTCGGCCGAGTTCCTATCGAGCCGTGGAAGTGGTTTTAGCTGCAGGGCAGCTTTCCCTGGCCGCCGCAACGTAACCAGTATAGAAACCGGCCTACGTGATAGAAAGACTGAGTGCTGATTAACGCTCGTTGGGGGCCTGACCGTAGCCCCCACAGGGCCAGCGCCGGCCCCCAACGAATCTACGACAAGAGATGTCGCGCCCGGCTCGCTCAACCGGCACACAGATAGGAGAAACACACCATGAACACCAAGCACTGGCTCGTGACCCTGGCCCTGGGACTGGTCCTGCTCCTGTCCGGGGCCTGGGTCAGCGTCACGGCTCAGCCGTGCCCGGCGCCCCTGGCGAGCGTGACCATCGCCGGCCCCGTCACCGGCACCATCGGCGCCGTCTACACCTTCACCGCCACCGTCGCCCCGCCCACGGCCACCATGCCCATCACCTATACCTGGCAGCCCCCGCCGGCCGGCGGAGTGGGTCTGGCCGTGGTCACTTACACCTGGGCTGTCACTGGCGCGCAGACCATCACCGTCACGGCGGCCAACTGCGGAAACACCGTCAGCAACACCCACACCATCACCCTGACCGTCGGCCTGTGGGAAGTCTACCTGCCGTTGGTGCTGCGCAATTGGCCGCCCCCCACCTGGCACTCCCAGTGCGCCGACTGCCCGCCCTATTTTCGTGACCTCACCTACCACAGCCAGGTCTTGGACAGCGCCGGCCATCCCCACATTGCCTTTGGCGGCGATCACCTCTATAACGCCTGGCGCGACGGAACGGGTTGGCACATTGAGGTGGCAGATGCCAGCGGGGGCGTGGGCGAACACGCCTCCATCGCCCTGGATAGCGCCGGCCGCCCGCACATCGCCTATCACGACCGCATCACCGACAGCCTCAAGTATGCGCGTTGGGACGGCACGGCCTGGGTCGTCACGACTGTGGACGACAACGGCACCGGCGTGGGCTGGAATACCTCCATCGCCCTGGACCAGAACGACCGGCCGCACATCAACTACGTCGAGTACCTGTGGGTACAAGAGGCCAACCTGCGGTATGCCCACTGGGACGGCTCGGCCTGGCAGATCGAGACCGTGGAGCAGGGTGTGGACAGCCAGGGGCACGCGGTCCAGGCCGGGCGGCCCAACTCGCTGGCGCTGGACGACGCCGGCCGGCCCCACATCGCCTACCGCGTCTCCGGCTGGGGCGCAGACCCCGATCGCCTCAAGCACGCCTATTGGGACGGCGCCCAGTGGCAGAAAGAGACCGTGTTCACGGCGGACTACCTGGGCGCGAGCTCCCTGACGCTGGACCATGCCGACCGCCCCCACATCGGTTACTATGCGGATGGCGCGCTCGGGGTGGCTGATTGGACCGGGACCCAGTGGCAGATCCAGACCGTCGTCGCCGGCACGTACGATCTGAGAGGCCCCTGCCTGGCCCTGGACAGCGCCGACCGGCCCCACTTGAGCTACTACGATAAACCGGCCGAGGGTTCCGGGAAAGAGGTGCGCTATGCCCGCTGGGACGGCTCCGCCTGGCAGTTCGAGACGCTGGAGAGCGGACTGGCCGGGGTAGACATCTACGACCAGACCTCGCTGGCCCTGGACGGGAGCGGTCGGCCGCACGTCCTCTACGAGGTCTCTAAGGACTTATTGATCAGATACGCCCACCAGAACGCCTCGGCCCAAACGCCAGGCGCGGCCTGGCAGGTCGAGACCGTGGTCCAGGGCGGCGAGGTGGGCCTGTACACCTCTCTGAAGTTGGATAGCGCCGGGCGACCGCACGTAGCTTACTACGACCGGACCCGCTACGACCTCAAATACGCCTGGTGGGATGGCGCTGCCTGGCGCATCCAAATCGTGGCGCGTGGAAATCACTACGAGGACATCGGTATGCCCTCCCTGGCGTTGGCGGCCGGCAGTGACTATCCCCGCATTGCCTACCAGGGATTGACCGGCCTGGAATATACTGCCTGGAATGGCTCCGCCTGGCAGACCGTCACCGTGGACCCGGCGGTTGACGATGGCCGGGGCGGCACATCACTGGCCCTGGACGGCGCCGGTCGCGCCCACATCAGCTACTATACCAGGTACAACCACCGCTATGCCCGCTGGGATGGCTCAGCCTGGCAGATCACCATCGTAGACCAGGGGGGCAATTTCGAGCCGGTGCCGACCTCACTGGCGTTGGATGGCCTCGGCCGGCCCCACTTCTCCTACCTCGACTCGGCCAACTGGAAGCTCAAACATGCCTGGTGGGATGGCTCTGCCTGGTACACGGAAACGGTGGATAGCTCCGGCAACACCGGCTACTACTCTTCCCTGGTCCTGGACCAGGCGGGCCGGCCGCACATCGCCTACCGCGACTCCACCAACAGCGATCTGAAATACGCCCGCTGGGATGGCTCAGCCTGGCAACTGGAGACCGTGGACAGCGCGGGCGCGGTGGGGTTCTACCCCTCCCTCGCGCTCGACAGCGAGGGCCGCCCGCACATCAGCTACCACGACAGCAGCAATCATACCCTCAAGATCGCCGGGTGGGACGGGACGCAGTGGCAGATCCAGACGCTGGAAGGTGGGGACGTGGGCTGGTTCACCTCGCTGGCGCTGGACCGAAACGACTGGCCGCACATCACCCACTACGATGGCCTACTGAAAGACCTGCGCTACACCTGGTTCGGGCCATAGGCCAGAAGCCAGGGTGAAGGAGCACGCCATGAAAACCCATCTTCTGCTCGTCATGTTCGCCCTGGGGCTGATCCTGGTCCTGGGTCTGGCTTTTGGCGCGGCCGATGGTCGCCCGGCCGCCGCCATCAACGATGCGCGCGCACCCCTGGCCGCCGCAGGCGGCTGGTTCTGCGAACCGTTCAGCACCGACGTCTTCGCCAGCGGGGCCTGGACCCGCAGCGATCCATTCTGTGTGTCCGTGGATGCCACGGCCGGCTGGCTGCACTTCCGGCCAGACGAGGAGTGCTTCGAGGAAACGGCTACCACGGCCGTCAACCTCACGCTGCCCCTCGTCGTGGAGACCCGGCTGCGCCTGGTCAGCGGCGGCGACGACTTCCGGCTGCCCTGGCTCAGCCTCAACGACGACGCTGTGCGGGTGTGCTATCTCCCGTGGTCTGGCTATGGTTGGTTTTTCGGGAGCGACTGGACGAAAATCCATACCAAAGCCCCGCCCGCCCAGAACGTGTGGATGACCGTGCTGGCGATCATCCGCGCCGACGGCGGCGAGCTGTGGGCCAGGTACGATACCGACCCGGCGTTCACCTTCGTCGCCGCCCGGAGCTGGTCGCTCGCCTCGCCGATCACCCAGATTCGCTACCGGCAGCCCGGTTACTCGCGCTACGCGGCTGTGTGTGACGTGGACTATCTCGTCGCGGCCCACGGCGCGGCCCCCTACGCTGTCGCCGGCCGGGTGCGCGACGCCAGCGGCTCCCCCCTCTCCGGCGTCACCGTCGCCGCCAGCGCGTCCGTCAGCGCCACCACCGACGCGACCGGCTGGTACATCCTCACCGATCTCCCCACCGGCACGCACACCATCATCCCCACCCGGGACCACTGGACGTTCGCCCCGGTCACGCGCACGGTCGCGGTGCCGCCGCTGGCCGCCAGCCAGGACTTCACGGCCACCCTGACGGATCCCCTCTGCGTCTATCTGCCCCTGGTGCTGAGGACGCCAGCGCTCACCGGCCTGGAAGTGACCCAGGCCATCCAGTCGCTTGGCGCCAGCGCCGACCTGATCGCCGGCCGCCCGGCCCTGGTGCGGGCCTACGTCAACCTCAGCGGCAGCTACGACGCCCGGCTGTACGGCGCGCGCGGCGGCGTCCCGCTGCCCGGCTCGCCGCTGCTCGCCGACAACGGGCCGATCACCCGGCCGGCCAGCTCACAGCGGGAGGTGCTGACCAGCACGCTGAACTTCACCCTGCCCTCCGCCTGGCGGACCGGGGTCGTGGACCTGTACGCAGAGCTGACCACGCCGGACGGCAGCGTGGCCTACAGCCGCTACCCCTCGGCCGGGAGCCAGTCGTGCACCTTCCAGAACGCCTCGCCGTTGGAAATGGTCATCGTGCCGGTGGCCTACCATTACGGTGGGCAGGTCTACCGGCCCATCACCGACTACGTGTCCCTCGCCAGTTGGACCTACCGCGCCTATCCCCTCGCGCAGCCGCCCACGGTCTACCCGCACGCGGAGTACCACTACTACAACGACCTGAGCGTGGGGGCGAACTTCAGCGATTTGCTCAAACAGATCACCGCGATCCGCGACAGCGAGCGGCCGGGCAGCAGCGTTCACTATTATGGTCTCATTCCCTATAACCACGGCGTCTATTCGCTGGCCCTCGCGGGGCTGGCGTGGATGCCCAGCGCGGACTATGGCGCAGATCACATCCGCGAATGCCTGGCTGCGGTGGGCTATGATCGCCAGGATAGCGAGTACGGCGCCAAGACCATGACGCACGAGATGGGGCACAATCTGACCCGGATGCACGCGCCGTGTGGCAATCCCGCCAACGTGGATCCCAACTACCCCTTCCCGGATGGCCGGATCGGCGAGTACGGGTACGACATCGTGACCTCGGTCCTCTGGCCGCCAACCACGGCGGACTATATGAGCTACTGCTACCCGAAGTGGACGTCGGAATACACCTACGAGGGCATTCGCGCGATCCGGCAGTTGATCGCGCCGGCCCTGGCGAGCCGGACTGAGGCCGCCGCCCCGCAGGCCGTGTTCCAGGTCTCCGGCTGGATTCGGCCGGCCGACGACCAGGGGCGTCTGAATCCGGCGGTGCGCCTCATCGCCCCGGTGAGCGCACCTGGTTCGGGCGCGTACAGCCTGGAACTGATAGACTCCGCCGGCCGGGGCCTCTACCGCCACGCCTTCGAGCCGGTCGCTATCGCAGATGCGGCCGGGGATGATCGGCTCGGCTTCGCCTGCAATCTGCCGGCCGCGCCGGGCGCCGCCGCCATCCGGCTCTGGCACGGGGCCAGGCTCCTGGCCGAGCTGCGCCCCGGCGGCCAGGCCCCCACACTGCAAAATGCGGCCTGGTTGCGCCATCAGACCGGGGGCGGCGGCGCGACGCTGACCCTGGACTGGCAGGCCACTGACCCGGACGGCGACCCCTTGACCTACGCCGTGCGCTACTCATTCGACGGCGGCAGCACCTGGCAGACCGTGGCCCAGGGTTTGACTAACCCGGCCCTGGACCTGGACCCGGCCTTCCTGCCCGGTGGGCCAGGGCTGTTGCAGGTGCTGGCGAGCGACGGCCTGCACACGGCGCAGGTGACGCTGGAGCCACTCCGTCTGCCAGACAAAGCACCGCAGGTGGGTCTCATCGCGCCGCTGGCCGGCCAGTCGTTCCGGCGCGGACGACCGCTGACCCTGGTGGGCCTGGGCTGGGACCTGGAGGATGGGGCCTTGCCCGACGGGGCCTACCGCTGGGAGTCGGACCGGGACGGGGTGTTGGGCGTGGGGCGGGTGCTGGACCTGGACCGGGGGCTATCGGCCGGGCGGCACGTGCTCACGTTGACCGTGCGCGATAGCGCCGGGCAGGTGGCCCGGCAGTCTGTGGCGATCACCGTGGAGTAGGCCGGGGGTGTGAGGACAGCAGGATCAGTACATGGAAAATGTTGCTCCAAGCGGCGACCGTAGGGAGTGCGACCCGCGTTTGCTCGCACCCACGCTCTGCGTGGGTGCGAAACGCCGGGTCGCGCGGTCAGGGCCGTCTCGTCTGCCTCGTGCCCACGCTGAGCGTGGGCACGAGGCAAATAATCCCAGGTTCGTAGTACATCATGGCGTAAATGGCTCATCAGTTTGACAAGATAGCTCCTCCGGGATATAAATGGGGTCACAACATGACCGGAGGAAACACAATGCGTGGACCCAAACTCATTTCCAGTGTACAAATAGATGATCAGATTCGAGAACTTCTGGAGCAGATGTTGCGCCGCGAGACGTTGCCTCGCCGCCTGGAACGGCGCCTCCAAATCGTCTGGAAAGCAGCCCAGGGGCATCCCAATAGCCAGATTGCCCGCGACCTGGGAGTGAACCGGAACACCGTCCAGCTATGGCGGGCCCGCTGGGTGGAGGTTCGGGAGCAGATAGAAAGCGCCCGTCTGGAAGGGGCCTCTGACTCTCAGATGGAGCGTCTGTTGGCTCAACTCCTCTCCGATGCCCCCCGCCCCGGCGCACCGGACAAATTCACCCCCGAACAGCGGGTGGCCCTGATTGCCCTTTCCTGCGAGCCTCCTTCCCTCTCTGGCCGGGAGGTGACCCACTGGACACCCCGCGAATTAGCCGATGAGGCGGTTCGCCGGGGCATTGTCCCTTCCATTTCGGAGCGCACGGTCAACCGGATATGGAAGGAAGCTGACCTCCAGCCCCAGCGGGTGCGCTACTGGCTCAACAACCGGCCTGAGGACCCGCAATGCTTTGCGGCTCAGACCCAGGAAATCTGCGGCCTGTATCGGCGGGCTTCCGAACTGCATGCCGCTGGCGTCCATCTGGTCAGCTGCGATGAGAAGACCGGCATTCAGGCCGTGGAACGCCAGAGGCCTACCCTGCCGATGCGACCAGGTCTGGCGGAACGGCAAGAGTTTGAATACATCCGCCACGGCACCCTGGGGTTGATCGCCAATCCGGAAGTGGCTACCGGGAAGATCATCACTCCCACCCTGGGCCCAACCCGGACAGAAGCGGACTTTGTCACTCACATCGCTCAGACGGTCGCAACCGACCCGGAGGGCGTGTGGATTTTCATTGTGGACAACCTGAACATCCACCAATCGGAAGGACTGGTGCGCTGGGTGGCTGAAGCGTGTCATCTGGACACCGAGTTGGGTGAAAAAGGCAAATCAGGAGTCCTCCAGTCTATGGCTACCCGTCAGGCATTTCTGGCCGACCCGAACCATCGGCTTCGATTTGTCTACACGCCCAAACACACCTCCTGGCTGAACCAGGTGGAACTGTGGTTCAGCATCCTGGTTCGTCGCCTGCTCAAACGGGCCAGTTTCACCTCGGTGGAAGAATTGCGCCAGCGCATCCTGGCCTTCATTGAGTACTTCAATCGCGTGCTGGCAAGGCCCTTCCGATGGACCTACGCCGGCAAGCCCCTGGCAATCTAACTGATGAGGGATTTATGCCAGGATGTAGTAGTCGCTCGCGGCGGGTCTGCCAGGCCCAGGCCTGACTGGGTGACCCGCCGCCAACGCGGGGTGGCACACCCCGCGCGAGCACGGTCGCGCAGCATATTTTCATCCTAGGGGGTGCGCCCCGCGCGTGAAGGTCTCCTCTACGATGTAGGTCGCATATCGTCCACGATGCGGCCATCCTGGACGCGCAGCACGCGCCCGGCCAGAGCCGCGATGTACGGCTCGTGCGTGACCATGACCACGGTCTTGCCCCGGCGGTGCAGTTCGGCCAGGATGGCGATGATGCGCTCGCCGGTGGCAGTGTCCAGGTTGCCGGTCGGCTCGTCGGCGATGAGGATGGGCGGGTCGTTGGCCAGCGCCCGGGCGATGGCGACGCGCTGTTGCTCGCCGCCGGATAGTTCGCTGGGCAGGTGGCCGGCGTGGTCCTCCAGCCCCACCAGACGCAGGTGCTCCAGCGCTCGCTCCCGGCGGTGCCCGCGTTGGGTGCCGCGCAGGTCCATGGGCAGGAGCACGTTCTCCAGAGCCGTCAGGGTGGGCAGCAGTTGGAAGAACTGGAAGACGATGCCGATGTTCTGCCCCCGCCAGCGGGCCAGGGCATTCTCCCCCAGACGGTCCACGCGCACGCCGTTCACCGTCACCGTGCCGGAGGTCGGCTTGTCTATGCCGGTGATCATGTTCAGGATGGTGGACTTGCCGCTGCCGCTGGGACCCACCAGGGCCACGAACTCGCCGCGTTCCACCGTCAGGTCCACGCCGCGCAGGGCCGTGTAGACACGCGGCCCCATGGGGTAGACCTTGGTGACGTTTTCCAGGCGGATCAGCGGCTCAGGCATGGGCAGATTGCAGGTTGCAGATTGCAAATTGCAGATTGCAAATTGCAAATTGCAGGTGGCAGGTTATGGGCTGATGTGGCCGGGGGTCGCCGGATAGCGCGGGACAAAATCCACCGCACAGTCGTTGGTATCATAATGCGGCGGACGCCGCTCCAGGGACCAACTTTCTTCCACGCCGCCGGGATGGGGGTTCACATCGGGGTAGGCGGCTGCGCCATACACCACCACGTCCACGTCCACGCCGTTGGCGTCGCGCAGGATGACCTTATCGCCGCCGTCGCCCAGCTTGAACCCGAAACCGCTCCAGGTGCCGGCCGGGACCATGTTGGGCACAGTCAGATCATCGCGGCCGGGATCGATCAGGAACTCGTAGTGCGGCCTGGTGAACCCGCCCACCGGCTGAAAGTCCGCCGCCTGCTGGGCGATGACGATCACGCCGCCGGCCGGCAAGACGGCGCCGGCCGGGAAGCGGTATAGCCCGGCGCCGTACTCGCCCGACGCGGCCGCGTCGCCCAGATACCAGTCGGCGAGGTTGACGGCCTGGCCGGTGGGGTTGTATAGCTCCACCCACTCGCGGTTGCCGGTGGTCTGCCCGCTGGGTCGGTAGAGCACCTCGCTGATCACCACGTGGTCCGGCGCACGGTAGCCCCGCATGACCAGCGGCAGGTAGATGGGGTTCGCCAGGTTCCAGTCCAGGTCAAACATCCCCTTTAGATAGCCATAAACCTCATCTGACCGCACCTGGATCGCGATCTCCCGGTTGACCTTGTTGGAGGATTCGCTGCCGTTGATGGAACCGACGTGGGCGTAGCCGCCATCGTCGTGCAGCCAGACCAGCACCATCTTGTTGTGGATGCCGTATTGGGTGGGGTCGCCCAGGGCGGCGCGCAGGTCCAATCCCTCGCGCTGGGCGATGCCGTTCACGTAAGCTACGGCCGCCTGGTTCTGGCCGAGGTCCACGTACTCGGCCTCGAAGGAGCCGCCGTTGAGCAGGAGGCGTACCTGCGCGCCCCGGCGAGCGGCGGCGATGTAGGCTTCCAGGCGCAAATTGGGCGAGACGGGCAGCGTGCCCCAGGTGGGGTACTCGTACATCTGCTCGACGTAGACGGCGTCGCCGGGACCGGCCCGGTGGACCAGCCCCAGCAGCGCGTCGGACTGGCGCAGGGCGGCCTCTGGCGCGGTGAACAGCTCAAATCCAAAGGAGCCGTGCGCGGTCAACGGGGCCGGAAAGCGCACGGTGTAGGTGGTATAGTCGGTGGTGGTGAGCACCGGGGTATAGGCCGCGTCCGGTGGGCCGTACTTGTCGGTGTAGGCCGTGTTCCAGCGCAGGATGTCGTTGTGGTGGGCCGGGTCCAGGTCCCGGGCCAAGACCTGGCGGGCGCGGGCCACCACGGCGGGGGCGTTCGTCACCAGCACCACGCCCCGGGAACCGTAGGTCCCGTTGGACTTGTCGTCGGCGGGCATACTGCTGGCGGTGAGGTTTTGGGAGGTGATGAGCACCCATTCGTCGTCCACGACCAGAAACTTGGCGTGGAGGTAGTCGTAGCGATTAAAGATGTTGTCGTCCGTTTCGTGGATCATGAACCAGCAGCGGCCACCGGCGGCCTCGATCTCCCGGCAGGCCCAGAGTTCCTGTTGCCAGCGGGGATCGGAGACGCTCAGGCCGGCCTGCTGGCCTTCCAGCAACACGTCCACCTGCACCCCGGCGCGGGCCTGCTGCACCAGGGCGGTGATGACCTCCGGGTGACGCAGGGCATAGACCTCCACGGTGATGGAGCGTTGCGCCCCCAGGATGGTCTGGGCCACCACCGGGAAGGCGTTGTCTGGCGCGATGCCGACGGTGACGGTGGCGGCTTCGGTGACGGTGAGGGGCCAGAAGAAGGGGTCCAGGTCCCAGCCGGGGTAGAGCACGCGCCGGCCCTGGGTGTAGTTGTCGGTATGTTGGATCCAGTCGGCAGCGGTGTTCGTGTCGGTGATGGGGAGGCCGGTGGTCTCGTCGGGGATGCGGTAGAGGATCTGGCCCTCCTCGCGGCCCACGGAGTAAGGCTGCACCGCCGGGCCGGTCCACCCGGTCACGCTCGCCCCGGCCTTGTAGACCAGGGCATCCCGGGTGGCGTGGCTGCTGTCGCGCAGCACCACCTCGTCGCCGGTGTTGGTCAGACCCAGCCAACTGCTCATCTGGTAGTCCGGCGCGAACCCGAACGAGGAGGTGAAGCTGGTCGCGTCGCGGGCCAGCCAGAGGCGGCTCGCCGGGGCGAGCATCGTGGCCGGCAGGGTCCGGCAACTGAGGCTGCCGCCGACATCTTTGCAGAGTTCCCAGCCGGTCAGGTCGGCTGACGCCGTGCCGACGTTGATCAACTGGATCGCCTCGTCCGTGTCGTTGGTCTGGTAGCCGTCGTAGAGCACGGCGGAGATGAGCACCTGGGGCTGTCCCACGCTCCCCACGGTCGTGACCCAGGCGGCGTGGTTGTTGGCCGTGACGGTCTCGGTGGTGGACGCGGTGACGGTGACGGCGTTGGTCAGCGTGCCGGCTGCGCCGCCGCTCACCTGTCCCACCACCTGGAAGGAGAGCGTGCCGCTGGTCACGCCCACCGCGCCCACGGTCCAGACCCGGGTGCCGGGCGTCGGCTCGCTGACTGGGTAGCCGCTGTCGTCGCTCTGGTAGGTCACAAAGCCCGGCAGCACGTCGGTGATGACCACCCCGGCGGCGTCCAGCGTGCCCACGTTGCTGAAGGCGATGGTGTAGGTGATGGCCTGGCCGGGGAGGACGGTGGCCGGGCCGGTCTTGCGGATAGACAGGTCGGCGGCCGGGATCGGGGTGGCCGAGTTGCGGGACTTGGGCGTGCCGTTGAGGGGGTTGTTGTTGGCGTCCCGGCCGTTGCGGGTGATGCCGTCGTTGCTGGCCCAGTTCGCGTCTGTGTCTGGGGCGGCCGGGTTGATGCGCTCCATGCTCTTGTACGTGGGGGAGGCCGTGCCGGCCGGCCAGGCCCCGCCGTTACCGTTGGCGGAGTCAATGACTGTGGCGCCCTCTTTCAGTTGCAATGCCTCGCCGCCGTTGCCCAGGTCGCCGGTATAAATCTGATCGGCCGGGATGTCGCTGACCGTGTTGTCGTCGGTGCGCTCCAGCAGAAAGTAACCGTGGGCCGGGATCGTGCCGTTCAAGGTGATGCTGGGCGTGCCATCGGCGGCGGCCAACGTCCAGCCGGTCAGGTTGATGGCGGCATCCGTGTTGTTGTACAGCTCGATCCACTCGTCGGCCGAGCTGGCGGCGGTGCCGCCCCAGGCCACCTCGTTGATCACCACGTCGCCGGGGTTGGCGGCCCGGTGGGGCGCAGCGACCACCGGCCCTATGGCTGCCTGAGAGCCGATGAGCACGCCCAGCCCCAGCAGCACGCCCAACGCCAGGGCCAGGGCCGTTGCCCGCCTGCGAATCAATTCGCAGTCTGATAGCCCCAGTCGGCTCAAGCCGACCGATATAGAGCGGGCTTTATCCTGCCTCCTGCCTCCTGCCTCCTGCCTCCTGCATCCTGCATCCTTCATGCCACCTCCACCTCCTCGCTAAAGGCCACGGCCTCGGCGGCCACCAGCGCGCCGGCCGGGCGTTTGCGGATCTGCACCTTCGGCCATCGTTTGGCGATGAAATTGCCGGCGAGCAGCAGCGCGGCCGGGACGACCAGCGCCGTCGCAAAGTAAGAGATCGGCTCTAAAATCGGGGCTGCGCTGAAGCGGTCCAGGTTGAACAGGATGATCACCAGGCTGGCCCACACCGTGAGGAAATTGGGGATGGCGTCGCCGGAGCGCAGGAGCTTGAGGCCGGCCATGCGCTTCCTGGTGAACGGGTAGAACAGGTTGGAACCCATGTGGCCGAGCTGATCCTCGATCACGTGGGTCGCCGCGGCCAGGCCGGCGATGAGGCCGCACAGCCCGCCCAGGCCCAGGGCCGCTGCGGGGTCGCCGGGGTTGCCCAGCCAGCCCAGGGCCGTTCCTACCAGGAACAGGGCCGCGCCGAACAGGGCCGCCAGAGTGAGACTATGGCTCCAGCGGCGGTGCCAGGGCAGGAAGATGATCTCCACCGCGTCACCCTGGGGCGTGAACTCGAACGAGGGGCCGGAGAAGATGTCAACTTTGGTCTCGGCGTCGTAGGTCTGGATCATCCTGGCCCGCGTCCTGGCCCGGCCCACGGGCACGTCCAGCTCGCTCTCCGGGAACGGCACCTGCGAGGTCGTGACCACCGGCCCGATACGCACCACGACCTCATTATCCTGGGTGTCGAAGAAGATGCTGTACTGCCGCCACAGGTCCGCGCCCAGCTTCATGGTGTGAAACTGGACGGAGGTGGTCTGGCCGGTCTCATGGGCGCGGTCAATCGCCGCCGCCACCGTCTCAGCCATGGCCTGCGGGTCCGGCCTGTCCGGGTGCGGATCGATCTCCACATCCGCGCCCTCGAAGAAGCGCGCGAGCTTAAAGTCCAGCGTGTCCGGCAGGAGGCCAAAGATGCCGCCCAGGACCAGGATCAGGGACGTGTTCTCCTGGGCCATCTGGACGGCCGCCGGGAAGAACGAGGCCACGGCGACGCCGGAGATGAAATGCGCGATACCTTTCATGGGTGAAAACCTCCCAAAGCCAGGTTATGGGGTCTTTTTTCTACCGTCTCAGTAGCCCGTTCCAGTATCTCATTTCCGATTCGCAGAGCCTCAGTGGCATCAATAGAACTAACTTTTGCCTGGCTTATCATTACAGCCAGTGGATCAATATCCACTCCAAGGCCATATCGCCCGGCCAGCAGTGCTTCCAAGACCGTGGTTCCGGATCCCATCATCGGATCGAGAACCACATCGCCGGGTGCGGTCAGAGTTGACATCCGTGCGTAAATTAAACGCACGACGGCACCGCCCCCCCGCCCCGCTTCGCGTCTCTTCGGGGAGGGGAAAGACTGCCTTATAGGGGGTTTTTGCGGCGGCTTCGCCGCCGCAAAAACCCCAGAAAGGCTTTCTTCCCCTTGTTCCCCCCTGACATGAGCTATGCACGGATGTCGGTCAGAGCAGTATTATATCAAGTCCATAACCGACAAAACGCACACAACCCCCCGGCCGTGGTCGGCTGGCCGCAACGCGCGCACGGGGCCATGTGCGGATGTGCTGGCTCTTGAAACCGGATCGCTCCCTGCTCCCGGGCCTTGAGGAACTCCAGGTAGAAGCTCTGCCGGGCCGCCGGGCTGCGCTCCTCCAGCTCGTTCAACAGCCGCTTGTAGAACAGCGATGGGGCGTGTTCCGCATAGGGGCACTCGTCGCGGATATAGTCAATGCCTTGCAGCAGGGCATAGGCGGCCGTCTCCCGCTCAGCCAGGCGGCAGAAGGGCTTGACCTTGCGGATGAAACCATCATCGGAGGAGAGCACCGGGGCCTGTCGGGCCAGGTAACCGGTCTGCCAGCGTAGCGTGTTCCCCAGCAGAGTGGCGGCCTCGTCGTCCAGGTTGTGGCCGGTGGCGAGCACTGTGAAACCGCCATTCTGCGCCACCCGGTTCATCTCGTGGCGCTTCACCAGGCCGCACAGGGAGCACGGGCTACGCCCCCTGGCGCGTTGCGCATCCCGCACCCTCTCCGGCACTGTGGCCCCGTACTCGGCGGCCAAATCCACCACGTGCAGGGTCAGCCCGCGCGCCCCGGCGAACGCCTGCGCCTTCTCCCGCGAACGAGCCGAATAGTCGTTGTGGGCGATGCCCAGGTCAATGTAGACCCCTTCGGCCTGGTAGCCCAGGCTCGCCAGCACGTCCCACAGACCCAGGCTGTCCTTGCCGCCCGACACGGCCACCAGCACCTTGTCTCCCGGCCCGAACATCCCATACCGCTCGATGGTGCGTTGGGTGTACTGGCGCAACCAGGCCGGGAAACAGTCTGCGCACAGGGCCAGCTTGTGCTGGCGCATCTTGATGACGGCGTTGTCGCCGCCGCAGCCCTTACACTTCATTGCTCAGGTGGTTTCCCCTGCCGGATGGTAACACAGGGCGTGGTCGCTGTCAAGCGCCGCCGTGCATGACAAAGGCCGGCAGGTGTGCCCTGCCGGCCAGGTGTTCCACGTCTGGGAGGGTTCAAACCACCAGGCGCACCAGGGTATACCCACCCAGCAGCGTGGTGAGGCTGCCGATGGCCCATGTCAGCTGCCCGGTGGAGAGCCGGCTGACCAGGAACGCGGCAAAGGGCACCGACAGAACCGCACCCAGCACCAGCGATGGGGCCAGCCCCCAGGGAAACGGCGCGCCGCTGACCAGGTAGGCCACGATGCCCACCGTGCTGGTGATCCCCTCGGCCAGGGAGACGATGCCGATGGCGCTGGCGCCGCTGATGCCAGCCAGCACCTGCCCGCCGGTGACCACCGGGCCATAGCCGCCGCCGCTGATCCCCTTGTTGAACGAGGCCAAAAGTCCCAGCCCGGCTATCCGTCGCCAGGAAAAGGCCACCTCTTTGCGTCGGAACGCGAACGCGAGGATCGCCACGCCCAGGCCCAGCACCAGGACCCCAATGTAGAGCTTGACCAGCCAGGTCGGCACGTTGACGGCAACCACCACCGCGACCAGTGCACCCATCACGCTGAGCGCGCTCATCACCACCATGACCTTAAAGTCGCGGGTGCCGGGGCGAAAATTGACATTGCCGAACTCGTGGTGCAGCACGCCGGCCAGAAACCCGGTGATGCACTCGGAGATCAGCACCGCCGGCACGATCTCGACCGGCTCATAGCCCATGATGAGCAGGAGCGGCGTTAGCGTGGTGCCATAGCCCATACCCAGCGACGAGTCTACCAACTCGCAGACGAACGCCAGGATGACGATTGGCAGGAACAGTTGGATGTCCATTCTCTCACCTCCATGATCTGAGTTCAGTGAACTCCCGGCGGGAGGTACCCACATCATGATCATAGTTGATGAGAGTGACAGGAACCGTGATGGAGTTGTGATAACGGCGTGACAATGTGGGGAGGTCAGCCTTACGAGGGAGAGATGGTGAGGCCATAGCCCAGGCCGGGCACGGTCTGGATATAGTCTGGGGGGTGGGGTACGCCGGCAGCCTGGGCGAGCTTGCGCCGCAGGCGGCGTACCAACTGGCGTAGCATGTCACGGTCGCCGCCCTCTGGGCCCCAGATGTGGGCGATGAGGGCGTCGGTGGTGAGGATCTGCCCGGCGTTGAGCATGAGGTAATCCAGGAGGCAGGTCTCCAGGGGGGTCAGTGCCACGGCCTGGCCCTGATTGATGCGCAACTCGCGTCGGCTGGGGTCCAGGGTTAACGCGCCGACCCGGCGGATGGCAGGGGCCGGCGCCTTGCCCGCCCGGCGCAGCACGGCCAGGGCGCGGGCCACGAGCTGGCGTGGGCTGAAGGGCTTGGCGATGTAATCGTCAGCGCCCAGTCCCAGACCCCGCACCAGGTCATCCTCGTCGCCGCGCACGGTCAGCAGGAGGATGGGGACGTCGGACTGCTCGCGGATGCGCCGGCAAACCGCAAAACCATCCAGGTGGGGCAGGTTGACGTCCAGCACGATGAGGTCCGGCTGCTCCTCAGCCCATCGCACCAGGGCTGTCCGGCCATCGTAGACCTGGATCGCCTCAAAACCGGCGCGCCGCAGGGTAAAGGCGACCACGTCGGACAGCACCCGGTCATCGTCTACGATCAGCGCTTTCATATCTCGTCTGCCGTCGGTATGGTGAACCAGAAGACAGAGCCGCCGCCGGGCCGGTCTTCCAGCCCTACCTGACCACCTTGCGCCTCGACGATGGCCTTGACAACGGTGAGACCCAGGCCGGTCCGCAGTGGCCCTTTTTCGTTGTCTGGCCCCAGGTATACAAAGCGATGAAACAGCATGTCTCGATGCGTTAGCGGGATGCCTGGCCCCCGGTCGGCCACCATGACCCGCACCTGGTCAGCAGCGGCGGCTGCACTGACGGTGATGTCGGCGTGGTCCGGGCCGTATTTGCTGGCGTTAGATAGCAGGTTGACCAGGACCTGCACCGTGCGCCGGGGATCGGCCCGCACCGGGGGCAAATCGGCCGGCAACTGGACCACCAGTCGTTGGCCGTGTTTGTCCAGCAGCGGCTTGATCAGTCGGACCGCCTCGGCGAGGATGCTGCTCAGGGCAGAGGGACGAGGGTTGACGTGAAAATGCCCGGCCTCGATGCTGGCTCCCTCCAACAGGTTGTCCACCAGGGTCTGCAAGCTCAGGATGCCCAGATGGAGGGATTGGAGCAGCATCTGCAACTCGGCGGTGGTGAGGTCTGGGCTTTGCTCCAGCAACAGTTCGATGGAGGCAGCCAGGGCGGAGAGCGGTGTGCGGAACTCGTGGGCCAGATTGGCCATAAAATGGCCCAGAAGCTGGTGCACGGCCTCTTCCTCGCTGACGTCACGAAAGACCAGAGCCACCCGGGCCTCGCCACTCTCTGGGGGCATGAGCCGGGCGCCGGTGATGGCCAGCACAGCCTGGCGGCCATAGCGCAGCCTGACGGGGATCCGCCGCCGCTGGTCGGGTGGGGGGATCAACTCGGAGAAGGACTGGCGCGATTCGGCTGGCTGGAACACCTGGTCGCAGGTGCGCCCCAGTACCTCCTGCCGGCGCCAGCCGGTGATGCGTTCAGCCCCCTGGCTGAAGAAGGTGATCCGGCCGTAACGGTCCAGGGTCACGATGCCTTCGACGATGGATTCCAGCAGGTGTGCGGCCCAGGCCCTTTCCCGGCGCAACTCCTCCAGCGTGCGTTCCAGGTCGGCCCGGGCATCCTCCAGAGCCTGGGCTACAGGTCCTTGAGGACTGGCCTGGTCTTGACTGTCGAGGTCCGCTGGCCTCACCGGGACAACCTCAGCTATCACCTTCTTCGCCAGAGGATATAGTCCACCAGGATGCGCCCGCCCCGGGCCAGGGCTGCCAGCCCGGCGCCGGCGCAGAGCAGCGCGGCCAGCCAGCCCCAGGTCGGCTCACCGCCCAGCCGGTCCCACAGCCAGATGAGGAACGGCCCGCCGAGGAGGAGCACCACGCCGAAGGCTATCGAGCTACTCACGGCCAGCAGTACCTCCCGGGTCGTTTGGGAATCGAACCCGGCCGGTGAGCCGGCGCGACCGTGGCCGCAACGCGGGCAGGGTGCGTCTGGAGCCGGCAAGAGGCCGCCGCAAGAGGGACAGGTCAGCCGGGGCATCGCTCAGTCCTCCGGGTCCGATTCGTTTGGCGGTGAGGCCGGGCCAGGTTCGTCGTGGGGTTCAGACCCGGCCGGGAACGGTGGCATGGTCAGGTCGGCCGAGTCGTGCTCGTCGGGGGGAACAGGTGTTGGCGGGGGGATGATCGGTGGTCCGTCGCTGAGCGGGAGTATCGGTTGCCCGGCGTCCGGCGCGGTCGCTGGCCGCCCCGGGGCTTCTTCTTTGAGGACATCGGTGAAGGTGCGACTGAACTCGCCGCTGATCTGGCGGAACTCGCGCAGGGCCTTGCCGGCGGTGCGCGCCAGTTCCAACATGCGTTGCGGACCAAAGACCAGCAGGGCCACAGCCAGGATCACCAGCAGCTCCGGCCAGCCCACGTCAAACATCTTCTGCTCCCGTTACGGCGTGCTCGATGTGATTGGCGTGCAGCACCCGGCCATCAGCCGTCATGGCCAGGGCTACCACATCTATGCGCCAGTCGGCGTCTTCCAGGCCCTGGTCTTGCAGATAAGCCCAGGCCAGGGCTACCAACTGCCGGGCCTTGCGCGGGGTGATGGATTCCTCCGGTGTTCCGTAAGCCCGGCTCCGGCGCGCCCGCACCTCCACAAAGACCCAGGTTGCGCCATCACGGGCCACGATGTCCAGCTCGCCCCGCACATCCCGGGTTGCGCGCCTGCCCGGACGCCAGTTGCGGGCGATGATGTGATAGCCCTTGCTGGTCAGCAGGGCGACGGCGGCCTCCTCGCCGCGCTGACCCAGGGACCGGCGCCCCGGCCCGGTCATGGTCGGGACTCCAGTCGCTGGCGGATCGGCCCGTAGGTGCGGCGATGGGCCGGGCAGAGGCCCCGCTCAGCCAGGGCCTGGCGATGGGCCGGCGTGCCGTAACCCTTGTGCCGGGCAAAGCCATAGCCCGGGTATTCGGCATCCAATGCGATCATCAGCCGGTCCCGCGTCACCTTGGCGATGATAGAGGCAGCGGCGATGGAGAGACACCGGCTATCGCCGTGGACGATGGCTCGTTGGGGCACATCCACATCCGGCAGCCCCATGAAATCTATGAGCAGATGGTCCGGGGATGGTATTAACCGGGCGATGGCTTCCCCCATCGCCTGGCGCGTGGCTGGGACGATGCCCACCTCATCAATGACGGCCGGGGGCACGATGCCCACGCCCACGGCTTCTGCGGCCTGACAGATGATCTCGTATAGCTGGCTGCGTTGCGCCGGGGTGAGTTGCTTGGAGTCGCGGACGCCGGCCCGCAGCAGGAATGGGGCGGTCGCGGGCGGCACTATGACCGCCGCAGCTACCACCGGCCCGGCCCAGGCTCCCCGGCCGGCCTCATCCACGCCGGCCACCCGCCCATACCCGGCCTGGAACAGGGCTGCTTCCTCCTGCCAGGTGGGTTCGGTCTCCCCATCCCCAGCGGGTGAGTCTGGGCGATGGTTGCGCCGTCGCCCAGACCATACAACTCTTGGGAGCACAAAAGTCGCCACACTCTAGTCGCGTTTCTCCTTGAGCCGGGCTTTCTTGCCGGTGCGGCCCCGCAGGTAGTAGAGCCTGGCGCGCCGCACCTGAGCATGGCGTGTCACCTCCACCTTCTCAACCCGGGGCGAATTCAGCAGGAACGTGCGTTCCACGCCTACGCCATGGGCGGCGATACGCCGCACCGTGAACGTGGCATTCTGCCCGCCGCCTTTAAGCCCAATGATCGTGCCCTCAAAGACCTGAGTCCGTTCGCGATCACCCTCTACGATGCGCACATGAACGCGGACCGTATCACCAGGGCGCAACCTGGGTAGCTCTGGCCGTAGAACCTGAGCCTCCACCGACTGCATCAAATCCACCATTGGTTCACCTCACATAAAACGCCTGTAACTGTTCAGCCTCAAACCGACAGGTAGGGGCGTAAGATGCTACGCCCCTACCGCACCGCAGAGCACGCAGAGGGCGCAGAGATTTCTTTACGCGCTCAGTGGCCTCTGCGGTGGGATGATGAAATCGTGGCGCGGGCAAGCCGCGCCAGGCATGGGGAATTATAGCCCAAAAGCTTGCAAATGGCAAGCGGGGATCAATCTCAAGGCGGCGGGTATCGCGCCGGTCAGTCCCGCACGATGCGGATCCGTCCCAGGAGCAGGTGGTCTCCCCAGGGCGTGTCGCCGGGACCCCAGACGGGCAGACGCACACCGGTAGCCGGGTCGTAGAGGCCCACAGCCAGGGTGTCCTCCCCGGCCGGCGCATCCAGCCACACCGGGATGACCCAGTGGTCCACGATCACCTGGCCCATTGCCCAACTCGACGTGGGCACCCAGCCCCGGCCCGTCGTGCCATCCTCCTGGCCGTGTATCCCCGGCCGGCCATCGGCCGCGATCAGGTGATTAAAAACGTGGAGTTCCTGGCTGATGGGTTGCAGACAACGCCAGTAGAGCGTCAGGTGCAGCTTATCGCCCGGCCGGACCACCAGGGGCGTGTCCGGAGTCACCGGCGACCCGGTCTCCGTCGCCAGGTCGTAGCCCAGGAAAGCGACCCGGTCGCCCAGGCGTGCCACCAGGGGGACGAATGGCCCACCCACCGGCTCCATCTGGCCCCGGGGCACGTAGAGGTAGAGCGTGCCGCAGGCCTGGCCGTAGCGGTCGAACTCGCGGATGGGATAGTAGCTGGCGCGCAGCGCCTCGAGGATCTGATCGCGCCCCTCGCCCACCCGCGTGAAATCCTCGTCGGTGAGGGCGACTAGGCCCGCCTGCTGATGGCGCAGCATCTCCACCAGGATTTCGTTGTTCACCACGCGGAACCGCCGGCACCAGGCCGTCTCGCCGTAGCGGAAATAGGCTGGGGGGCCAGACTCCAGGCCGGGCAGCACGTCGCGCCGGGCATCCACCACCAGGTCTGTGCTGAAGGCCAGCCAGGGCGTGCCTGGCGTGCTGTGCGCATCGGCATAGGCCGCCGCCTGCGCGATGCGGTCCAGGGAGACGTTCAATCGTCCATCCCGGAGCGGCCGCAGGAGGAGCCGGTCGTAACACGTCGTGAGCTGAAAGACGAAACCCAACCCCCACAGCGCGGTCACCAGGGCGATGGCAACCTGCCGCCAGCGCACCGACCAGGTGGCCGGCCACAGGCGAACGATCCCGTAGCCGCCCAGGACACAGGCCAGGGGGATCACAACATTATGATAATACGAACTTGTGGGGCGAGGGACGACGTGCGCCAGGCCCACGGCCAGCACGATGGCCCCGCTGGTCAGCGGCAGTGCCTCGCGTCGCCAGGCCGCGCGCCGGTCTGGCGCTCGCCAGAGCCGCACCAGGCCGGCCCCGGCCAGGACGACCAGCAGCGCCACGACGGTGGGGAACTCGGCCAGGGTGCCCATGACCACGCCCCCGGCCATCTCCAGCCGCGCGGCGAGATCCATCTCCGTGGTGTGAAAACCCCAGTTGTTAAAGCTGGTGGCCTGCGGGTCTATGAGGAAAAACGGCCCCCAGACCACGGCCAGCCCCACAAACGTCCCGGCGAGGATGGCCAGGAGGACGCGCCCCCGGCTACGAGCCGTCGCCACCAAGTAGATGGGCAGGATGACGATGGCCGGGGCCAGGGAGAGGCGCGTCCCGGCTGCGGCGATGGCTGCTACCATCGCCACGGCTCCCCAGAGAGCCTGGCGCCGGCGGGCCGACGCGGCCAGCAACGCGCCCAGAAGCAAAAGTGAGGCCAGGGCATACGTGGCCGTGCTGGTATAGTGGGCGATGGTATAAGGCAAGAAGGTCAGGAGGGCCAGGGCCAGAAGCCCGGCTCGCGCGTCCCCCCTGGTTATGCCATCGGCTGGCAAACGGGCCGCCAACCAGGCCGCAAGGCCGGCGCCCACCAGGCCCAGGAGGGCCGTGAGGATACGCCCGGTCAACAATTGGTAGCCAAAGGGCATCAGCAGCAGGCCGTAGGCATAGGGCAGGAGCGGCCCCTGGGGATAGGCGAAATCGGCATACAGCACGCGGCCCCGGGCCACCTCCCGGGCGGCCAGCAGATACCAGCCCTCGTCCACGTTGATCTCGCGGTAAACGACGAAAAATGCCGCGCTCACGGCGTAGACAAGCAGCAACCCGAGCAGCACCAGCGCCGCCCGGCGAGAGAATCCGGCCATCCTTATCTTATCCATACCTCCCGCAGGGTCCAGGCTGCCGGAGGATTCGGGGTCTGCCAACACATGGAGTATAGTCCAACCCCGGCGGTTTGTCAAACCACCGCCCCTGGGATCCGCGCATAAAAGCATAGAAGCCCGGCCCCAACATCTGACGGCCCGTTGGCCGGACTTTACAGATCGCCTCCTAGCGTGTACAATAAGGGCGCACGAAACCCTCACAACCTGTAGGGTGCAATGAACATACCCCCACCATATCTTGTGGGGACATGACCCTGACATCCGTGCGTAACTAAATGCATGAGGGCACTGCCTCACTCCCCACTTCGTCGCCGCTACGCGAGGCGGGGAGGGGAAAGAATGCCTGGTAGGGGGTTTTTGCGGCGGCTTCGCCGCCGCAAAAACCCCCAGAAAGGCTTTCTCTCCCCCTGTTCCTTCCCTGACAGGAGTTATGCACGGATGTCAGACATGCCCCCATTGCCAGATTAGAACATTTGTGCTATAATTAGACTCAGTACGTCGGCGGTCCGCCGTCGGGAGGAAAGCCATGTCCACCCCCACTTACGATACCAGGGACATCCAGGTTCTGGAGTATCCTGAAAACATCCAGCGGCGCCCCGGCATGTACGTCGGGGGTACGGGGCTGGACGCCCTGCATCACCTGGCCCATGAGCTGATCGACAACTCCGTGGACGAAGCCCTGGCCGGCGCCTGCCAGCATATCCGCGTGGAGCTGCACCCAGATGGCTCCCTCACGGTGGACGACGACGGGCGCGGCATCCCGGTGGGGATGCACCCGGAGAAGAACCGTCCTACCCTGGAGCTGGTCTTTACCGAATTGCACACCGGCGGCAAGTTCAAGGAGGGCAGCTACTCCACCTCCGGCGGTCTCCACGGCGTGGGCATCAAGGCCACCAATGCCCTGTCCGAATGGCTGGAGGTGCGCGTGCGCCGCGATGGGGTGGTCTACTTCCAACGCCACGAGAACGGGCGGCCGGTCACGCCAGTCCAGATCCTGGACCCGACCAGCGGCCAACCGGTGGGGCAGGTGGGTGCCCCAGACGAGGCCCAGGTTATCAAAAAGCACGCCGTCAGGCGGCTGGGCACTGGCTCCACCATAACCTTCAAGCCCAGCCCCCGGTTCATGGACGTCACTGATTTTGACTTTGACACGCTGGCCCGGCGCTTGCAGGTCATCGCCTTTCTCTTACCCGGCGTGACCGTGGAGCTAAAGGATGCCCGCAAGAAAAAAGTGCGTGAAAAGACCTTTCGCTATGACGGTGGCCTGGTGGAGTACGTCCGCTGGCTCAATGAAGATCGCAAAACCATCCACCGCACCCCTGTCGAGGTCAGCGGGCAGCAAAATGGGGTGCGCGTCGAGGCGGTGTTGCAGTGGCACACCAGCGTGGATGACAGCGAGATCGTCTCCTTTGTGAACACCATCCCCACGCCGGACGGCGGCAAGCACGTGGCCGGGTTCAAGAGCGCGGTCACCAAGGCCATCAACCAGTTCGCGGCTGAGAAAAAACTGGGCAAGGAAAAGGGCGAGGCCGGCATCAAGGGCAGCGATGCCCTGGCCGGGCTGACGGCCGTGCTCAAGATCTCCATGCCGGACCCCCACTTTACCAGCCAGACCAAGACCTGCCTGGCGAGCGACCACGTGCAGGGCATCGTCCATTCTATCGTCTATGAAGGGTTGCTGGAGACGTTGCGCAAGAAGGTGCCCCTGGGTCGGACCATCGTCCAACAGGCGCAGGCGGCGGCCCAGGCCCGGGTGGCCGCCAGCAAGGCGCGCTCTCTGGTCATCCGGCGCAGCGTGCTGGATGCCGCCGAGTCCGGCCTGCCCGGCAAGCTCGCCGATGTGAGCAAGGGCACGCCCATAGACCAGACGATCCTCTACATCGTGGAGGGCGATAGCGCCGGCGGTTCGTGCAAGATGGCCCGTGACCGGCGTTACCATGCCATCCTGCCCCTGCGCGGCAAGCCCCTCAACGTGGAGGGGGTCAAGCTCACCCGCCTGTTGAGCAACAACGAGATCAAGGCCATCGTCGCCGCCGTGGGCGGGGGTGTGGGGGCTGATTTCAGCGTGGACGACGTGCGCTACGGGGGAGTGAGCATCCTCGTTGACGCGGATGTGGACGGCGACCACATCCGCACCCTGCTCTATACCCTATTCTGGCGGCACATGCGCCCGCTGGTGGAGGCAGGCCGGCTCTACGTGGCCGTGGCCCCTCTCTACCTGATCCGCAAGGGCAAAAAGAGCCGCTATGCCTACTCTGACCGCGAGCGGGATGCCATCCTCGAGGAATGGGGCAAGGACGGCGTGATCATCCAACGCTACAAGGGCCTGGGCGAGATGAACCCGGAACAACTGCGCGAGACGGTCTTTCGGGTGGAAGACAACGGCCCGTTCAACGATAGCCTGCGCCGGGTCACCGTAGATGATGTCCACCACGCCAACCAGGTGATCAGCACCCTGATGGGCAAATCGGCCCGCGACCGCCGCAACTGGCTGCTGGAACGCTGGCGTGAGGAAGAGACCGCCGAGGACGGCGACGAGAACGGCGATGAGAATGGCAACGGAGATGAGGAATAAATGCTCACAGAAACCATCGCCCTGACGACGGACCTGGAACAGGCCTATTTTCAATACGCTGTGGAGACCATCACCGACCGGGCCTTGCCCCGGGTGGAGGATGGCCTCAAGCCGGTCCAACGCCGTATCCTCTACACCATGCACGAGATGGGGCTGACTCACGACAAGCCCTATCGCAAATCGGCCCGCGTGGTGGGAGACTGCCTGGGGAAGTATCACCCGCACGGTGACCAGTCGGTCTACCTGGCGCTGGTGCGTCTGGGTCAGGATTTCGCCATGCGCGTGCCCCTCATTGACGGGCAGGGTAACTTTGGCAGCATTGACGGCGACGCGCCGGCCGCCATGCGCTACACCGAATGCCGCCTGGCCGAAGTCGCCGGGTTTATGCTCCAGGACATCGAGCAGGATACGGTGGACATGGCCGACAACTTTGACGGGTCCTTGCAAGAACCGGTCATCCTGCCGGCCGCTCTCCCCAACCTGCTCGTCAACGGGGCCACCGGCATCGCCGTGGGCATGGCCACCAATATCCCCCCCCATAATCTGGGTGAGGTCTGTGAGGCTATCATCTATGTGGCCCAGAACTGGCAGCGTCATGCCACCATCACGGTGGACGAGTTGCTGCGGTTCATTCCTGGCCCGGATTTTCCCACCGGCGGGGTGGTCTATCGCTACCGGCCCGGCCCGGATGGCGAGCCGATGGATACCATCCGCGCGGCCTATGAGACCGGCCGCGGCGGCATCGTCACTCAGGCCCGGCTGGACATGGAAGACATCGGCGGGGGCAAGGTCAATATCGTCGCCACCGAATTGCCTTACGCCGTGCTCAAGTCCACCGTACTGGAACGCATCGCCCGTGAGGTGCGGGAGGGCAAGATCGCCGGGGTCACGGACCTGCGCGACGAGTCGGATCACGAAGGGATGCGCATCGTCATCGAGGTCAGTCGGGTGGCCGAGGCCCGGGAGGTGCTGGAAAGCGTCTTGAGTCATTCCCAACTGCGCGAGACCTTTGGCGTCAACGCCCTGGCCCTGGTGGCGGAGCGGACCGATGGGGACACCATCGTGCGTCCGCAACGGCTTTCCCTGCTGGATATGCTGGTCTATTTTATCGAGCACCGGTTGAACGTCATCACCCGGCGCAGCCGCTACGAGCTGGCCCGGCGCGAGGCCCGGCTCCACATCGTTCAGGGCCTGCTCAAGGCCCTGGATGTCATTGATCAGGTGATTGATACCATTCGTCGCTCCCGCACCGCCGAGACTGCCGAGGAGAATCTGATCAAGAAGTTCAAGTTCACCCCGGCCCAGGCCCAGGCTATCCTGGCGATGCAGTTGCGCCGCTTGGCTGCTCTGGAGCGGCGCAAGCTGGCCGACGAGGAAAAGGAGCTGGAAGCCCGCATTAAATATCTCAAGGATCTGTTGCGGTCGGAGAAACGCCGGCTGGAGGTGGTGATCGAGGAGACGCAGGCGATCAAGGCCCGGTTCGCTACCCCACGCCGGACAGTGATCCTCAGTGGGGAAAAGCCAGGTGCTGCCATCGTCACCGAGGCGGAGCTGACCACGCCGGCCGGGACACAGGTGATCGTCGTGTCCACGCAGGGGGTGCAGCGCTATGAGGCCCGCCAGTTCAGCTACCGGGTCAGGCCGGGCCTGACGAGCCGGGCCGTGGAGGCCCATCGGCGGCATATCCGGGCCGAGCCGACCGACACGGTCATCCTGGTCTCCGACCAGGGCCGGGCCTGGTGGGGGCGCGTGGGCCGGCTGCCCCGTGCTGCCACCTTCGGCGAGCTGGGACTGGGCAAGGGCGAACAGGTGGTGGGCGGCGGTGTGTTGGCTCCCGACAGCCTGTTAGTCATTGGCACGCGCCAGGGCCGGGTCAAGCGTGTCAAGGCCGAGGAGGCCCGGATCGGCGCGGAAGCCACGTGGTCCGCCATCATTGGCCTGGATAGCCAGGGAGATGGGGTGCTATTTGCCGGCGTTGGCGGGGAGGAGGCCCAGGTGATGTTCTTCACCAGCGAGCGCGTCAACCGTTTCCTCGCCAGCGAGGTCAACCCGCAGGCCACGCCCTCAGCCCGGGGTGTGGTCGGGATCAGGGTGGCTGAGAAAGACCGGTTGTTGGGCGGGGCTGTCATCCTGGACCCTCAGCGTGAGGGAGTGGTGGTGGTGAGTCAGGCCGGCTTTGTGAAACGTATCCCCCTGGCCGAGTTCCCACCCCAGGGGCGGGGCGGTCAGGGGGTGCAGGTAACCCAGGGCCGGACGGCCGGTCCCACTATCGCCGTCGGGGCCGGACCTCTGGATGGCGCGGTGGACGTGCTATCCCGGGACGGCAAACGCCAGCGCCTGGAGGATGTGCCGGTGCTCAACCGGACCCGCACGGGGAAAAAGCTGGTGGAACTGGACGACGTGGCTGAGGTGGTGGTGCTGTGACGATCACGGCTGTGAGGAACGCCGGTATTCCACCGAATCCGGGTAGAACAACGGCTGGCCGAACCTGTCCACACCGTAGGAGCCAATCTTCCTCTGCGTCTCCACCGAGAGCAGCCAGGTCACAAACTTGTTCGCCAGGGCCGAGTTGACGCGGGGATGCTTCTCCGGGTTGACCGCCAGCACGCCGTAGTGGTTGAGCAGCGCCGGGTCCTTGTTCTCAGCCGGGTTGCTGCCCCCCACAACGATGATCAGGTCAGGCAGCTTATCCCGCATGACCAGGTAAGTGCCCCGGTCGGCGATGGTGTATGCCTTCTGCTCGTTGGCGAAGAGCAGCGTATCGCCCATCCCCTGGCCGATGGATTTGTACCAGGGCATCTCCCTGGTCGGCGTGACAGCCAGGGCAGCCCAGATGCTCAGCTCTTTGCTGTGCGTGCCGGACCCGTCGCCCCGGCTGACGAACGTAGCCTGGGCATCCATGATGGTCTTGAAGGCGTCCTTGCCGGTCGCTTTGCCGAGCACCTTGGCCGGGTCGTCCGGCGGACCGACGATGATAAAGTCGTTGTACATCACCTCAAAGCGTTCCCTGGCGTGGCCCTCCGCCACGAACTGATCCTCGGCCTGGCGAGAGTGGACGAGTAACACGTCGGCATCGCCCCGCTGCCCCAGGGCCAGGGCCTGGCCGGTGCCGACGGCCACCACGTCCACCCGGCAATTGTGGGCTTGTTCGAAATCCGGCAGGATGAAATCCAGCAGACCGGAGTCGGCGGTGCTGGTGGTAGTCGCCAGGATCAGCTTCTGGGCTGTGGGATACGGCCCCGGCATAACATCGCAGGCCGTCAGCATGATCAACGCAGCCAGTAAGGCGAAAGTCCCTCCGCGCATTGATTCCCCTTGTGACTATGCCGGGTCAAAACGTCAAGCGTCAAACGTCACCTTCACGCCTGACGCCTGACGGATGACGCATGACGCATGACTTTTAGCAGACCATCTCGCCCCGCACGAACGCCGCTGTCCGGGGGTCTTGCGGCGATTGGAAGAACTTGTCCGTGTCGGCAATCTCGACCAGGCAACCTTCCAGCAGTAAGCCCACCCGCTGCGCCAGCCGGCGGGCCTGGAAGACGTTGTGCGTGACCAGGACCACGGTGGTCCCCTGCTCCCGGTTCAATTGCCGCACGATGTCTTCAATGAGGCCAACGTTGTACGGATCCAGGTTAGCTGTCGGCTCGTCCAGCAGGAGCACGTCCGGCTGCAAGATCATGGCCCGGGCCAGGGCTACCCGCTGCGCCTCCCCGCTGGAGAGGGTCCGCGCCGGTCGCCGGGCCAGGTCAGCCAGCCCCACCTGTTCCAGCGTGGCCTGCACCGGCCCGGCCGCATCGCGCTGGCCGCGCAGCCGCAGCCCATAGGCCACGTTGGCCCGCACGTCCCGGTTCAACAGGATCGGCTGCTGAAACACCGTGGTCACGCGCCGGCGCAGGGGCAGTGGCAGCGCCGTCTCCCGGCTGAACTCCGCGTCCAGAAACCAGATGCGGCCGCTGGTCGGCTCCTCCAGGAAGTTGAGCAACCGCAGCAGGGTACTCTTGCCCGCGCCACTGGGACCGACCAGGGCCAGGACCTCGCCCTGGTGGATCTCCAGCCAGTCCACGTGCAACACGCGCCGGCCGTTGTACTCCTTGATAACGTTCTCGATCTGGTAGATCGGCTTCGTCATTCGTCTAACGTCTTCCCCTGCAGGCGCAGCATGAGCAGGTTGATGGCGAAAGACAGCCCCAGCAGGATCATCCCCAGGGCCAAAGCCCGGTCAAAGTTCCCCTGGCGCGTCTCCAGCACGATGGCGGTGGTGAGCACCCGCGTGCTGTGTTCGATGTTGCCGCCCACCAGCATCACCGCGCCCACCTCGGAGATGATGCTGCCCAGGCCGGCGATGATGGATACGATGACCCCGGTGCGCGCCTCGGCGAGCACGGTCAGCGTGGTCTGCCAGCGGGTGGCTCCCAACGCTCGCACCTGCTGGCGCAGCCGTTTGTCCACGCCCAGCACGGCGGCCATGGTGAACCCGGCCACCAGCGGAAACGAGATGATGCTCTGGGCGATCACCATGGCCCCAGGCGTGAACAGGGCCGGGGTGAACGGCCAGTTCAGGCTGCCCAACGGCCCGCTGCGGGACAACACCAGATAAACGAACAGCCCTACCACCACCGGCGGGAAGCCCATGCCGGTGTAGAGCAGGGCGATGACCAGCCGTCGCCCGGCGAAACGGCTCAGCCCCAATGCTGCCCCCACCGGGATGCCGATGATCGCGCTGAACAGCAAGGCCACGCCGGACACCTGCAAGGATAGCGTGACAATCTCCAGCACGTCTGGGTCCAGGCTGATGATCAGGCGGATGGCCTCGATCAGGCCGCGCAGTGTCTCCTCGATAGCTCGCTCTCCTGGCCAGCCAGGCCGGAACCGAACAGGGTTAGCCGCTTTTCCTGCTCGAAAAGCAAGGTTTCTACTCCTCACCCATTCGAGCCATGCCGGTGGTGAGTGCCGCCGGGTAGAACCTCCAGATCACCGTGCCGGCCGGGAACGTCTTGGTGCCGGAGGCCGGATAATAGCCAGAAGCCGTGGCAGACCAGGAATACGTCCCGGCAGGGAACTTGCCCCAGTGATACAAACCCGTGGGCACGTCCCGCGACCCCACACCGTAGATGGTCAGGTGCAGGATGGTCCCCAGGTCATTTTGCACGTACAGGTCCGTCTGCGGGGGAGTTACCGTCGTCCACTGGACATTGCTCCAGCCAGAGCAGCCATAGACCCCGCAGGCCCGCACGCGGTAGTAGTACGTGCCCACGCCGTTGCCCACTACCTGATACCAGGTATTGCTGCCGGCATAACGAGTCGCCGGGCTGGAGAACGAGGCGTTGTCGTCCTCCTCCAGGATGTAACTGGTGGCCCCACAGGCCGTGCTCCATTCCACCATGTACGTGCCGCTGCCAGAGCTGTTGCTGATGGGATAGAGGGTGGGCGTGCCGACGGGATAGCACTGGAAGATGATGGGCAGGTAGACCTCTTTCGGTCCCCCGGAGTCCAGCACGGTAAAGCCGTTCGCCAACATCCCGCTCTGGGCATCGGGGTTGGTGACCACCACGTTCCACAGCCCGGCGGCGGCCCCCACCAGGTCAAAGTCGCAGGTGATCTGGGACGCGCTGACCACGGTGACGTTGGTGGCCGGGATGTCCGACTGACCGGCGCGGGTCAGCCGGACGGAGGCTCCGGCTTGAAAGTTGGTGCCGGCCAGGTCAGTGATATGCACCGTGCCGGTGCAGACGCCGCTGGATGGGGTGATGCTCGTCACCGTGGGGGCCGTGGGCGAGGTGGTCACGGTAAAGCCGTTGGGCAACGAGCCGCTCTGAGTATCCGGGTTGGTGACCACCACGTTCCACTGCCCGGCGGCGGCCCCCACCAGGTCAAAGTCGCAGGTGATCTGAGATGAGCTGACCACGTTGACGTTGGTGGCCGGGATGTCCGGCTGGCCGGTGCGGGTCAGCCTGACGGTGGCCCCGGCCTGAAAGTTGGTGCCGGCCAGGTTGGTGATGTGCACCGTGCCCGTGTTTTGGCCCGTGTTGGGGGTGACGCTCGTCACCGTGGGGGCCGGCGCGGTCGTTGTGCTTGTGCGCAGGCGGATGGCGACGTCATAGTATTGTCCCCCATAATACACCTCGTTCCACGAGCCGGAGGCGCCGGTGGAGCTATAATACGTGTTTCGGGCAGATGGACCATACCAATCTATGGGGAGCGGGTAGGTATAGCTCTGATTGGTGAACTTGACCACGACGATGACGTCGTTGCCGGCCGTCACCGGCAGGGGCGAACTCAAGGCCACCGAATGATACCCGGCCTCGCTGAAGGAGTGATTCAGACTCTGGCGCAGCAGGTTGGATAGTGCGCCACCGCTGAAGGTGTCGTAGATGTAGATGTCCACGTCGGTCGTGGCATCGGTGGTCCAGAACTCCACCCGCGTGGCGTTGGTGTTGCTGGCTGGCACGAACCGGGCCAGCCCCCACATGGTCGTGCCGCCGCCGCCCCAACTGGCCGACCAGCCCCCGTCATCATAATACAAAAGCCCACCGTTGCTGTCATAATTTTGCCAGGCGGACATGAAGGATGACCACTTGCCGATGCTGGCCGAGCCGTAGGCGATGGTAAAGTAGCCGCGTTGGGAGCCATAGCCGCAGGTGCCGCCCCAGTTCGTGCCCCAACTGTTCTTGGCGATCCAGCCGCCGGTGCCCCCGGCATGAGAGAGGTTATCGTCCCAGCCGACGATGAGCACCGCGTGGTTGGGGGTCTGCGTGCCGGCGTAGTAGAGCGTGTAGGAGCCGTCGTAGTTGCCGAACTCCCAATCCCAGGCGTCGCCGTTGCCGGCGTATATGGCGGTGTAGACCGGGCCGTAGTCGTAGATGTATTGTTTGAGCACGGCCGGGTTGGGTATGACATCGCCGGAGATGATCCGCCACTCCAGGAGAGTCTTCTGGTAGGGACAGGTGGTATTGCAATTCACGTCACTGGCGACGTAGGGGTCGCACGATTCCAGGACCACGCCCTGCCTGGAGAACAGGTCGGCCAGCAGGTCATAGTTGCCGCCAGCGCAACTGGTGCCGCCCCCGGTGTCGGTGACCTCGTACCAGTTGCACTCTTTGGCGTTGTTCTCCGAAAAGTCATAGGAGCCGGCGCCGTCAATCAGCAGCCTGGACTCGATGTTGCCGATGGCGGCGAAGGCATAGCAGGAGCCGCACGCGCCCTGGTTCTTCACCGTGGTCACCTTGCCCTGGGTGCGCCAGTCCCACCTGGTGGGCAGCGTCTTCTGGGGCATGTCGGCGGGCAATTGTTGCCCGGTCAGGTGGGAGAGGTCCAGCAGCGGGGGGCGAAAGCCTTTATTATGGGGTGGCGGTGCTGGCTGGGTTATCTGGGGCGTGGGGCTGGGCGGCGGCACCGCCAGGCC
>DAOTYG010000221.1:0-8548 GCA_034435155.1 Anaerolineae bacterium | reverse complement strand
GGGCCGGCGCAGGGGCTGGGGTGGTGGTGGCCGTGGCCTGGCCCAATTGTCGGCGTGCCCAGACCAGGCCCTGTTGGGCGGCCTGGTTGTTTGGATTCACCACCAGGGCCTGTTCCAGGCAATAGATCACCTCAGCCGGGCGATCCACCACCCCGGCCAGCCAGAGCCAACCCTGTTCGTTGCGCGGATCCTGCCGGATCACTTCGGCCAGCAACTGGCGCGCCTGCAACCGGCGGCCAGCCCGGGCAGCGGCGATGCCCGCCTCCAGTCGTTGTTGGATATCACTTGCGGTCATGCTTACCTCTGCTTTGGACCCACTCCAGGGGCGTTAGATTCAAATCAGCGGGGGAAAGAGCCTTTTCTAGCGCGCTGGATTCTCCCGGCGCACTTGCAAGAACACTTCCACGATGATCAGTATGCTCAGGATCAACACCACGTGCCCGCCGGTCAGGGCCTGGATCATCTGCAATGCGGCGCAGATCACCACGAACGCGGCCCCCAATAGCCCCTGGCGCAGGGCCACCGCCAGGCCCTCCTGCACCAGCGGCCACCGCCGATGCATTTGCCCGGCCACCCAATAGGCCGGGAAGGTCAGGGTAGCGGCCAGGGCCAGGAACAGCGTCCCCAGGAACAACAGGCGGTGCACCATATCATCCGGCGTGAGGTTCAGGATCACATAACCCCAGCCACCCCAGGCCATCATGGCCACGATGAGCAGGGTCAACCAGATCAGCCAGGTCCAGTGTGTCATCCTGCCCTCGCTTTCGGGCCTCATTATACCTCAAAAAATCCACTCGTGCCAGGGCAAGAAAAATCGGCCCCCGGCACTATGCCTGGAGGCCGATGCGCTATCATCATGTCCGATTATAGGACCTTGACCACCCGTACTGCCTGGGGGCCTTTTTCGGTCTGCTCGACTTCATAAGAGACCTGCTGCCCCTCCTCCAGGGAACGATACCCGTCCTCCTGGATGGCCGTAAAATGGACAAAGATGTCTTCGCCATTCTCTTGCTCAATGAAGCCGTAGCCCTTGACGTTGCTAAACCACTTGACCTTGCCGGTGAGCCGGCCACCCGTGGCCTGGTCGGCCATTTGACGTACCTCCTTTCTTTGGTGCTCAGGGGACCCCGGGCCGCACGGAACAGCGGGGGTATCCTGAAAGTCGGCCCGGCGTTGGCCCGGGTCTCATGCCCCGGTGATGCAAAAACGCGAAGGGTCCTCGCCTTCGCGCTCCTCATGGCCGTTGGCAACCCAGACACGCACCTGCCGCACTTCGCGGGCGATTGTAACACATGACCGGTGATCTGTCAAGGGGCGATGACTGACAGGGGGAAAGACTGCCTCATAGGGGGTTTTTGCGGCGGCGAAGCCGCCGGGGGTGGGGGTGAGGGTCGGCGCAGGCTTCGCCGTGAGCTTAGCCGAACGGCTGACCATTGGCCGAAGGCCCAAAGCGGGCGACTTCAGTCGGCAACGGGTAGTTACCCGCGTTCTTAAAGTCGCTCCAGGCGGCGACCGTAGGGAGTGCGACCCGCCTGGAGCGCCCGGCGACCAGTCGCCCACCCGCTGTCTTAATGCCCTGCCGGGCATCAGTGGTATTCAGACCAAACTCGTGGGGTGGGCGACGGCTCTGCCGTCGCCCACCCCTGTCTTAATGCCCTTCCGGGCATTAGGGGTATTCAGACGCGAAGGCGGGGTAGGCGAAGGCACTGCCTTCGCCCACCTGTCTTAATGCCCTTCCGGGCATTAGGGGTATTCAGACCTGTTCATCGGCCAGATCACCAACCCCCCGGCCACTCAATCTTAATGCCCTTCCGGGCATTAGGGGTATTCAGACGCTGAGATAACTGAGATGATGATGACGGTGAGGGAGATAGGTCTTAATGCCCTTCCGGGCATTAGGGGTATTCAGACTACCATGCATCCACACGGTTGTACCGCGATAAGCAACGGTCTTAATGCCCTTCCGGGCATTAGGGGTATTCAGACTGTGTCATTCTCTTTGTGCCGCCAACATACGTGTCTGGTCTTAATGCCCTTCCGGGCATTAGGGGTATTCAGACGCTGAACATAACGCTGGCCGGCTAAACAAATAATTCCTTGGTCTTAATGCCCTTCCGGGCATTAGGGGTATTCAGACCAAGCGCGCTACAACACAAAGACTGCAAGCGCGCTACGTCTTAATGCCCTTCCGGGCATTAGGGGTATTCAGACTAGTGTGAACGTTCGCCGGGTATTTAACCTGTTGCCCGCGTCTTAATGCCCTTCCGGGCATTAGGGGTATTCAGACGCGCAAAGACCGCAAAGAGCCGCACGCGCAAAGACCGCGTCTTAATGCCCTTCCGGGCATTAGGGGTATTCAGACGCCCTTGCCGAAAGGGCGGCGATCCTGGGCCTAGACGAAGGTCTTAATGCCCTTCCGGGCATTAGGGGTATTCAGACCCGATGACCCCAACCTCAGCGGCTCACCCCTTGTGGAAGTCTTAATGCCCTTCCGGGCATTAGGGGTATTCAGACACGATGAGCACTTGCGGGGTGATGGTGCGCGTACTGTGTCTTAATGCCCTTCCGGGCATTAGGGGTATTCAGACCCCGGGAAGCAGCCCCAGTCCTCCGGGCCATCAAGAAGGTCTTAATGCCCTTCCGGGCATTAGGGGTATTCAGACGTGCTCCTCCGCAAATTGGGAAAGAGGTGATATTATGTCTTAATGCCCTTCCGGGCATTAGGGGTATTCAGACCCACAGTTGACGGTGGAGGCTCCCTTCATCTACCAGACAAGTCTTAATGCCCTTCCGGGCATTAGGGGTATTCAGACCGTGGTTAGGAACACTTCATGGGAATGCATACGGTTGGTGTCTTAATGCCCTTCCGGGCATTAGGGGTATTCAGACGATGGGAACGGGCCAGAACCCCGTCGCGTACAATGGTAGTCTTAATGCCCTTCCGGGCATTAGGGGTATTCAGACGGCAGAAGCCGCCCAGAGGGGCGAAGCGGTAGACCCTGAGTCTTAATGCCCTTCCGGGCATTAGGGGTATTCAGACGCGCATTCTCAGCCTGACACTGGTGCTACGCAGCGCAGGTCTTAATGCCCTTCCGGGCATTAGGGGTATTCAGACGCCGCTCCACCGCCGGGGAAAGATAGCCCCTGGTATTGACTTCTGGACGGTTGAGCAGCCCTTATGACCCCACCACTCTCTATTTTACCACATTTCATCTTTTTTGTCTACCCACCCCGGCCTTGATGGCGAAGACCCCCCGCTAACAGCCCCTTTAAAGCGGCTCCGGCGGGGGGGTCTTCGCCCAGACTCAGTAGTCATCATGAACTGCGTTCGCCACAACGCATGAAAATGTGATAGGCAGCAGGCCATAGCCGTGCCTTCCTGAAGTCCATTTTCAAGTCAGATTGGAAGTATCTGCCTACCCCTACCCTCCCGCAGGTTAGAAAGATGCGGAGATTGCGTCCAAACCTGCGGGAGGGTAGGCAGTTACCTACTACTGAGACTGATTAACCCCGGGCCAGCCGCTGCTGCCCCACGACAGCGGCCGCCCGGCGTGCCTCCTCCGCTGGCCTGATCTCCTCGCCGGGCAGGCAGGCCGTGCTGGACCGCTCGCTCAGGGAGGGGCAATGCACCACCGGCGGCCGGGGTCGGCGACTGGCTTCCTGAACCAGGAGGTCCCATTTAACCCCCAGGAGCCTGCGCCCTTCGCGCCGCACCAGGTCACACCACACCTGCACGATACGGCCGTCCCACTGTCTATCCGCCCCAGCCTCCAGACGGGCCAGGGCCTCGTCCACCGAGATGGCCTGCCGATAGGCCCGGTCGGAGGTCATGGATTCAAAGGCGTCCACCACCGCCAGGAGCCGGGCCTCCAGGGGGATGGCCTCACCGGCCAGGCCCTCGGGATAACCCAGGCCGTCGAAACGCTCGTGGTGGTGGCGCACCATGTTCACCACATCGCGCAAGGGCCGGATGCCAGTCACGATCTCCGCCCCCAGGATGGGATGGGTGCGCATGAGAGACCATTCCCTGGTATCCAGGATGGCATCCTTGAGGAGGATCTGGTCGCCCACGCCGATCTTGCCGATGTCGTGGAGTAAGGCCCCGAACCGGATGACCCGGCATTGGGCCTCATCAAAGCCCAACTCCCGGGCCAGGGCCACCGCGTAGCGCATGACCTCTTCGGAATGGCGGGCGCTGTAAGGGTCTTTGGCCTCAAAGGCGTGGACCAGGGCGCGGATGGTCTCGGTCAGCAGGTCTTCCAGCCGCTGATACAGGTAGAGGTTCTCGATGGCGATGGCCACCTGGTTGACGCAGGTGGCCAGCGGGTTCAGCAGGTTCCAGAGGAGAGGTTGAGGCTGGTCAAACAAGACCCGCACCACGCCGAGGACCCGCTCCCGGCCCAGGAGGGGCAGGCCCACAAAGGCGCGCAGCCCGGCCTGCCGCAGCCGGGGATGGAGCATGGCCGGGGCCAGGCTGACGTCGCTCACCAGGAGGGGCTGGCCGGTGCGCCAGATGGTGTGGATACTGCCGCCGGAGCGGGGCGTGGTCTGCCGGAGCATGGTCGGGGTCAGTCCCACCGCCATCCGCCAAGTCAACTCCCCGGCGGCATCGAACAACGTGATCTCCACCGCCGTCGCGGCAAAGACCTGGGCGATGCTGGCGGCGGCGGTGTGCAGCAGGGGTTCCAACTCCCGCGCCGTATGGAGTCGGGCGCTGATCTCGTAGAGCTGGGCGAATTTTTGAAGCTGGTCCCGGATAAGGGCGACCGCCTGCTGGCCCTCATCCTGGCGGAGGGCCAGGTTATCCACCACCAGGGCCAGGGTCCCGGCCAGGGTCTGGACGGCTGCCACCTCGGCGGGGGTGAAGGGCGCGCCGCCCGGTCGTTCCACGCCGAGGACGCCCAGGTTGCGGGCGCCGCACTGCACGGGCACAAACAGCCCGTTAGTTGCAGCAGACGCCGTGTTCACCAGGGGCTGTCCCTGGTGCAAGACCCACTCCAGCGGCCCGCTGGTGGTGATTTGCCCCCACTGCCCGGCCAGGTTCGCGGTCCGGGCATCCTGGTGGTCAGTCAGGTAGAGGGCCACGCCGCTCGCGGCCAACAGGTGGGCCAGGGCCGGCAGCACCGTATCCACCAGCTCTTGCTGGCTGGTCAGGGCCGGGAGTTGGCGGTATAAGGTCTGCCATTCATTCATGGTTCAGGTATGCTCGATCACGCGGTAGACGCGCGGGGCGGCCGCCCCGGTCTCATCGGTAAAGGCGATCCGTTCTACCTTGAAGGCGTTGGAGATGATGGCCTGGGTGCGATGATCCAGATACACATCGCATTCGGAGCGGCTCTGTTGCACCAGCTTGGACAGATGGGCTGCCATGTTGACCGGTTCCCCGACCATGGTCTGTTCCATGCCCACCGTGCCCAGGGCCACCTGGCCGGTGCACAGCCCAATCCCCAGGCCACAGGCGGCGAAGGCCTGCTGGAACTGCGGGGTCAACTTTTGCCAGCGCTCCCGGAGTTGGAGGAAGGAGCGGCGCATCTCCAGGGCGGCCAGGACGGCCCGAACCCCGTAACTGGGGGCGACCTCGCCGTGCGCCGGGGTGGAACCAAAGACGCCCATCACCGAATCGCCCAGGGATTTGCCCACCGCGCCGTTGTATTCCACGATGGCGCTGCTCATCTCCAGCAGGAACTCGTCCAGAAAGACCATCATGCGGTCCGGACCGATGGTCTGGGTCAGCAGGGTGGAGCCGTGGATGTCGGCCACCAGGGCGGTGACTTCCACCTGCTGGATCAGTTCTTCCAGGTACTGCCAGTCGCGGTAGCGGTCCAGGTTCTCGCGCCCACCCCGCTGCCGGTCCTGGAGCAGGCGGCGGCTGGAGGTCTCCTCCAGGCTGGTGGCGATGGCCGGGTAGCGGGTGATGGCGTCAAAGTCGGCCCGGCTCAGGGCCAACAGGCGGGTGCGGGTGCGGGAGACGACGGTGGCGGTGCGGGGGGTGGCCCGCAGCAGGGCGATCTCGCCAAAAAAGTCCCCGGCCGACAGGGTGTTGATCAGGCGCTCCTCGCCGCTGGGCAGGGGGGCCAACACCTCCACCTGCCCGGCATCAATGATATAGAAGGTCTCGCCGATCTCGCCCCGGCTGAAGATGACCTGCCCCGGCTCGTATTCCTGCACCTGGAGACGGCTGGAGACCAGGTAGAATTGTTCCAGGGTCAATTTGCTCAGCAGGGGGATGCGTTCCAGCACGTCCAGGGCGCCGGTGCTGAGGGCCTTTTGCAGCGTCTCGCGCTGGGCCTGGGCCTCCTCATAGTCTGGTTTCAGGGCCAGGGCCTGTTGGAAGCTCTCCACCGCCTCGCGGTAGAGGCGGAGCATCTTGTAGACATGGCCCAGGTTGTAATAATGGTAGGGGTTATCCGGCTCCAGTTGCACCGTGGTCTGGAACACGGTGAGGGCTTCTACGTATTGGGCCTGGGCATAATAGGTGATCCCCAGTTGGTTATAGGCGTCCACGAAGAAGGGGTCCCGCTTGAGGGCTTCTTCCAGGGTCTGGATCGCCCGCTGGTATTGGCTCATCTGACGGTAGAGGCAGCCCAGTTCATAGTAGACGGCGGCGGAATCGGGCATGAGCCTGGCGGCCTCGTGGAGTCGGGTCAGGGCCTCGGGCAGGCGGCCCAGACGGCGGTAGGCCAGCCCCTGGGCGAAGAGGAAGGGGCCGGCTTCCGCCGCTTCCAGGGCGCGGCGGATCTGATCCACGACGTCCGGGGCCATGCCCACGCTGGTCAGGCACTCGGCCGCCAGGACGATGCGGTTATAGTCGGCACTCCCGCCCAGGATGGCGCGCAAGATGCGGGCCTTGTCTGGGGCGATGCTGAAGAACAGGACGATCACGCCTTCCCACCGCAGGCGCTGGTCTGCCTCCGCCAGGTACTGGCCGACATCGGCCCTGCGGAATAGCAATCCTTGCGCCGCAAAGAACTCTTGCACCGAGTGATGGAGGAACTCCACGTGGGAGCGATCCGGGGAGAGGCGCAGCAGGCTGCTATGGACGGCCTCGGCCAGGATGTCCTGGGAGGAGGAGCGTTCCGTTTCCCGACTGGCCGGCTGGGTCATCAGGAGAGGAACCTGGCGAAAGACGTCCAGGCATTGCTCCAGGGGCAGGGTTTGCACCCCTGCTTCCTGCATCAGCAACCCCAACTCGGCCAGGGCGTGCTGGCGGACGGGCAGGGGGACCTGGGATTTGGAGCGGCCAAAGATGCGATACCACTCGGTATCTGTGCGTTCCAACAGGTTGGCGGTGAAGCGTTGAAACAGGACGCCCCGGTTCTTGGGCAGGGCTTCCTGGCTGTCTTTGGCGATCTGGGTGAACATATAGAGGGCCAACGGGTTCTGCCCCAGCTCCAACAACTGCGCATCGGCATAGATCTCGCGCAGCACAGCCAGGGCCTTTTCCGCCGGCAGGTAGCGGCGCAGGAACTTTTCGATGTCGTTGCTATCCAGGGGTTGCAAGATAGCCGCCTGGTAGCCGCGAATGGGGATATAGTCCTGCGTGCGACAGGCGATGACGAAGCGCTGGTCGAAATGGCGATAGCGGAATTCCCGCAGGCTCCGTCGGGCATCGAGATGGGCCGGCATCTCGTTGAGGCCGTCCAGGAGAAAGATGAAATCCGGGGTTTGCGCCTGCGCCTCTCCCCGGTCCGCCAGGAAGGTCAGGACCTGGTGCGGTTCGGAGACCTGGTAGAGGCCATAATGGTGCAGGGTGTCCAGGATCAGTTCTTCGATGGTGTGGTGGCCATCGAGCAGGCTGAGCTTAATGTAGATGGGCACCAGGGGGCGCACCTCTGGGCGGGCCAGGTCGGCCTGGGCCTGCTCAGCCAGGTCCAGCATGAAGCGCCGTAGCACGGTGGTCTTGCCGGCGCCGGCCTCGCCTAACAGGGCCAGGCGCGGCTCGTGGGCCAGGATCGTCAGCACATCCTGGGGGGGGTGTTGGAAGAGTTCGGCGGCGAACCAGCGCAGCGGAGAGGAGAACCGTTGCAGGCTTTCCAACCGCTTGCGGGCCAGATCGCGCAGGATGCTGACCAGGACCGGCTCCGTTGCCTGTAGCTCAGCCAGGCGCTGGCGATCCACGACCAGGACCCGGCCCGCGCTCAACGCCCGCACGGTGGCCGTGCGGGGCTGGTCTTCCAGCAAGGCAATCTCCCCCACCACATCGCCCGAGGTGATCTGTCCGCTGAGCAATTCGGTGCCCTTGCTGTCGGTGAGGCTGACCTCCAGCGTGCCCTCCAGGACCACATAGGCTGCCTCGCCGGGATCGCCGATCCGGATCAAGACCTCGCCGGCCGCGAACTCGCGGGTGGGGCAATGGGCGGTCAGGGCCGCCAGTTCCTCCGGCAGGAACATGTGCCGCACGAACGAGCGTTTGACTTCGGCGACCCGGCGGGCGCGGAGGGGCAGATAGAGGTCCCGCCAGGCAAAGAACTCTGGGTCGTCCAGGATGTCATGCAGGTAGCGGGCCAGGGGGGGGAGTTTGGTCCGCTACCTGCATGACATCCTGGAC
>DAOTYG010000220.1:0-1664 GCA_034435155.1 Anaerolineae bacterium | reverse complement strand
ATGGCACGTTACCAACGGATTATCGCTTCACCGGCGCCCGGCAAGAAAGTGGCCTTGGACTTTACCAGATGGGCGCACGGTGGTACGACCCGGCGCTCTCCCGCTGGCTGAGCGCGGATACGCTGGTGCCGGACTCGAACCAACCGCAGTCGTTTAATCGCTACTCCTGGGTGCGCAACAATCCCTTGAAGTTCGTTGATCCGACGGGACACAAAGAGGATGGCGAATGCGGACTCAATGATGAAGACTGTGAGCGGCAACCGCCCACGATTGAGGAGTTTATCATCCAGACTCTGCAGGGTATGGTGGATGCCATCAACGATCCTGCGCGCACCGAGCCTATTGTCATTCCACTTGAGGATGGTACATACTTTGTGATTATGCCAGTTGGCGCTGATCCGCTTCAAGAGAGGCCCGAGTGGTTCGAACCAATAGCGGGTTTCTTCGCCGGCGCTGGTGTATTCATGGATTTCGTGGAGGTTATGCTTGCAATGCCTGGTGCGGGGGCTGAGCCTGGGCTCATTGACATTGGGCTGGCTGGAGCCACTGATTTGTTTTCGGGAGACACATGGGTGGCTGGGAAACCCCATCCAGATCTACCTCCTATGTTCCTTGCAGGACAGGATGTGCTGTGGACTGCCGGTGTGGATTATGTAGGTCCATTGGCTGGGGGCGCAGTAGGATTAGTCGTCTCTGGAAATCCTGCGGGAGCAGCCGTAGGCTATAATGTGACCGATTTCATCACTAGCGGTCTATCTGTCATTTATGATTGGGACAGAGCTTTGGGCAGGCGAACATCGATTAACGCGGGGATGTCAATGCAAGGCGATTACTACATCCTTTATTACCCTTCCGGTGAGTAAAGAATCTCCGCTGTGCACTGGAGAGATTCTTCGCTTCGCACAGACTAATACGGCTAAGGGCGACGGTCCTGGGCAGATCGAGTACTGTGCAAGGATGAGTTTCAGAAGAGTGAGGTGCGTCCATGACAGATGCAATGGCAGTTCTGCTGGTAGCCCTATTTCTAGTCGGTTTTTCGATGATTCTATTCCCCTTCATAGCATTCCATTACAGAGTGCGAAAGGCTTTGGATGTCGATGAGGGTATGAAACATCAAGTAGTTCGCTGGACTGTAGTCGGGAGTGTCTGGTCTGGTGCGGCATTTGCCTTGGTGGTTGCTGTGGTAATGAACAGTAGTTCGGACGTACAATTATCAGGGATCGGTATCATAGCTGTCGCGATTGTGGTCGGGATCGCATGGAGCACATTTCTATTGGGTGGTGCTTTGCTCAATATTTACTGGCTTCAGAAAGTCACCCTTCCGTGGCTTCGCCAACGGAAGTCAGAAAACTCTCAAGAAGACAGCAAATAAGGGGAGGGTTGACTATCAAGATGCTACACGAACCCTCGCCTTCTCTCGCTTCGGGGGCCGGCCAACCCCGGCCGCACGCCGTGCGGCGGGTGAGCGGCAGCGGGGGTACGAGCAAGACGATTCAGATCCGGGCCTACAGCACCCCCTGCAACGACGGCGTGCGGGCGACGATGGAACTGTGGGTCAACGGGGTCAAGAAACAGACCTGGACCAACGTAGCCGCCTCGTGGACCACCTACCAGAAGAGCGTCACCCTGTCGGGCAACGACCAGATCGAGGTGGTGTTTCCCAA
>DAOTYG010000219.1:0-19684 GCA_034435155.1 Anaerolineae bacterium | reverse complement strand
TACCCTCCCGCAGGTTTGGGCGCAATGACCAGACCAGAGCGCGCCCAGATGACCGGCTGCATCGTTCGCCAGCCCCTTTCTAACCTGCGGGAGGGTTCAGGGTAGGCAGTTACCTCGCTCGTATAATTATGTGCTCGCGCGGGGTCTGCGACCCCGCGCCCGGCGGCGGGTGACACACCCACCGCGAGCATGAACACCTCATACCTCGCTGGTATATGTTGTTACCCCTCGTGCTCGCGCGGGGTCTGCGACCCCGCGCCCGATGTATGTGCTCAAGCGGGGTCTGCGACCCCGCGCCCGGCGGCGGGTGACACACCCACCGTGAGCATGAACACCTCATACCTCGCTGGTATATGTTGTTACCCCTCCAGCCCAAAGAGCCACTGGCCCAGGGCGATGAGGGTAGGGCAGCGGCCTTCCGGCACCAGCACCCAGCCGTTCTTCAGGCGCAGAAAACAGCAGCCCGGCACGTCGCCGTCTGCGGGCAGCGCCCGACCGTCCACCCGGCGCTCGGCCCAGACCCGCGCTACGACAAAGTGGAGATCTTCCAGGAACGGGTAATACGGGCCTGCGGACACGATCTCCACTTTCTGGGTGCCGACATACCAATCGTTGACAAGCGCCAACATCGCCTGCTCGGGCGTGGGGTAAGCGACCTGATGCCGCAGGTCGCCCAGGTGTGTGCTGGAGTGCACGTACAGGCCGAGCAACCCGCCGAGCACCAGTCCGGCCACCAGCCCGATCGCCAGGACGCTGGCATGTGATATTCCCAACAGTGCCTTTGTCTTACGGTTCATGAGGTCCTCCTCCGGGTGGGCGCGAGACCCCCTTGGCGGGCGCAAAGCCCCCTGGGCGGACGCAAGGCCCCCTGGGCGGGCGCAAGGCCCCCTGGGCGGGCGCAAGGCCCGCCCCTACCTGGTGCGCACGATCCATCTGCGCCGTAGCCAGAACACCGCTCCAGGGCAATCTGTTGCCTGCCCGGCTCACCGCACGTAGCCCAGGCCCAATATCTCACCGACTGAGCGCAACACATCGCCGTAGAAGTTGCCGCCCATCTGCCGGAACAGCTCAAAGGGCAGCTCCGGCGCCCCGAAGAACGGTCGCAGCGTCCAGGCCATCTGTGACCCCACGAAGCCGTAGATGAGAATCCAGCCCCACAATACCAGGAGCCGCAGGCCCACGCCTTCGCCCTGATGCACATGCACCATACCCATATGTAGGAAAACCACACCAAAGAAACCGGTTATGGTAAAGATCCCCACATTGAGAAGTTTGAAGAACTGGTAGTTAGGTGCCGTCCACCAGAAGAACAGGGCGATGGGCAAAAAGCTCACCAGCAGCACCGCTGTCACGGTGATGGCCGTGAGGACCAGGGCCAGCGTCTGGAAGAAGGTGAGCCGGGAGCCAAAGAACAGGTTGAAGAAATACAGACTGGGCAGGCAGATGATCAGGGTGATGAGGAACAGGATCGGCAACTTGGCGGCCGAGGCCAACACCTGCTGCCAATGCGGCGAGGTGGACCCCATCACCGCGCCGTACAAGGCAAAGAACACGGCCGAACTGATGAGCATGTCCCGGATCCTGGCATTGATGTCCTGCCCCTCGCGGATCTCGGTGAAGAAGGCATTGCGATTGCGCAGGATACGGTCCACCACGCGAAAGGCATCCAGGACCCCCGTGATACGGTGTGTGCGTAGTGTCGTGTTCATCGGATCACCTGCATGAGGGAGATTGCGCCAAAGAAGAGCCAGGCCGGAAAGCCCAACCGCCAGCGGCGCAGGAACAGCCCCGGCGTGAGCAAGACCAGGGCCGCCAGGGTGACGAACAGGAACGGCGGGGAGAGGTGCTGCCAGGTCTGGTAACCTTGAATGAGCGGCAGGGCCACCCATTTGAAGGCCAGGGCCAGGGCCACCGGCACGATGGTGGAGAACAGCGCCTCCAGGACGGAATTGCCGTGTACACTCTCCATCTCCCGGGCCACGGCCCGGGCCTCGCCGAACCGACTCACGGCAAGTCGCGTCGCCTCGGTCGGGTCCAGCCCCCGCGCCATCTCCTCGGCCACGGCTTCCTCCAGGTGCGCCCGCACTTCCCGCAGGACCTCGCGCTCGGTCAACAGATCCACAGCCAGATGGCTTTGCAGTTCTGCCAGGTATTCTTCGACAGCGGTCATGCCCCACCTCCGGCCGCGCCCGTGGCCGACTGCGGCTCGTGACCGCCCAGGAAGCGGGCCAGTCGCTCCGCGAAGGCCAGCCACTCCTGAGCAGATTCCTGGAGGGCGCGCTGGCCTTTCTCCGTGAGGTGGTAATACTTGCGCGATGGCCCCTGTTCCACCACCTGCCACTCGCCCCGGATCAGCCCCTCGCGCTCTAGTTTGTGCAAAGCCGGATACAGCGAGCCTTCCTTGAAGTCAAAGTAGCCCTCGCTGCGCTGCGCCAGCTCCTTGGCAATGAGGTAACCATACATGGGCCGTTCCTGCAAGAGGCGCAGGATCAGCACGGCACTGGCGCCCTGCCGGGGGTCGTTTTCTTTGCCCATAGCCGTCCTCTCAAATGATACCTAGAACATCTATGTATAGTATATATTCTAGCACATTGCCTCTGGGTTGTCAAGTGGGTCGAGGTACAGTGCAGGTGCTGCTTTCTAATACGATGGTGGGGCGGAGAACCTTCAGTTGCCGGGTCAAAGGTTCAGGACGTGCCTCCTGGCGGTTCAATCGCCGGAAAGTTTGAGGAGGCGGCTACAGGGGAACAGGTGACTGGCAAACCGGGCCAAAGTGTGGTAAACTTGAGGCTGATTTATGACCGGCGCACAACACCACCTTACGTCTAAGCGAGGTAAGGGATGTCCATGCTCGCGGCGGCGACCACCGGGAGTGCCGCCTGCCGCCGGGCACGGGGTCGCAGACCCCGCGCGAGCAGATATTATACGAGGAGTACGATCATGTCGGATATTCAACAAGCCGCCCGGCGCGTGCAGCAGAACGTGGCCCGGGTCATCGTGGGCAAGGATGAGGTTATCGAGCTGTGCCTGGTGGCCCTGCTCTGCGAGGGGCATATCCTCTTTGAAGACGTGCCGGGGATCGGCAAGACGACGCTGGCCAAGGCCCTGGCCCGCTCGCTGGGTTGTTCCTTCAGCCGCATCCAGTTCACGCCGGACTTGCTGCCGTCGGATGTGACCGGCATCTCGTTCTTCAACCAGAAGACGCAGGAGTTCGAGTTTCGGCCCGGGCCGGTCATGTCTCAGGTGGTGCTGGCCGACGAGATCAACCGGGCCACGCCGCGCACCCAGTCGGCCTTGTTGGAGTGTATGCAGGAGCGACAGACCACCGTGGATGGCGTGACGCGCCCCCTGCCCCGCCCGTTCATGGTGCTGGCCACCCAGAACCCCATCGAGCTGGAGGGCACGTTTCCGCTGCCAGAGGCTCAGGTGGATCGGTTCCTCATGCGCCTGCGGCTGGGCTACCCTTCCGAGGCGGATGAGGGGGAGATACTCAGGCGTTATGAACGGGAGGACCCCCTGGCGGAGTTGACGCCGGTCCTCCAGCCAGATGAGCTGTTGACGATGCAACAGCAGGTTCGCACGGTTCATGTGGAGGATGATCTGCGTGACTATGTGGTGCAGGTGGTGCGCGCTACGCGCCAACACCAGGCCGTGGAGCTGGGGGCGAGTCCCCGGGGAGCGTTGTTTTTGTATCGCACGGCGCAGGCTCTGGCGGCGGTCCGGGGCCGGGACTTTGTCTTGCCGGATGATGTGAAGGCGTTGGCCCCGCCTGTCCTGGCTCATCGCCTGATCCTGAACCCGGAGGCCCGGCTGCGCGGCCGCCAGGTCGAGCAGATCGTCCAGGAGATCGTGAACACGGTGCCGGTGCCGGTGGAGAGCTGAGGTGTCGCGAGGAGTAATCCTGGCCCTGCTGGTGGGCCTGTTTGCCGTGGGCGCTATCGTGGGCAATCCGGCGGTCTCCTTTGTGGCCGCTCTGGCCATCGGGGCCGTGACCCTGGCTCGCATTTGGAACCGCTATGGCCTGGCGCGGGTGGAATACGAGCGCCTGTTCGGCGAGGATCACGCCTTCATCGGCGAGAGTGTCCCCCTGACGGTGCGGGTGACCAATCGCAAGGTCTTGCCCTTGCTCTGGCTGGAGACCACTGACATCTTGCCGCTGGATTTGCCGGTGGAGGGGATAGAGCTGGAGGTCTCACCCATCATCGGGACCGGGGCCCTGCGGCACATACTGTCGTTGCGTTGGTATGAGCGGGTGAGTTGGCGCTACAACCTGCGTTGTCAACGGCGGGGGATGTATCGCTTTGGGCCGGTGTTCCTGCGCACCAGCGACATCTTTGGCCTGCAAACGCAGGAGTTGCGCCTGGAGGAGACGCAGAAGCTGGTGGTATACCCCCGCATAGTGCCTGTCGCCAACCTGGGTATCCCGGCCCATTATCCTTTTGGGGAGGACAAGACCCGGCACTCGCTCTTTGAGGATCCCAGCCGGACGATGGGCGTGCGGGATTATCGGCCGGAGGACAGCCTGCGACGCGTGCACTGGCCGGCCACTGCCCGTCGCCAGGCCCTCCAGGTGCGCGTCTATGAGCCGGTTACGACTCTCCGGTTGCTCATCTGCCTGGATATCCGCACCATGCCCTTTTCATGGATGGGGCAGGACCCCCAGAAGCTGGAACAGGTGATCAGTCTGGCTGCTTCCATCGCCCATGACGCCGTGGACCGCCGCTTCGCCGTGGGCCTCTATGCTAATGGCGTCTACCCGGATGCAGACCAGGCCATCCGTATCCCGCCCAGCCGTGACCCGGCCCAACTGCCGGTCATCCTGGAGGCCCTGGCCAAGATCACCGCCCTCTCCACCAGTTCACTGGCCGATCTGCTGCGGGCCGAGGCTGGCGTCCTGCCCTGGGGCACCTCGTTGGTGCTGATCGCCGCGCTGGTGAGCGATGATTTGCGCGCAGCGATCCTGCGCCTTAAAGATGCGGGCCATCGGCTCTCACTCATCACCCTGGACCCGACGGCCCCGGCCGAGATCGTGCCCGGCGTGCCGATCTATCGGGTAGATGGAGAAGCCCTCGATTGGCGAGGGCGGGTGGATTTCTCATGAAGCGCTACCGCCGTACTTTCCTGGGCCTGCTGACCCTGGCTCTGGTGCTCCTGGCCCTGGGCCTGCGCCTCTATCGCCTGGACGCCCAGAGTTACTGGAGCGACGAGGGAGCCAGCGTGACGTTGGCTCTGGGGTCCCTGGAGGACATCGCTCCCAAGTCCGCGGCCGACATTCATCCGCCGCTCTACTACTACCTGCTGTGGGCCTGGGTGCGCCTGGTGGGGCCGGGGGAGTTGGCCACCCGCTCGCTGTCGGCGCTGGCCGGGACGCTGCTGGTGGCGCTGACGTTCGCCGTGGGCCGACGCACCGTGGGCACCAGAGCCGCTCTGATCGGCACGTTTCTCTGCGCCGGCTCGCCTTTGCTCATTTACTATTCCCAGGAAGCCCGGATGTACGAGTTGATGGCCCTGTGGGGCGCGCTGTCGGCCTGGCTAATCTTGCTGCTGGTTGCTAGAAACAGGATGCCGGAAGCAGGATGCAGGTCCCAGGTCGCAGGTCTCACGTTTCACGTTTTACGTTTTACGTTCCACGATGTCGGCTTCTGGCTCGCTTACGTGCTGGTGGCGACGTTGGGTTTGTACACCCAATACTTTTTCTTCACTGTCCTCCTCTGGCAGAATATCTACGTCCTCTATCACGTTTTACGTTTTACGTCTCGCGCTTTCCGCTTCATGCTCTCCTGGCTCGTGGCCCAGGTCATCATCGGTGCGCTCTTCCTGCCCTGGGCGTTGCGCGTAAAGGACCAACTGGCCGGCTGGCCCAGCTTTGGGGAGTCGTTCGCGCTGCCGGACCTGCTACGGCGCGTCTTCGTGGGTTTCACCTTCGGCCCGGCCGCCCCGGAGACCCTCACCGGCAAGGCGGAACTGGCGTTGTGGGGGCTGATCGCGCTCTCGCTCGTCGTGATATTTTGGGCCATTGTCCGCGAGTGGCGCCCGGTGGGCAGTGGGCAACGGCCGCCAGTCTACGAATCTCCCACCCTGATCGCGCTATATCTGTTCATCCCGATCGCCGTAGTCTATGTGCTCTCGCAGAACCGCCCCCTGGACAAGCCCGATTTCCTCAAGCAGATATTGGCGGCGGTGCCGGCCTATTGCCTGTTCCTGGGCCGGGGTATCGCCGGGGTGGGGAGATTGGTAGATTGGGTACCTGGCAAGTTGGGGATTGGTAGATCGGGTTGGGGGGCCTGGAGCCTGGGCCTGGGGTTTTCCTGCCTCGTATTGATTGCCCTGACGTTCTTTACCGGCCGGGCCTTGAACGCCTGTTACCACAACCCCAAATACGCTCGTGACGACTACCGGGGCCTGGCGGCGTTCATTGCCGCGTCAGAGCAGCCCGGCGATGCCATCATCCTGAACGCGCCGGGGCAGATCGAGATATTCGAGCTATACTACCAGGGCCCGGCCCCACGCTATCCCCTGCCTCGCCAGCGACCCATTGACGAGGGCCTCACGCGGGCCGATCTGGAGACCATCGCTGGCCCGCAGGGCCACGGCCGGGTCTGGTTGGTGCTATGGGCAGTGGAGGAGAGTGACCCCGGCCGTTTCGTGGAGGGCTGGCTGGACGCCCACGCCTACAAGACCCTGGAGCGGTGGTACGGTAACGTGCGGCTGGTGCTGTATCAGGTGGGGAGCGGCGGAGCCGCCAGCATCACCCATCCGCTACGGCTGCGCCTGGGCCAGGCCATCGCGCTGCTGGGCTATAGCCTGCCACCAGAAGTCCGGGCCGGTGAGATCGTCCCACTGACATTGTTCTGGCAGGCGCAGGGTGCGGTGGCGCGCCGCTACAAGGTCTTTGCCCACGTGGTGGATAGCCAGGACTATCTATGGGGGCAGCGGGACGCGGAACCAGTCGGCAACGCCCGGCCCACCGTCACCTGGACCACCGGCGAGATCATCACCGACACCTATGGTTTGCTGGTGCTGCCCGGCACACCGCCGGGCACGTACCAGGTGGAAATAGGGATGTACGGCCTCGAAGACGGCGCGCGCCTGCCGGTGTATGACGCCGCTGGCGCGTCCCAGGGTGACCGGGTACTGCTCGGCCCCCTGACCGTGGTGCGGCCGGTCACGCCCCCGCCCACGGCGGCCTTGCTCATCTCGCATCCGCTGGACCATGACCTTGGCGGCGGATTTCGGCTCCTGGGCTACAGCCTGACGCTCTGGGGCGAGAGCGAGGAGCGCGCGGAGTTCGCCCCCGGCCAGGTGGCCCTGCTCACCCTGTTCTGGCGGGTCACCAGCCGGCCGAACGCCGCCTATCGCGTGCGGGTGCAACTGCTCGACGCGGCCGGGCACGTTATCCTCACGCGGGAGGCGGCCCCGGGCAACACCCCGGCCACGTCCTGGCAGCCCGGCGATGTCGTGCGCGATCAACACCGGCTGGGGCCGTTCATGGCTCCAGGGCCATACCACCTGGCCGTGACCCTGGTTTCCGAAGATGGTCGGGCATTGGAGCGGGCGGAGTTGGGTACGACAGTGCTGGTGCAACAATGAGGAGGTGCAATGATGAGAGTTTTGCTCCGGGCCGGCCGCGTCATCGGCACGGTGGCCGGCGTGATGGCGACGTTGTTATTTCTCTTTGCCTTCACCGTCAGTGGGTTGCTGGTGGAGAACTCGCCGCTGGGGCTGGCCATGACCGCGCTGGTGGTCATCCCCCTGGCCGGCGTCGTGCTGGCCTGGTGGGACGGCAAAGAGGCGTGGGGCGCGGCCCTCGTCGTGGCCGCTGCGCTGGCGCTGGGGCTGCTCGTCTACGCCACGGCCGGCTCTCACAATCTGACCGCCGCGCTGGTCTACAGCCTGCCATTTCTGGCGGCCGGCCTGCTGCTGTTCATCTGCCGCCCGGTCAGGCGTGGCGGCTTTTGACGTAACTGCTCACCCTCCCGCAGGTTCGGCAGTTTTCTCGGCCCCCTGATAGACGGAGCGCAAACCCGAATCACAGTTACCTCAACCTGCGGGAGGGCAGGCTGAGTCACTATTTGACCGATCACGAGAGGAGCCCTCATGAACCGGTTGCGATCTGGCCTGTGGCGCAAGATCATGCTGGCCATCCTGGCCTGCTCCCTGCCCCCGCTGATCATCCTGGGCGGGTTCACCCTGTACGACTACAAGGAGACCGGCGATACCGCCATCGCTCGCAGCAAGAAGGCCCTGGACGAACAGTCCATGCTCGCTCTGGAGGGACGTGCCAGCGATACGGCAGCGGCCATCGCCCGCTTCCTCACCGAGCGCGAGGACGACCTGCGACTCCTGGCGACCCTCCCCCGCACCGGCCATAGTTACCTGGCCTTTTCCCAGGCCCATCGCGGCGAGCTATGGACCGGCACCGGCAAGACCCTGCTCCCCCTCTACCGCGAGATCTCTTTCGTGAACCCCCAGGGCCAGGAGGTGGTTCGCGTCCGCGATGAGCAGATCGCCCCCCATTCCGCCCTGGTGGACGTGAGTGACCCGGCCAACACCCTCTTCCGGTGCGAGGACTATTTCACCCGCACCATCGGCCTGGCCCCCGGTGAGATCTATGTGGGGCGCGTGACCGGCCGCTACGTGCCCCTGGCCGAGGCCTACGCCGGGGCCGAGAACCCGACCGGGCGTCGCTTCCAGGGCGTCATCCGCTACGCCATGCCCGTCTACGAAGGGAGTACCTTGCAGGGGATCGCGGTGTTGGCCCTGGATCACACTCACGTGATCGAGTTCACCAACCATATCGTCAGCGGCGCGGACCGGTTCCAGGCCGAGGTGGACGTGCGCCAGGGCCGCTTCTCCTACATCATCTCCGATGAGGGGTTCATGGTCGCCCATCCCCGGGCGTATTACATCTTTGGCTACGACGAAAACGGCCAGCCGGTCCCGGCGCCCAAGACGCCGGAGGAATTCGCTCAGGCCCAGGAGACCGGCATCATCCCCCTGAACGCCAACTATATGGGGTTCATAGACCAGCACATCCCCCTGCTGGCGGAACGCAACCGGGCTGGCGAGTCTGGCTCGCTGCCCATCTATATCTGGCGCGACAAGCAGTTCCCCGAAGGCCGGGAACGGACCATGGCCTACGCCACCATCCCCTACCGCAGCGGCATATACAACTCGCCGGCCGGCTTTGGGGCCGTGACCATCACCGCCTTTGCCAGCGATTTCCACCAGGTTGCCACCGAGCTGGAGGCAGATCTCATCTGGGAGATCAGCAAGGCCACCACGTTCTCCCTGCTCGGCCTGCTGCTGACGGCCTTGTTTATCACCATCATCGGCTGGTTGCTGGCACGCAATATCTCCCAACCGGTCCGCGACATCACCCGGGTGGCCGAGCAGGTCAGCCAGGGCGATTATAGCCAGGACATCTCGCGCATCATCGGCCACCGCGCCGACGAGTTCACCGAGCTGGCCGAAGCCTTTAACTTTATGGTCGCCAAGGTGGAGGCCCGCGAGTTCAAATTGCGCCAGCAGGTGGAGGAACTCAAGATCGAGATCGATCTGGCCCGCAAGGAACGCCAGGTGGCCGAGATCACCGAGACCGACTATTTCCGGCGGCTCCGCGAGACGGCCCGGCAGATGCGGGCACGCCAGCACCAGGAGGTTAGCCCATGACCAACGCCCCGGACAGCTCGCAACTGACGGTGCCCAACGACCTGTCGTACCTGCCGGCCATCGGGGCCTACATCCGGGCCATCGCCGAACGGGCCGGCTTTGCGGAATCGGACGTCCACCGCATCCGGCTGGCCGTGGACGAGGCCTGTACCAATGTCATCACCTCCTTCGAGCCGGGCGACCGCCAGAGCTTTACCATCACCAGTCAGTTGGATGCCACCAGCCTCACCATCGCCATCGCCGACAAGGGCCTGCCCTTCGACCCGTCGGTCATCGCCACGTATGATGCCACGGGGGGTCTGGATCGGGACACCGGCGGGCTGTCCTACTACCTGATCAAGCAGGTCATGGACGAGGTGCGCTATCTGAACAAGGGCTGGGAGGGGAAAGAAGTACGGCTGGTCAAATATCGCGCCACGGCGGACGTGCAGAACTACTTTACGGCCCAGGAGCTACGGCCCTACGAGGCCGCCGGTGCCCCGGCCGACGTGCCCATCACTTATCGGCTCATGCGCCCGGACGAGGCGGCCCGTGTCTCCCAGTGCGTCTATCGCACCTATGGCTATACCTACCCCGGCGAGCACTATTACTACCCGGAACGGCTGGCGGACATGAACCGCAGCGGCGAGATCATCTCCGCTGTGGCCGTGCTCGACTCCGGCGAGGTGGTGGGGCACTGCGCCCTGGTGGGCGCGCCGGACAGCCCCATCCGGGAAGTGGGCCAGGCCATCGTCAGCCCGCCGTACCGCGACCGGGGGATCATTGTCCGGCTGACCAGGATATTGCACCAGGTGGCCCAGGAACGAGGGTTAGCTGGCCTCTACTGTCTGCCGGTCACCCTGCATCCCTATTCCCAACGGGCCGCGACGAACCTGGGCTACCGGGAAACCGGCCTGTTGTTGGGCTATGTCCCCCAATCCGTCTTTTTCAAACGCATCGGCGACCAGGAGCTGGCCCAACGCGAGACGCTCATCTACAGCTTTTTGCCGCTGAACATGCCGGCCGGCTCCCTGGTCTATCCCCCGCCTCACCACCGCGAGATGATCCGACGCATCTACGAGCACGTGGGCCTGGCCCGACAACTGGCCGAATGCCCGGCCGGCCGGCCGATCCCGGCCGCGCCCTCCAACCTGAGCACCCACCTCAAGCTGAGCTTCAACTCCGCCCAGATCGAGGTCCAGGGCTATGGTAACAACGTGGTCAACGAGATCACGGCCCGGCTGAACGAGCTACGCGGCCGGGGCCTGGCCGTGATCCACCTGGACCTGCCCCTGACTGACCCACTGACGGCCCACTTTTGCGCCGACCTGGAGGCCCTGGGCTTTATCTTCGGCGGGGTCCTGCCCGGCGTGGAGAAAGATACCTTGCGGCTCCAGTACCTCCACGACGTGCCCATTGACTACGACCAGATCACCTGCGCTTCCGCCTTCGCCCGGGAGTTGCTGGCCTATGTGCGAAAAAACAGGTCTGGCGAAGGTTCCTCGCCCGCACCAGGCTTGACAATTCTAACCGGCGAGCCAGAGGGGCCGGGCCAACCAACCCCCGACAAGCCCCAACCAGACGCGCCCCCGGCCCGGCGCAGCGGCGGCACCGGCATGTTCGACCTGTTGGGCGCAACCGATGACACCCGCGCCCTGCTCACCCGGCTGCTGCGCCGGCAAGAGGCCGACGCCGCCACCCTGGCCGCCGAGCTAGGCCGCTCCCCGGAGGAAGTCACCCTGGCCCTGGAGCACCTGGTGGCACGCGGCCAGGTGGCCAGACGGCAAGAGGAGGGCCGGTGGCTCTATCGCGTGGTCGTGGCCCAGCGAAGCAACCGGCGCCTGGGCCAGGACCTCTGGCGGGCGTTGAACGACGAGACGTGATACGTAAAACGTAAAACCTCCGCGCCTTTCGCGCCCTTTCGTGCCTTTCGCGCCCTTTCGTGGCTTTCGTGTTCCAAACTTCCCCTTTGCCCCCGGCCTGGCCGCCCTGCCGGCCCCGCGCCGGCAGCCTCGCTGTTTGCGTGGTCGGGGCCCCAACAACTAATGGGGAAACCAACGAATCACCCTGCCCGCCATTCGTTGCATTCCCCATTCGCTGTTGTGTTCCGCCAGCCAGACGCACCCGCTATATATCACCACACAGAGCCATGCGCCTCTCCCGCATGACTGCGGACTGGGGATTGAGGACCGCGGACTGATGACCAGCGGCTTGACAGTTCCACCAACTTGCTCTATTATGGGGCCAGGTACTATGATCTCGCCCTGGGCCGCTTCCTCAGCGCGGACCCGTAGGGGGTGGTGCCGCAGCCAGGCAACCCCCAGGCCCTCAACCGCTACGCCTACGTGCTCAACAACCCGCTGCGGTATATTGACCCGACGGGACGTTTGCCTGAAGCGTCGGTGTCTGGTGAATCGGTCACTCCGACGCCGTCTCCAACACCAACACCAGGGCCACCGACGCCGATACCGACACCAAATGTAGCGTTACCGCTGTTATAAACTGCACGCGGCCACAAATTGCGTTTTTGGGCGGCGACCGAGGTCGCGCCTGGTGGGCCTTTAGCCGGGCGTCCGCCTTCGCGGACGCGGCCAAACCGACCGCCGCGAAGCGGGCGGTCGGCCGGCGTGCTCCCGCCCCCTCAGGCGCGGTTTCAACCGCCAGCCGGAGCTACCGAGGGGAGTGACCACCATGCTTCTCCTGATGGCGAAGCAACAGGAACGGCTGGACGTATTACTGGTGACGCGGGGCCTGGCAGAGAGCCGCACACAGGCCCAGGCATTGATCCTGGCCGGCCGGGTGCGTGCCGGAAACCGCCCGCCGACCATGTTGCGGCCCGGCACCCGCCTGCCAGTGGATACCGAGATCACAGTGGATGTCGGCTGGCCCTACGCCAGCCGGGGCGGGCTGAAGCTGGCCCACGCCCTGGAAACCTTTGCCGTGCCAGTGGCCGGGCGAGTCTGCCTGGACGTGGGGGCCTCCACCGGCGGCTTTACCGATTGCCTGCTCCAACACGGCGCGGCCCGGGTCTATGCCGTGGACGTGGGCTACGGTCAACTGGCCTGGGCGTTGCAACGGGACCCGCGCGTGGTGGCGTTGGATCGCACAAACATCCGCTACCTGGAGAGCCTGCCGGAGCCGGTCAGCCTGGCGACGATTGACGTGTCGTTCATCTCATTGCGGCTGGTGCTGCCGGCCGTGCTGCGCCTGGTGGACACACCGGCCGACATCATCGCGCTCATCAAGCCCCAATTCGAGGCCGGCCGCAAAAAGGTCAGCAAGGGCGGCGTGGTCCGGGACCCGGCTGTGCACCGGCAGGTGTTGACCGAGGTGCTGGCCTGCGCCCAGGGTCTGGGGTTGACAGTACGCGGCCTGACGACCAGCCCTATCACCGGCCCGGCTGGCAACCGCGAGTTCCTGGCCTGGCTGGTCTGGGGGCATGAAGGGCCAGGCATTGACGTGGTAGAGGCCATCGAGCAGTGCATGATTGACATCCGTGCGTAATTAAACGCATGAGGGCCCTGCCCCACTCCCCACTTTGCGTCCCTTCGCCGCTACGCGATGCGGGGAGGGGAAAGAATGCCTGGTAGGGGGTTTTTGCGGCGGCAAAGCCGCCGCAAAAACCCCCAGAAAGGCTTTCTCCCCAACTTGTTCCCTCCCTGACAGAAGTTTTGCACGGATGTCTGGCATGAGGGCAGAACAGGGCAGCCATCAACTTGCCCGGCGCGGAGAAGACAGGGTATGAAGATGAAGTGGTTGATCATGGCCTTGCTGCTGGTTGTGGGAGCTGGCAGCGCGATCTGGTGGTTGGCGTTGCGACCGGCCCCGGGGCCACGGGAGTTCGTGACGCCACCGGAAGGGGTGGTGAATAACTTTTTCATCGCCCTGAGCGAGGGGGCCTACAGCCAGGCTTATGGCTACCTGGCCACGCCATATCGCCAAGCGCACACCCTGGGCGAGTTCGTGGATGCCATGCGGCCCATCTGGGACAACGTGGCGAGCATCACCATCCAGATCGGGACACCGCTCATCGAGGGGGACGTGGCGCGCGTGGAGGTGACGGTGCGGGCGACTCCCAGGCCGGGTGCCGGGCCAGACCGGGCCTCGTTTCAGGGCGTGCTCCGGCTGGTCCGGGAGGGACCGCGTGGGGCCTGGTGGCTGGATGACATGCCGGGAAATAAGAGATGAGGCCGCTCCGAGGGGGCGGTTTTTTTGTGCTTACTCCCAACGCAGCACGATCATTGCCGCCAGCGCCCGACCCAGAGCAAAGAGCACCAGGGCCAGAGCCAGGCCCAGATAGCCGGCCACGACGGGTCCGGTCAGAGAGCCTAGCAGGATGGCGGCGTTGAGCACCAGGTTGTACCAGGCCAGGTGCACCGGGCGGTCGCCCACTGGCACTTTTTCCAGCAGATAATTGAACAGCGCACCGCTGAGCAGGGTGGAACCCAGCCCGCCCATGACCGAGGCCGCCAGGAACAACTCCAGCCCCCGGCTGGCCGCCAGCAACACCGGATAGAAAGCGATGAGCAGGAGACCCAACGCCGTCAGACGCTGGTTGCCCAACCGCTGCGCCAGGGCCTCGAACCGGGTTGAGCCAAGAAAGACCGTCGCGTAAAAGAGGGCTGTCCCCAGGCTGATGTCCTGATCCGAAAGGTGCAGGTTTCTGACCCAATAGAGGGGGAATAGAGGGATCGGCAGATACTGGGTCAGATGCAGAATGAACAGGACGATCATCAGCCGGCCAAATGCGCCCCGCAAGACATCCACGCGCAAGAAGGCCAGGCTTGGGAAATGGACCGCTGGCCGACGGTTCGCGCCGGTGGGCCAGAGCAGATGCCGCAGGCCCCTGGCCGGGCGCGTCCCAGGGCGCGGGTTCACGAACCACAGATGCAGGCTGCTCATCGCCGCGCCCAGGAAGCCAATAGCAAAGACGAGCTGATAACCCAGCGGGAAAGGCAGGTTTTGGAGGATCTGCCCGCACAGCAACGACGTGACCGTATACGTCACCGCCAGCAGGGCGTTGCGAATCCCCACGACATGCCCGCGCCACTCCAGGGGCACGGCATCGGCGAACAGCGCGCTAAAGCCCACGGTCAACGCCGTGCCAGGCACGCTCATCGCCAGGGTCAGCCCCACCAAGGCCCAGACCTGGCCCTGGGGAGCCAGAAATAAGGGCAGGATCGCCCATAGCAGATAGAAAAACCGGTTGAAAACCGAAGTCCAAAACACGGCGGCCCCGATGGGTCGCTGCTGGAGCCAGCCGCCGGCCGGCAGGGCGAAGAGGAGGTTGACCATGGCTGGCCCAGCGTTTAACAGCCCAATCTGGAAGGCATCAGCCCCCAGCCGGGCCGCGTAAACGGCCACAAAGGCCAGGGCACTACCGCCCAGGACCCCAAACCAGGCGATATCGAGATATAAATGGATAAAGTTGGAACGATACTCTGCCGGCGCCGGCCGGGGTGAATGAAATAACGTAATTGCTCACCCTCCCGCAGATTAGTGCGTTTTCGTGGCGGCCCATCACGCCCGTGGACGGCACGCAGACGGGAAACACGGTTCTCGGCAACCTCGGGGGGGAGGGCAGGCTCAGTAGTAGATGGAAATTGCTCCTCGGCGGTCTGCGACCGCCGAGCGCGAAGCGGCGAGTCACCCAGTCAGGCCCCCGGCCCAGGGCGGACTGGGTGGGCCTGGCAGACCCGCTTTGAGCAACTTTTTCCATCTGACTTGAAAATGGACTTCAGGAAGGCACGGCTATTGCCTGCTGCCTATCACATTTTCATGCGTTGTGGCGAACGCAGTTCATGATGACTACTGAGGCTGAGCAATTATGAAATAACCTCATGATCCCCACCCTAGCAGGTGCCGGTTCCCGATGCGCACGCGGGTCAGGCCGGCCGCCCGGGCCGCCTCCTCTGCCGCCTCTGCCTGCTCCCGGGAGGTGCAGGGCAGGTCGTGCATGTGGAACTGGGGCGCAAAGGCCAGCAGCGCATAGGGAATGTTCGGGTCGAACGAGGCCAGGTAACGGGCGAGAGACCCCACTTCAGCGGCGTCCACGTAACCGGGCACCAGAAGCGTGCTGGCGATGACCAGTGGCGGGTCGGGGCGGTGGGGAATGTAGCTGGCAGCCAGGGCCAGGTTCTCCAGCGTGCGCCGGTTGGATACGCCGGTGAGTGCCCGGTGCAGACAATCATCCCACGCCTTCAAGTCGAACTTGATACAACCACCGCTGGTCAGAGACAACTCTACCGCCCGGCGCAGATAGGCCGGGGCCATGGAACCGTTGGTCTCCCAGCAGATACGGACGCCCCGCTCTGCCAGCAAACGGGACGTTGCCAGGGCATGGGGCATCTGCGGGCTGGGGTCGCCGCCAAAGTAACAAACGCAGAAGGTGAGGGGGTTGGCCACCTCAGCCAATTCCTGGGCCGAGAGGACGTGCCGACTGGTCGGCGACATCTCGCGGTAGTGCCAATTCTGACAGAACAGGCAGTCGAATGAGCACGCACCGTAAAAGACGGCCAGGTTGTGATAGCCATATTGCCGATGTCCCGGGCATACCCAGTCGGCCACGCAATTGGTGGGCAGGGGATCGCGGTACCACTGGAGGAGGCCCCGGCGGGCGGACCCGGCCAACAGGTGCAGCCGACCGGCGCGGTTTTCACGCAGGCCGCAGTACCCACGCTCGTCGGGGCCGATGACGCACTCGTTAACGCAGCCGGTGCAACGCACTCCATCCGGGGCGCGGGGCGGCTCCGGCGGCAGGCCGAACTCGCGCCGGGTGACTCGATGCGTCGCCCGGGCACGGGGCAGGGCTTCGGCCGGGCGCTGGCGCAGACAATCGGCACAGGCCCCGATGGCCGCAGAGATCTGCCGTATCTGGCCGCAGACCGGGCACCGGGCGTTCATCGTACCCTCACCAGATGGGCCAGTCCAGGCGGCCGGCCCAACCGCAGCTCCTGCTTCCTCACCGCCCAGATCAAAACGATCTCGGTCACCATATGGACCTCCCCTGCTCCTTAGCTCCCCCCGCACTCCCGCTAGACCTGCACCCGTTTCCACCGGCCCCGGCGATAAAATAGCCCCATGAGAGCGGCCCGGCCGGTCCAATCCGCAGCCGTGCCCAGCCAGACGCCGGCCAGGCCCAGGCCCAGCCCAATGGCAAACAGATAGACGGCGGCCACGCGGAAGAACAGCACCCCAAAGAACGTCACCCACATGGGGGTGCGGGTATCGCCGGCCCCACGCATGGCCCCGGCCAGGGTCATCTGGATGCCGATGGGGATTTGCTCCAGGGCCCCCACCTGCACCGCGACGGCGGCCAGGGTCAACACCTCCGGCGTGCTCCCAAAGATAGAGACCAGGGGCCAACTGCAGAACAGGTAGAGCAAAGAGGTCGCCGCCATAAACAGGGTTGACAGCAGGAGCGTGCGGCGCACGCTCCGTTCTGCCCAGTCGGGCTGGCCGGCGCCCAACGATTGCCCCACCAGCGTCGCCGTCGCCACCGCCAGGCCCCAACCGGGCATGAACGACAGCGATTCCACCCGCACAGCGATCTGATGGGCGGCCAGCGAGGCTGTGCCCAGCTCGCTGATGATGCGCATGAACAGGATATAGCCGATGCGCCCTACCGTGGTCTCGATGATGTTGGGGATGCCCAGGCGCACGATCCGGCCGATGATCTGCCAGTCCCACTGGAGGAAGTGGCGCGGCTCGATGCGGATGGCGGTGAAACCAGTCCACAGGAAGGCCAGAGACAGCAGGCCACCTATCGTCCGCGCAGAGGACGTGGCAATGGCCGCTCCGGTCAGGCGCAGGGACGGGATTGGTCCAAGGCCAAAGACCAACACCGCTGCCGCGATCACGTTCCAGACGTTCATGATCAACGTGATGCTCATGGGTCTGGTCGTGTCGCCGGCCCCCCGCATCACGCCGCTGGAGACCATCATGGGAAAGCTGAACACGCTGGTCGCCAGGAGGATGTTGATATACAGGCTACCCTGACGCACCACCTCCGGTTCGGCCCCCATGAGCACCAGGAACTCATCGCTGAACGGGATCATGAGGCCGGTGAACAGCAGGGCCACCAGCACACTCAAGATGATAGCCTGCGCCCCGGCCCGTTTGGCGCGCTCGTAATCCTGTTCACCCCAGCCCCGGGCCACTATGGCCGTGGCGCCGATAGCGATGGCCTGCAATACCCCATCGGCGATGAACATAAAAGTGCCGCTCAGGCCCACCGCGGCCATGGCGGCGTTATCGTGCAGCCAGCCGATGAGAAACGCATCTACAAAGTAAACCAGGGTGGAAAGCAGGTTCTCCACCACGGCTGGCGTGGCCAGATACACGATGGTGCGGTTCAAGGCCTCTGGTCGCAGGTCGAGAACCTTAGGCTCTTGTTTTGTCCTGGCAATTACTGCGCCCAAAGAAAAAGCCCTCGAGACGCAGGGGGGAGCTGGGGGGTATGCCGTGCTCTGTCTCCGCATCCCCCTTGTCCCCGCGTCTTCTCCAGGTCCTACCAGCGTTCCCGGTGGACGCGCGCCTCATTGTACTGCGTGCGCGGCTCCCGATACTCGGCCGGATGACCGATGGACAGCAGGCTCAGTACCTGGATCCGGGCCGGGATGCCCAGCACCCGCCGGATGCCGACGACCCGGTCCTCGTTGGGATAACAGCCCAGCCAGACGCCGCCCAGACCCAGCCCGGCCACGGCCAGCAAGATATTCTCCGTGGCGGCTGAACAATCTTGCTGCCAGTAAGTAGGAGATAGCTCAGGGTCTGCACAGACAGCGATAGCCAGGGCCGCCTCGGCCAGCATCTTGCCGTAGGGATGTGCCTCGGCCAGAGCCTTGAGCGTGGCCCGGTCCGTCACAACTACAAAGTGCCAGGGCTGGCGATTGCTGGCCGAAGGCGCGGCCATGCCGGCCTCCAACAAGGTGCGAATCTGTTCTGCCGTTACCGGTTCATCCTTATACCGGCGGATGCTGCGGCGAGCGAAGATGATGTCAATTTTCTCCATTGTAGTCCTCTCTTGCATAACGATGCGTCAAGCGTCAAAACGTCAAACGTCAAAACGCCATTTCCCCATTGGCGCCTGACGTTTGACACATGCCGTCTGATGGTCACGGCGCCCACGAGATACGCTCTTCGGTCCAGTCGTCCAACAGGCCGGCAGGCCCCAGGTCTTTGATCTTGCGACGACCGCTGCCATCAGCGCGCATGACCCAGATGCCCCAGGAGCCGCCTTCGTTTGACACAAAGGCGATGTATTGACCGTTGGGTGACCAGGCCGGCAGGCCGTCGTGGACGCTATTGTTGGTGAGCTGCTTGAGGTCAGCGTCCCCACCGGCCAGGCTCACCGTATAGATCTCCCAATCGCCTTCAGCTTCCCGGCGGGACATAAAGGCCACCCGCCCAGACGGGGAAACGGCCGGCGCAGTGTCCACGCCACTGGTGGTCACCTGCCACATCGCCCCGCCATCTGGCCCGGTCACAAACAGGCCAGCCTTTTGGCCGGTAGCCCAGTAATCCACCGAGGTAAAGATGAGGTTGCCATCAGGCATCCAGGTAACATAACGACCAGGCACGTCCTGGTCAGCATAGCGCAGCGGACGGAAGGCCAGGGCCACGTTCTCGCGGAGGTTATCAATGATAAAGACGTGATCGCCAGCGGTGGGCGCATCAAAGGCGATACGGTTGCCCTGGGGCGACCAACTGGGCCGCGCATGGTGCGCCTGGGAAGAGACGGCGCGCAGTTTGCTGCCATCAGCCTGCATGATCAAGATGCCCTCTTGAAACTGGATCTCGCCATTCACCGCCAGCCAGGTCCCCTCAGCGTTCCAACAAGGCTGGCGCACATTGTCCATCACCTTGTATTGGCCGCTCCCATCGGCATTGATCACCTCCACCGCATATTTGCCGGTCTTGGGGTTCCATAAGGGGAAGGCGATCCGCCCGCTGAGGGGGGCGACGGTAGGGGTCTTGGTGGGCTGCGGCCGGGCCGTCGCCGCCTTTGTGGGGCGGGCCGACGCGGTGGCTG
>DAOTYG010000218.1:0-3884 GCA_034435155.1 Anaerolineae bacterium | reverse complement strand
ATACGCCCACCGCGGCCTCGGGCATGGCGGACAGCAGATCGGCGTCGCGGGCCACCAGGCCGGACTTGGTCAGGATGATGGCGGAAAAGCCGCGGGCGGCGAGGATCTCGAGCGCCCGGCGCGTCTGCTGGTGCGTCTCCTCGGCCGGCTGGTAGGCATCGGAGAGCGAGCCGACATAGATGGACTGGGGTTCGAGCGCGGCCAGGTCGTGCGCCAACTGGCCGGCCAGGTCCGGGTGCAGGAGCACGCCGGCCGGCCGGTCCGGCTCGTCCAGGGCAAAGCAGTAGACGCAGCGGTGCGCGCAGCCGGTGTAGGGGTCCAGAGATTTGACCGGCCGATCCGGGGCGATGAGCGGCCGCGACGGCCCCCGGCCCGCGCTCATCTGGGCACCGGTAACGGTCGGCGCAGGCTGGCTCTGCGCCAGCGCACGCTGCGCAGAATGCCTTGCCGCAGCCCTGGCATTACCAGATCCGCCTCCCGGCGTCGAGATCGAGCGGCTAATGGTGCTCGTCGCGTCTCTCACTCCCGTCGCTTTTCACCTGTTTCCTGGTCATGTTGTTTGATGCTGCCGGCTCGTATGATACACGATTTGCCCGGCCTTGTCTATGAGCAAGTTCACATTTGGCTCGCCCAACGTATTGGTGTAGGCCGCCGGGGTCTCGGAGACGCCGGCGGCCTCTTGCATTACAGGGCTATGGCGTGCCGTCCTTCAGCACCAGGGGCAGCCAGTAGCGGTACGGGGCCTGGACGTAGGCCGGCCAGAGTTCGTAGGTCAGCGTGTTGCCGGCGGCGTCCCAGGCCCGCAGGCGCAGGGCCACGTAGGTGTTCGGCGTTTGGGCCGGCACGTGCCACGAGTAGTCGTCGCCGAGCCTGTCACGGCCCATCCGGGTCAGCGGGATGTCGGTCCAGCCGGCGCCGGCGTTGTAGGCCAGAGTGGCACTGACCACGCCTACCGTGTCCGTGAGGGTCACGAGGACTTTCGGCGAGCCGTAAGGTTCGTCGGTAGGCGTACCACCAGCCTGGAGCCACAGGTTGACGATGGCCGGCGGGTCTTTATCCGCCAGCCGCGTGTCAAAGTCGGCGATGGCGGAGGCGTGCCCCTCCACCACGGGCGAGATGCCCAGGGTGTAGGTGAACGGCACCGTCAGGGAGTAATGGCCGGTGAGGGTGACCGGGATCGTGGGAGCGATCCACGGCTTTGGGAACTGACCTTCCCCCACCACAGTGCCGTCGCGGCGCAGGGTATAGGGCAGCCCGGCCGTCGGCAGGACGTCGCTCCATTGGGTGGCGAACAGGTTGTAGCCGCCTCCCACCGCAGAGCGGAGCTGGATCTCCGTCGCGGTGCTGGTGAGGCGGCCGAACCAGTGCGGCGGGTTCAAGCCCAGGGGGATGACGTCGGCGTCGGTGGCGAAGAGGGAGTACGAGCCGTCTTGGGTGTACCCCTCCAGGAGACCGTCGGCCGAGCGGCGCAGCGGGGCGCACGCCAGCAGCAACTCTCGCTGGGGAGTCACGATCGTCCGCTTCAGATAGCCGGTGGAAAACTGGGTGCCGGGCGCGGCCATATAGTGGGCCTGTCGCACATAGGGGAGCGTCGTTGTCATGACGCCCATCTGGAGAAAGATATCATACGGGCTCGTCGTTAACGGCGTCCGCATCTCGTTCAGGGCTATGGTGCCCTGTGCTGTGGGAAGGTGCACGGGATGGCTGACGCGGCGGAAGGCGGAGGCGTCGGGCTGGAACTCGACGTCACCGGACACCCCCACGCTCTGACCGAAGAAGGAGTAGAGAGCCCCCGCGTCTGGCGCCTTGCGGAAGGCCGCGGCGTCAAAGTGGTAGTCAGCGCTGACGTCGGACAGGTACCAGAGGGTGCCAATCGGCACATAAGGTGACAGGGAAACGCCTGTGGGCGGGTAGGTGAGGAGGCCGATGCTGTTAGTTGGTGTGATCGGTTGGCCTTGCTCATCCTCTGTCACCAATTCCAGCCGGTGCGTGGCCACCGAGTCCCGCAGGGTTACTTCGGTCATCGTGCCCACCCACACCTTCTCGCGGGCCACAAAGTGCCACCCGGGCCGGTCTGCGGTGGGCAAGAACGAGGCCAGCACGTCGTATTGGCCCGGCGACACGGCGAACGACGTGGTCTCTGCCGGGATCGAGACCGTGCTCCGCCAGTCCGCGCGGTCGTGGACCAGGAGGGTAAAGGCAAGGTCGCCTTCCAGGTGCACCTTCAGGATGGGGCTTTTGATGAAGGCAAAGGGGACGCGCAAGGCCAGGGCTTTTGTGTGGGGCTGGGCCAGGACCTGGCCGGTGTAGGCATACGGAGCCTCGGTCACGTTGGGTACGGTCTCGTTGTCCACCGTGAGCAGGAAGCTAAAGTTACGGGTCTCGCCGGGGCCTACTGTCAGTTGCGTGGGGTTCAACAGGATGTTGATGCCGGCCGGCAAGGCCCCGGTGTAAGACAGGGTGTAGGTCATCGTCTCGGTGGTCAGGTTGGTGAGGGCCAGGACCTCGCTCTGGCTCCACTGGGGCTGGGTCAGGTCGTCGGCCCCCAGGCTCAGGCTGGCGGGCAGGATGACCGCGTAGCTCAACGCGGCCTGGTCGGCCCGCACCCGGCCGCTGCCCTGGACGTAGGGATCCAGGCCCAGGTCCAGCGCCGTTTCCATCATGGCCGCCTTGATGGTGGCCGGCGACCAGGTGGGATGAAGCTGGCGCAGCAGGGCGGCCACCCCGGCCACGTGCGGCGTGGCCATGCTGGTGCCGCTGATGGCCTGGTAGCGGGTGGGGCTGCCGATGGAGCCGGTGAGCGGCACGGTGGAGGTGATCTTGACGCCGGGGGCGCAGAGGTCGGGCTTGATGGCCCAGGAGTTCTGGACTGGGCCGCGCGAGCTAAAGTAAGCGATGACGTCGGACTTGTCGGTGGCGCCCACGGTGACGGCGCTGTGGGCCACGCCGGGCGAGCCTATGGTCTGGTAGCCGGGGCCCTCGTTGCCGGCAGCCACGGCCACCACGACCCCCAGGGCCGAGGCGGCGTCCACCGCCTGGCTGGTCGGGTCGCCGGGGTCGCCCGGCCCGCCCAGGCTCATGCTGATCACGTGGGCCCCGTCGTCGGTGGCGGGGTCGCCGTCGGGGTCGCAGGCCCGCTCGACGCCGGCGATGATATCGGAGAAGGAACCCGATCCCCCGGCGCTCAGCACCTTGTAGCCCATGAGCAGGGCGTCTGGGGCCACGCCTTTCAGCACGCCGTTGGCCGCCACGATGCCGGCGCAGTGGGTGCCATGGCCGTGGTCGTCCATGGGATCAGCGTCGTCGTTGACAAAGTCATAGCCAGCGATGACCTTGGCTGTGGGGAAAGTGGTGCCGCCGCCCAGGTCCGGGTGGGTGTAGTCTATGCCGGTGTCCACGATGGCGACGCGGATCCCGGCGCCGGTCGCGCCCATGGCCCACACCGTCGGCGCGCCGATGAGGGGCACGCTGTCCGGCAGGCAGGCGTGGACCTCGGTATCTGGATGGATGGCTTTGACGCCAGGCAGGGCCGCCAGGGCGGCCAGGTCGGTGAGCTTCACCGCGGCCGCCAGGCCGTTGAACACGTAGGTGTAGCGGCGGCGAACCGCCAGTTCCAGGCCCTGGTCCCGGGCCGCTTTCAGGAAAGCATCCTGCTCGGCGCGCAGGCGGGCCGTGTGCTCGCGGACCAGGGTGGCAGCGGCGACGTCCAGGCCCTTCCCGCCGAAGGCGCGGGCCTGGTAGAGGGCGGCCGGCTCGCTGGCGAGCTGGATGATGATCGGGAGGTGGTCGCCGGCGGCGGCCGGTGGCGGCGACGGTAGGGAGTGCGGCTGTGGCGCAGCGGCGATGGATCCGAGTGGCAGCGCCACGGCCAGGCAGACGAACAG
>DAOTYG010000217.1:0-7860 GCA_034435155.1 Anaerolineae bacterium | reverse complement strand
CAATCACGAATGATACGAATGGACGAATGACACGAATTGGTATGAAAAACATTCGTGAGATTTGCCAGATTCGGGTCATTCGTGATGAAACTTGCGAAAATGTCCGGTAGTAAATAGCCTGCCTACAGAATAGTACCCTGTAAAATGGTAGAAGTCAAGTGGTCGCGTGACATCATCAGACTGTCTGCTCTCCCGCAGGTTTGGAGGGCAACTAACCGGTGGGAGTTTACAGGGATGGAGGTACAGGTAACATGACCATGCAGAACTCTGGAACCGGTGGGTTGCGCAAACCCACGACCGGCAGCCTGGCCCGACGCCCAGACACCGGTGGTCTGGGCCTCGGCGCCATCAAGACGCGACCGTTCTTGCCAGCCGAGCCGACTTCGGTGGAGGAGACCGGTTTGCGTCTGGACCTCATCGCTGACCTGGCGCTCAAGATCATGTATTTCCGGGGTTTCCTCACCGGCCAGGAGATCGCCGATGCGATGCGCCTGCCATTTGTGAACGTGGTGGATAAGGCGCTGGACTTTCTCAAGCGCGAGAAGTATTGCGAGGTGCGGGGCACAACCGGTTTTGGTGAGATGGCCTACCAGTATTCCATCACCGGCCGGGGCAGCGAGCGGGCGAAAGAGATCCTGGATCGCAACCAATACACCGGCCCGGCCCCGGTGCCCCTGGCCACCTATAATGAGGCGGTACGTCGGCAGACGGTCAACAACGTCTATGTCTCCGAAGAAGATATGCGTCGCGCCCTGGCGCATCTGGTGATCAGCGAGGACATCATGGCGCGAATCGGGCCGGCCGCCAACTCCGGCCGGTCCATCTTCCTGTATGGCCCGCCGGGCAACGGCAAGACCGTCATCGCCGAGGCCATCGCCAAGATGCTCAAGGGCGACGTGTTCATCCCCTACGCGGTGGAGGTGGATGGCCACATCATCCGCGTGTTTGATGTGGTGAACCACAAACCCCTGGAAGACCCGGACACGGTGAAACCCGGCGAGTATGATCGAAGGTGGGTGCTCTGCGAGCGACCCATCGTCCTGGTCGGCGGTGAGTTGACCCTGGATAGCCTGGACCTGGTCTACGACGACATCGCCAAGTTCTATGAGGCCCCGTTCCAGATGAAGGCCAATACGGGTATGTTTATCATTGACGACTTTGGCCGGCAACAGGTGCGGCCCCGGGACCTCCTGAACCGCTGGATCGTGCCGTTGGAGAAGCGAGTGGATTTTCTGACCCTGCGCACGGGCAAAAAGATCGAGGTCCCCTTTGACCAACTCATCGTCTTTTCCACCAATATCCCCCCACGTGAGTTGGTGGACGAGGCCTTTCTGCGCCGCATCCGCCACAAGATCGAGATCCGCAACCCCACCTACGACGAGTATCGGGAGATCTTTCGGCGGGTCTGCCAGAGCCGGGGCGTGCGTTACGAGGACGAGGGCGTGATCTATCTGCTGCGCGAGTATTATGTGCAGGCCAAACGCCCCCTGCGGGCCTGCCATCCCCGGGACATCGTGGATCAACTGGTGGATACGGCGCGCTTCCTGAAGGTGCGCCCGGCTTTGACCCAGGAACTCCTGGATAAAGCGGCGACAGCTTATTTCGTGGACCTGTAAGTGCCTGGCCGAAGATCCTCCCGCAGGTTCTAGAACCTGCGGGATAAAGACGCTTTTTTTCGGCCAGGCTAAGTACGGCCTGGAGTAACGATGGACGAGAGGGAACCTCGTACAGCGGAGGTGTTGGTGGAGCGGGGCTATCAGGCCCTGCGGGCTGGGGACCGCCGCCGGGCCAGGCACTATTTCACCACGGCCATCGCCAGTGACCCGACTTGCGTGACGGCCTGGGAGGGCCTGGCCCGGCTGACTACCGACCCGCGCCTGGCCCTGGAGTACCTGCACCAGGCCCGGTCTTTGCTCGTCGCCCGGCCGGGTGGCGAGGATGAGGTCCGGCTGCGTCAGACCTTACAGCGCGTTCAGAGCCAGATCCAGCAGATGGAAACCGCCCGCCGGGCAACTCCCCGAACCCTGCCGGACCTGACGCCGGTCCCGTTACGACCCTATCCCTCGCCGTGGCGTTGGCTAGTCCTGGGCTTGCTCCTGCTCGTGCTCCTGGTGTTGATCGCGGTGGCGGCCCTGAACCTGGCCCCGGCCATCTCGGCCCGGGGATTGTGGCCCGGTGAGACCTTCACTATAGCCCTGCAGCCCCAGCGGATGGAGGCAGACCCGACCGGCTCCGGGGTCGCCAGCCCTGCGACACTCCGGGTCAACCGGCTGGTGGCTGGCCGGGCGGCCCTGGTGGCGGAGGATTGGCCGCGAGCAGCGGCCCTGCTGACAGCGGCGCACCGAAGTGACCCGGCTGACCCGCTCGTCACCGCCCTGCTCTCCCAGTGCTACCTGGATTGGGGGCGGTGGCGGGCCGCACAGGGCCGGTACACGGTGGCGCGCCGCTATTTTGACCAGGTCCTGGCCCTGGTCCCCAACAACTGGGAGGCCATGCAGTCCCGTCAGGCCCTATCACGCGACCGACGGACGCCCGTCCCCAGCCAATCACCCAGTCCAGCAATCCCTCGCCAGCCTGGCGCCACGCCGGTCACGTCTTCCGCCACCACCGGGTCACTGTTGGCTGGCAAGTGGATTGACATCAGCCTGTCGCGGCAGACCTTGACAGCCTATGAGGGGGATCGGCCAGTCTTACAGGCGGTGGTCTCCACCGGCACCAGTCGCTATCCCACCCCCACCGGACGTTTTGCTATTCAGAGAAAATACCGCTACACGCACATGAGCGGTCCGGGCTACAGCCTGCCCAACGTGCCCTATGCCATGTTCTTCTACCGGGGTTATGCCATCCACGGCACGTACTGGCACAACAACTTTGGCACCCCCATGAGTCATGGTTGTATCAACATGCGCACTGACCAGGCTGGCTGGTTGTTCAACTGGGCGCCGGTGGGCACGCCGGTGGTGATCCACAATTGAGGTGGGATTGGGCAGCGCAAGTCCATCAGCTAACAAGGCGTCCCGAAGCGGGGACGCCTTTGTTTATCTCAGCGCCCTCTGCGTTCTGGGCGGTAAACACCTGCTGCCGGGGGGCCGCTGGTCTGGAGGGCTGGGTTATCCGGCGCGCCGGTATCACGCCGGGCGTGGTTACCGTTCAGGGCGAACTGGAGGGTGTATAGATGCCGGTACAGGCCATTCTCGCGGGCCATCAACTCCTCGTGGGTGCCCCGCTCCACGATGCGACCATCGTTCAGCACCAGGATCTGATCAGCCCGATGGATGGTAGACAGACGATGGGCGATGACAAAGGTGGTGCGGTTTTCCATCAGCCGTTCCAGGGCCTCCTGCACCTGGGCCTCGGATTCGCTGTCCAATGACGACGTGGCCTCGTCCAGGATGAGGATGCGCGGGTTCTTGAGGATGGCCCGGGCGATGGAGATGCGTTGCCGCTGGCCCAGGGACAGGTTCATGCCCCGTTCCCCCACCTGGGTGTCATAGCCCGCTGGCAGCCGCATGATGAAATCATGAGCGTTAGCCGCCACTGCCGCCGCCACGATCTCCTCTTCCGTCGCCTCCAACCGGCCATAAGCAATGTTCTCACGGATACTCCCGCCAAACAGCAGTGTGTCCTGGGGGACAATGCCGATCTGATCGCGCAGGGAGCGGATCTGTACCGAGCGGATGTCGTGCCCGTCAATGCGGATGGCCCCCTTGTTGGGATCGTAAAAGCGGGGGAGCAGGCTCACCAGGGTGGTCTTGCCGGACCCACTAGGCCCCACCAGGGCCGTCACCTGGCCCGGTTCTGCCATGAGGGATACTCCATTCAACACGGCGACCCGGGTATCATAGGTAAAGACCACATCCTCGTAGGTCACCCGGCCCTCCACCGCGGGTAATGGCGGCGAGCCGGGCAACTCGATGATGTCCGTGCGGGCGTCTAGCAGCTCAAAGATGCGGTGCGCTGCCCCCAACATCTCCTGGAACTGGCTATAGATGGTGGTGAGAGACTGGATGGGACTGGCGATGAGGACGGCATAAAGGAGATAGGCCACCAGTGCCCCGGCCGACAACGCCCCTTCGATAACCTCCCGGCCGCCATACCATAGCACCAGCACCAGGGCCCCAAAGGCCGCAAAGCTGATCAGAGGCATGAACACGGACCGGGTCGTGGTGCGTTCCATGGCCGCGGCAAAGGCCCCCTGGACCCCCAGGGTGAAGCGAGCCGTCTCGTAATCCTCGCGCACGAAACTCTTGACGACCTGGATACCCGCCAGCGTTTCCTGCAGGATGGTGGTCACGTGGGCCAGTTGTTCTTGGACCTTGGTGGACATGCGCTTGATGCGGTTGCCAAAGAACTGGGCGATCCCGGCGATGATCGGCACCACCAGCAGGATCAACAACGTCAGACGGGGGTTCATGATCAGCAGGATGCTCGCCCCGGCCACCAGGATGACCACCTGCTGGATGAGGAACATGAGGTTGCCGGTGAGGGCACTCTGGACCACCATCACGTCGTTGGTCACCCGGGAGACCAGTTCCCCCACGCGATGGTCGGCATAGAAGCGCAGGCTCAGCTCCTGAAGGTGTTCATAGATGAGGACCCGCATATCGGCCGTCACGCGCTCACCCACGTAGGCCAGCAGGTAGAGCTTTAAAAAATCAAAGCCGCTCTGCAAGGCAAAGGCCCCCACCAGACCCAGGGTCACCCAGGTGAGCATGTGGATGTCCTTCTGCACGAACACCACATCCACCAGGTTCTGGACCACCCAGGGCAGGAGCATGCCCAGGCCCACGGCGATGACCATGCAAACCAGGGCGGCCAGCATGTGTTTCCAATATGGTCGTACAAAGGTGAGGAGTCGGTTAAAGTCGCGCATATATTCCTCCGGCATGGTCCGGCAGCCCCCTGCGCCGTTGACCATACCCCCGGGCCAGCCCCGGCACTCGCCGGTGGAGGCGGGGAACCGCTTTCCATCTGAGTATCATTGTATCATCATCACGGCTCCCCGTCAAATCCCGCCTGTCTCGCGCACCAGTCTGCAATTTGCAATTTGCTCAATACATGCGCGGCACGCGCACCAGCAACCCACTCACCACCTCATAGTTGATGGTTCCCAGGCGGGCGGCCACTTCTTCGGCGGTGAGGCGGTCATTGCCCTGGGCGCCGATTAGCACGGCCTCATCGCCCTGGCGGACGCCGGGCAGGTCGGTCACGTCGGCCATGCACTGGTCCATGCACACCCGGCCGATGAGGGGCACCCGCCGGCCCTGGATGAGCACCTGACCCCAGTTCACCGGCGCGCGGCGGAACCCATCGGCATAACCCACCGGGAGCACCGCCACGATGGTGGGGCGCGTAGTCCAGAAGGTGCAGCCATAGCTCACGCAATGGCCCGCCGGTAGCTCCTTGACCTGGGCGATGCGGGTCTTGAAGCTCAGAGCCGGCCGAAAATCCGGTGGCAGGCGCACGGCGTCTGATGGATGGAGACCGTAGAGGGCCAGGCCGGGTCGGACCAGCGTAAAGTGCGAGGCGGGCAACGTCAGCGTGGCCGCGGAATTGGCGGCGTGGATGTGGCGGAAGGAGAACCCGGCAGCCTGGACCTGCCGCAGGACCGCCTGGAATGTGTCCAGTTGGCGATGCAGATAGGTCTGGTCTGCGTCATCGGCGGTGGCAAAGTGGGTAAAGATACCCTCGATTTCCAGGCCCGGCAGGTCGTGTATGGCGTGTAGAAAGTCGAGCACCTGGTCGGGCAATAGCCCCAGGCGGCCCATGCCGCTATCCACCTTGACGTGGACCTTGACCGGGCGGTGGAGGGCAGTGGCCGCCCGGCTCAGGGCCTGGGCCACGTCCAGCGAATAGACGGCTACGGTCAGGCCCAGCCGGGCCACGGTGCGGGCCTGCCAGGCTGGCGTGTAGCCCAGGATCATGATGGGCGCGGCGATGTCGGCCTGGCGCAGGGCCTCGGCCTCGTTCAGGGCCGCCACGCCCAGCATGGTGGCCCCGTGGCGGAGCACGGTGCGGGCCACCGGCACCAGCCCATGCCCATAGGCATTGGCCTTGAGCACGGCCAGCACGGCCACGGCCGGCCCCACCAGGGCCTTGATCCGCTCACAGTTGTGGGCGATGGCCTCCAGGTCCACCTCGATCCAGGTGGGGCGCTCTTCGGGGTAGAGGATCGGCGCGCCGGGCCAGCGCCCCGTCCAGGCCGGCTCCTGGCGAACCAATACCGCCTCCGCCTGGCTCGGCTCCGCCAGAAGCCGCCCCACCACCTGCTCCATCCACGCCTGCCGGTCGCCTTTGACCAGGACCGTGACACCCGGCGCCAGGTGTTCACTGACCACGCGGGCCGCCTCCGGCGCGGTGTAGGTGACGAACACCTGGCCGAGGGCCAGACCGGCTCGCCGGGCCGCGAAGGCGATGCTCTCCGCCTGGACCCCTTTGGTCACCAGTAGATCGGCGACCCGGGCCACCCGGCTCCCCACCTGGCGGGCGACGTCCAGATCACCCAGTTCGAGCAGATCACCCAGCACGACGATCCGCCGACCCTGGTCGAATCGTTCCAGCAGTTCCAGGGCTGCCAACACGGAGGGCAGGGAGGCGCTGTAGGTGTCGTCCAGGATAACGGAACCGGCCAGGCCGGGCAACGGTCGCAACCGGCCGGGCAGCGGTTCCAGGGTCTTCAGACGGGCGGCGATGTCGTCCAGCCGCAAGCCATAGACCAGGCCCACGGCGACGGCGGCCAGGGCAGCATAGACGTGATGGCGGCCCAGCAGCCGCAACTCGAACCGGCCCCGCGCGCCGGAGGTGTGTACCAGAAAACGCAGGCCGTCTGGCCGGACCTGCACCCGTCCGGCGCGCACGTCGGCCCAGTGATCCCGGCCGTATTGGATGACCCGGGCCCCGGACAACGGTCTCATGCCCCGCACCAGTGGGTCGTCGGCGTTGAGAACGGCCACGCCATCGTCGGGCAAAGCCCAGATCAGATGGGCCTTTTCGCCGGCGATGGCCTCCAGGGAGCCAAAATAAGCCAGGTGGGCCGGGCCGATGCTGGTCACCACCCCCACCTGGGGCGGGGCGAGCCGACACAGGGCCTCGATCTCGCCAAAGCGGTCGGAGGCCATCTCTAACACGGCTATCTGGTGCTCCGGCCTCAATTGCCCCAGGGCGATGGGCAGACCGAGCAGGTCGTTATAGTTGCCGGGGTTCTTGAACACCCGGTAGGGGCCGTCCAGCACGGCAGCGATGGCCTCTTTGGTGACGGTCTTGCCGGCGCTGCCGGTGACGCCGATAACCCGGGTTCCATAGCGGCGCAGGATATGGGCGGCCCAGGACTGCAAGGCTGCCCGGGTGTCCGGCACCACCAGGCAGGTAACGCCGGGGGGTGGGGGATCGGGGGGGCGTTCACAGAGGATGCCGGTCACGCCGGCGGTCACGGCCGCGGTGATGAAATCGTGGCCGTCGGCCTTCTCGGTCTTGAGGGCCAGGAACAATTCACCCGGCCGGGCGCGGCGCGAGTCATAGCAAAAGCCGGTAAAAGCGTGGACCGGCGCCGGGCCGACCAGGTGGGCGGCAGTTGTGGTGAGCAGGTCATCCAGGGCGATCATATCACCACCCAACGAGGGTCTTGAAACCCCAGCCTTGCCGGACTGGTCCAGAAAGCTTGACCCCGGCAGAACCATCTTATGGGCAGTGGTGCCCCCCGATTCAGGGGGTCGGCGTGACCGGCGGTTCGGTCGGCGGCGACGTCGGGGTGGCCGGTGGTTCGGTTGGCGGCGACGTTGGGGTGACCGGTGGTACGGTTGGCGGCGACGTCGGGGTGGCCGGTGGCGTGGTGGGGCTGGGTTCAGGCGATGCGGTCACGGT
>DAOTYG010000216.1:0-1584 GCA_034435155.1 Anaerolineae bacterium | reverse complement strand
CTACCCGCCACCCTCCCGCAGGTTAGAAAGCGGCTGGCAAGAGAGCGAGCAGCTCATTGCGGCGCACTTCAGTGCGGAGATTGCGCCCGAACCTGCGGGAGGGTAGGCAGTTACCGATATTTTTGAAAATATGGCGGTTGAAGCCGCACCTGAGGGGCGTAAACCGCCGGCCGACCGCCCGCTTGGCGGCGGTCGGTTTGAGCGTCCCCGGCGTAGCGGGGGACGACGGGCTGCCAGGCCAGCCAGGCGCGACCTCGGTCGCTAATTCACTCGCCCCGCCGGGATCCTCACGCCACCTGACGGCCGGGGATGGGCGGCCCCCCGGCATAGACTGCCGTCACCGCCATGCCCCCCACCGGCTGGCCCAGGAGGCGGCGACTCCCCAACCATCGGCCTTTGGCCTGGAACGAGACCACGTCCAGGGTGAGCAGAGAAGCCGCCACCGGGGCATCGGCCGGCAGTGGGGCCAGCAGGTCTGCTACCAGGCCCCCAGCACAGACCAGAGTGTCCTCAGCGGCTGGCTGGAGGGACAGTGCCGGCACCACCACCGGGTAGCCAGATGGAAATTTGTGCTCTTCGGCGGTCTGCCAGGCCCAGGCCTGACTGGGCGACTGCCTGGGGACGCGGGTCGCAGACCCGCTTTGAGCAACTTTTTCCATGTCCTGAGTATCGTCCAGGAAGGCCAGGGCCCGCACAGCCATCATGGGGCGGAAATGCTGCCGCACGACCGGGGGCAACGGTGTGGCCCCGGCCGGCTTGCTGCCCAGCCGCGCGGCCAGACTGGCCACGGCATAGTCTTTCAGAACCCGCAACCTGGACAGGCACACCTGGCGTTGGACCGCCCGCACCTGGATGATGCCAGCGTTGCGGATGCCGGTGTAGGCGTTGTAACGGAGCAGAGCGGTGTTCATGATCTGATCCACGTAAGCGCCGGCGCGTTGCCAGCCCTGGAAATCACCCTGTAACATCCAGCCTTCCAGGTCCGTGGTGATGACCAGGATGCCCACGCGCGGGTCGGCGTCCAGGTTGGCGATGGACTTGCGCAGCAAAAAGTTGCCAAAGATGAGCCGGTCAGGCACATCGCCGGCCGGCATTATGGAGGTTACCGGCACCACGTTGGGATGGCCATCGGCGGACCGGGTGGCCAGGAACTTGGGGGTCATCTCCCCGGCCAGGGCCGGGAGCAGGCCGGGATAAGAAGCCAATAGAGACACGGGCAAACCTCCTGCGGTTCTACGGCCAATACCCGTAACTACCTACCCTCCCGCAGGTTTGGGCGCAATGACCAGACCAGATCACGCCCAGATGACCGGCTGCATCGGTTGCCAGCCCCTTTCTAACCTGCGGGAGGGTTCAGGGTAGGCAGTTACCAATACCCTTCAAATAACACTCCGGAATCGAGCCTTCAGGCGGAAAATCCGGCTGAAGCCTCTACTCCGGCACCTTATTTGAAAAGTAATTGGTTCTACGGTCGTAAATACCTACCCGCCACCCTCCCGCAGGTTAGAAAGCGGCTGGCAAGAGAGCGAGCAGCTCATTGCGGCGCACTTCAGTGCGGAGATTGCGCCCGAACCTGCGGGAGGG
>DAOTYG010000215.1:0-13352 GCA_034435155.1 Anaerolineae bacterium | reverse complement strand
GTCGGCGTGTGGTGGGACAGCGGAGTGCAGTCCTGGGCCATCTACAACCTGGATTGGGCGGCGATGCCGACCGGTGCGGCGTTCAACGTGCTGGTGGCCCCCTCCGGCCCGGCTTCCGGCTCCACAGCCTTTGTGCACACCGCCACAGCGAGCAACATCGTCGGGCACATCACCTACATTGACCACCCCGCCACGAACAACCGGCCCAGCGCGCTGCTGTTCGTCACCACCAACTACAATCCCCCAGACAGCCCTGGTTGCGGTAACCCCTATGTGACCGGAGTGTACTACGACACCTGGCAACAGAAGTGGGCCATCTTCAACCAGAACTTTGCCAACATGCCGGTCTGGGCCTCGTTCAACGTCTTGGTGACCAGCAACAAGGTCTTCCTGCCGCTGGTGCTAAAGGGGCATTGAACTCCCAAGAGGCGCCGTCCGTCGCCGTGCTCGCTCCGCCGGACGGCGCCGTCGTGCCCACCACCGCCGGGCCGCTGGGCGCCCAGGCCCGGCTCCGCGCGCAGGTTGATCACGCCGACCAGGTCAGCGTGGTCTTCCTGAGCGCCGACGGAACGACCATGGCCCGCGTCCCCAACAACATCGCTCCCTCCCCTGCGTCCACCCATGCCGTCTCCCCCGCATCCACGCGCGCCATCTCGCCAACGTCGCCGCTCCCCCTTGCCGTTTTCCCGCCCCTGTGCTATATTTCTGTATGGCGTCCGGCGGATGGCAGACCACCGCCGAAGAGAGGATGCCCGTGAAAGTTCTGCGCATTCGCCTGCTGGGCGAATTCAGCCTGGTCTACGGCGACCAGCCGGTGACGACCGTCAACACGGCTCGCCTGCAGTCGCTGCTGGCCTACCTGGTGCTGCACCGGGATGCCCCCCAATCCCGCCGCTATCTGGCCTTCCTGTTCTGGCCCGATTCCTCCGAAGCCCAGGCGCGCACCAATCTCCGCAAGCTGTTCCACCAACTCCACCAGGCCCTGCCCGACGCCGATCGTTTCCTATGGGCCAATGGACAGACGCTAAAGTGGCGGGACGACGCCCCGTTCTCCCTCAACGTGGCCGACTTTGAGCAGGCCCTGGCCCAGGCCCGCTCGAGCCGACAACTGCAAGCCGCAGTGGACCTCTACCGGGGCGATCTGCTGCCCCATTGCTACGACGACTGGATTCTGCCGGAACGCGAGCGGCTGCGTCAGATGTTCGCGGAGACGCTGGAACGGTTGATGGCCCTCCTGGAAAGCGAGCGGGACTATCGCGCGGCGATCTCGTGCGCCCAACGCCTGTTGCGCCTCGATCCGCTCCGCGAGACGGCCTATCGGGACCTGCTCCGCCTGCATGCCTTGAACGGCGACCGGACGGGAGTGGCGCGAGTCTATCGCACCTGCGTCACGGTCCTGCGGCGTGAGCTGGAGGTCGAGCCGGGCATCGAGACCCGCCAGGCGTATGAGCAAGCCCTGCAGATGGCCGCGGCCGCCCGGCGGGGGATGGAGCATGGCCCCCCCGTGCGCACGGATAACCTGCCCGTGCTGCTGACCTGCTTCATCGGCCGCGAACGCGAGATCAGTGAGGTCCAACGATTGGTGGCGGCGCATCGGCTGGTGACGCTGACCGGCGTGGGCGGGATCGGCAAGACGCGGTTGGCGCTGGCCGTAGCGGAAACGCTGCGGGGAGCATTCGCCGATGGCGTCTGGCACGTGGACCTGGCAGCGCTTGCCGACCCGGCCCTGGTGACGTCGGCGGCGGCCGCCGTGTTGGGCGTGCGCGAGGAGGGCGAACAGCCCCTGCTGGCGCGATTGACCGGGGCTCTGCGCGCGAAGCATCTGCTGGTGATCCTGGACAACTGCGAGCACCTGGTCGCGGCGGTGCGGCCGCTGGCGGAGGCGCTGTTATCGGCTGCGCCGGACGTGTGGGTCCTGGTGACCAGCCGCGTGGCGTTGGGGTTGACCGGCGAAGTGCTCTGGCGCGTGCCGCCGCTGCCCACGCCGGATATGGCGCAATGGGCCGCCGCCCGACCGGCAGAGGCAGAGGGCGAGCCGGACCTGGCCTCCGCGCTCGGACAGTATGCCAGCGTGCAGGTCTTTGCCGATCGCGCCGCGGCCGTGCTCCCCACCTTCGCGGTGACCAACGAGAATGCCTGGGCGGTGGGACGGATCTGCCAGCAGTTGGACGGCATCCCGCTGGCGCTGGAGCTGGCCGCCGCGCGGATGAAGCTGCTGACGGCGCAGCAGATCGCCGACCACCTGCAGGATGCCCTGTCCCTGTTGACCCAGGGCTGCCCGACCGCGTTGCCGCGCCACCAGACGCTGCGGGCGACGCTGGATTGGAGCCACGCTCTGCTGACCCCCCAAGAACAGGCGTTGTTCCGGCGGCTGGCGGTCTTTGCCGGCAGTTTCTCCCTGGAGGCCGCCGAATTCGTCGGCAGCGGTGCGGGCCTTGAGCAGGCGCGGGTGCTCGATGGGCTGGCGGGCCTGGTGGACCAGTCGCTCGTGAGCGTGGAGCCGGCGGGCCAGGCCACGCGCTTTCGTCTGCACGAGATCACGCGCCAGTATGCCCGCCTCCGGCTGGCGGAGGCCAGTGAAAAGGCCCTGGTGCGCAACCGCCACCTGGACTTTTTCTGCCGCCTGGCCGAGGCGTTGGAGGCGGATCTGCACAGCACCCTGCCGCCGGGCGCGTTCGAGCGATTGACGCAGGAGTACGGCAACCTGCAGGCCGCGCTGGAGTGGAGCACCCACGCCGACGGCGACGCCCTGCTCGGCCTGCGGCTGGCCGCGGCCCTGACCGACTTTTGGGAACTGCGGGGACACTTGGCTGCGGAGCGGGGCTGGCTGGAAGGGTTGCTGACTCGCGTGGGTGTGGCGGCGGAACCGGCCCTGCGGGCCAGGGCGCTGCGCGGGGCCGGCAGAATCGCCTACTATCAGGGTGACTTTGCGGCCGCGCAGGCGTTCCTGGAGCAGAGCCTGGCGCTGGACAGGGCGTTGGATGACCGGCCGCGCCTGGCCGATGTGCTGGCCCGGCTGGGACTTTTGTTCGGCGCCCAGGGAGCTCTGGACAGGGCAGAGCCGTACTATCAGGAGAGCCTGGCCCTCTATCGCGCGTTGGGCGAGCGGAGCGGCATGGGGCGGGTCTTGAGCGAGTTGGGGTGTGTCGCCTTGCGGCAAGGAGACTATACCCGGGCGCGCGCCCTCCTGGAAGAAAGCCTGACCCTGTTTCGCGATCCCGAAGACCACTATCTGGAGTGTCGCGCCCGCTACTTTCTAGGGCACGCCGCCCGCCTCACCGGCGACTATGCCCAGGCCCACGCCTGCTACCGTCGGGCGGTCATCATCCTCGCCGAGATGAACAACTCCTGGGGCCTGTTCTACCTGCTGGAAGCGCTCGCCTGCCTGGCCGTGGCCGAGGCGCAGTGGGAACGCGCGGCGCGGCTGTTCGGCGCGGCGGAACGTCTGGGCAAGACGATCGGGGTGCTCATAGCGCCGATCGAACGCGCCGAGTGTGAGCGGGATATGGCCGCCGCGCGCGCTGCGCTGGGCGAGCCGGCCTTCGCGGCGGCGTGGGCCGCCGGCCAGGCGCTGACATTGGACCAGGTGATCGCCTGCGCGCTGGAGCAGTAGAACAGGACACCCCCAACGGCGACGGGCAGTCATCCATGAGCGACCGGCCGGGTTTTTCGAGCCTGGCCGGCCTTTTTTGTCCCTCGCGCAACGCTCCAGGCAACGCTTGGGAAACGCCATCTGTGCTATACTGATCCGTATCGAGAAGGCTGCGCAAACCCGTGGGTGAATCTCATCGTCGGCTGCCGGGAGAGTCTGTGCCCAAACCATCTGTCGCTGCGAACTCCACAGAATCTCAGCCCCGCTCCCAGTTGTTCACCGTGCGGGTGTGGCGGGAAGAGCTGGGGGAGGGCCGCAGCGAGTGGCGCGGCCAGGTGCGGCACGTGCTCAGCGGCGAGACGCGCCATTTCCGCGACTGACCGTCGCTGGTGACGTTCATCGTCGAGATAGCTGCTACAGCGGTTGAGTAATGAAGAGGAGAATGCGAGATGAAAGCCACCCGTCTCTTCGGGATCATTGTTTTGGGTCTGGGGCTGATTCTGGTCCTGCTGACCTGGCTGCACATCGCCCAGGCCGCGTCAATCGCTGCCGACCGGTTCGTCACCGTCACCGGCAGCGGCAGCGCCTGCACGCAGGCCGCGCCCTGCGCCTTGCAGACCGCGCTGAGCCTGGCCGCCAACGGCGATACCATCTACGTGGCCGGCGGCGTCTACACCGGCACGGGCGCCGCCGTCATCACCCTTACCGGGTCCATCACACTCTATGGCGGGTGGAGCGGCAATCCCGACGGTTCAATCCGGCGCGACCCCGCCGTCTACCCCACCACGCTGGACGGCGAGGGAGCGCGGCGGGTGGTGTATATCAACGGTAACATCACTCCCACACTGGATGGCTTCATCGTCACGCGCGGCAACGCCACCGGGCTGCCGGTTTCTAATGGCCGCGGCGGCGGTGTCTTTGTGAACGACGCGCACCCGCTCATCCTCAACAACACCATCACGAACAACGTCGCGGCCGCCTCTCCCGGCACCCAGGGCTACGGCGGCGGGCTGTACCTGGTCAACGCCGGGCAAGCCATCGTCCGCTACAACCTGGTCATCAGCAACGCCGCCAGCACGGCGTACTGGGGGAGTGGCGGAGGGATATACCTGACGGGCAGCAGCAGCGGCTTGCAATTGCAATTCAACCAGGTGCTCAGCAATACTGCCACGACCACGGGCACGGTCGGCTGGGGCGGAGGCATCTATGGCGGGCCGGACGGCGCGCTGATCCAGGGCAACGTCGTCGCGGGCAACCGGACCAATAGCACAGGCACCGGGAGCGGCGCGGGCCTGTTCCAATACGGCGGCACCGCCCACTACCTGGGCAACCTGGCTTACGGGAACATTGGCTACACCGCTGTCTGGTTGCAGTACAGCCGGGCGCGCTTCGAGGGCAACCGCGTGGTGGATAACGCCACCCTCGAGGGCATCTGCCTGACGAGCGGCTCAGGCGACGGCCCCACGCTGCTCAACAACCTCGTCGCCCGCAGCGGGAGCAGGGCGTTTTCAGCGTATGGCAGCGCGTCCAAAATATTGACGGCCACCTTGCTCCATAACACGCTGGTCGGCGCAGGCTCCGGCTATGGCGTCTATGGGGAGTACGCCGCGCTGTCTCTGACGAACACGCTCGTCGCCAGCGTCACCTGGGGCATCACCAACACCACCCCGGCCGGCGCCACCGTGAGCGCCGACCACACACTCTTCTGGGTCGTCACCAACCCTGGCATCAGCGGCGCCAATCCGCTGAGCGGCGACCCGCGCTTTGTGGACCCGGCCGGCGGGGATTATCACCTTGGCCCCGGCTCGGCGGCGATTGACGCGGGCGTGGACGCCGGGGTGACCACCGACATAGATGGCGAATTGCGCCTGAACGTCCCCGACATCGGCGCGGACGAATGGTATTTCCGGGTCTATCTGCCGCTGGTGCTGCGGGACTATCGGTGAGCGGAGTGCGAGAGGGGTGCTGTGCTCCTCAAGAAACGCGGATCGCACTCCCCCGAAAATAGACCCCGTTCGCGGCGGATCGTCAGATCCGCCGCCGGGCCGCTCCCTACGGGCTGGCGATCCAGCGGGAGCATGTTCATCCTACGGGGTGCGCCCCGCGCTTGAAGGTCTCCCTACGGCTTGCCACCCAATCCAGCCCCCGGCCCCACGTCTGCGACCTGGCAGGCAGGCCGGACTGGGTGAGCTGGGGGTCGCAGACGTGGTCGCCGCGTGGAGCAACATTGACGCCAATGTTTAGAGCGGTTCATTCACAAATCAACAAAAAGAAAAGGAGTAAAGCGATGAGAACGTTCAACTTTCTGCCGCGTGTTTCTTGGGCAGCGCGGGCCTGGTTCAGCGTGGCCATGATGGCCGTCATGTTGCTGTTGGCGATTGGCTCTGGCCCGGTCCAGGCAAACTCTCCCCCACCAGGCATCCAGGCCAGCGCCAGGTGGTTCACGGACCGGGTGGATTATGCTGGCGACGTCGGTGACTACGCGGCGATCGCCTTCGACCCTGGCACCGGCACCCCCTGGATCAGCTACTACGACGCCACCAACACGGCCCTGAAGGTGGCGCATTACGTGGGCAGCGGGGGCAACTGCGGGCCGAACAACGACTGGTACTGCGAGATTGTGGACAATAGCGGCAACGTCGGCATGTACAGCTCGATTGACGTCCATCCCACTGACCCGGGGCCCCTCAACACCCGGCGCATCGGCGTGGCCTACTACGACGCCGATAATAGCGCGCTCAAGTTCGCCGAATACTCCTGCCTGCCTTCTTGCCAGTGGACAATCGTCACGGTGCAGGACAGCGGTTCTGTGGGCGCGCCGAGCTATGGGCAATATGCCTCGCTGAAGTACACCGCAGACGGAAAGCCGCAGATCGCCTTCTACATGGAGAGCTCCATGTTCGACGACGAGTTGAACTACGCCTACCGGGTGTCCAGCGGGGGCAACTGTGGCGTGGGCAGCGCGGCCGGAAAGTGGCACTGCGAAACCGTGGACAGCGGCAACAAGATGGGCCAATACACCTCGATAGGCGAATCTGACTTTACCGGCGTGGCGCATATCGGCTATTACAACGGCGGCGCCGGCGATCTCAAATATGCCTATTACATGGGATTCGGCGGCAACTGCGGCACCGGCAACGCCTGGTATTGCGTCACCGTGGATGGGACGGACGGCTCGAACGTGGGTCGGGTGGTCTCATTCCACGCGCCGGCTAATGTGACCGATACGCTGCAGTTTGCCTACTACGATGCCACGAACGGAAGGCTGAAATATGCTCGTAATGTATCCGGCGGCAACTGTGGGCCGGGCAACTCGTTCCAGTGCGATGACATCGAGTACATCGGAACGGGCCTGACCCAGGCCGGCATATCGCTGGCTTTAGATAGCTACAATCATCCGCTCATCGCCTACATGAGCGCCCATGTGCCGACGGGGCGCGATCTCAAAGTGGCGCAACCCGCGTCCGTTCTGGGCCTGCCCTATGGTAACTGTGGCCCCACACCAGATCTCTTTGACACCTGGCAATGCACAACTGTTGACGACAGCGGTTACATGCTAAATGCAACCTATGCCTCCATCGCCTTCGATCCCGAGAGCGATCTGGCGATGATCGCCTACAGCGCGCTGACGACGTTGGGGGCGACCGATCTCATGATCGCGGAACAGCGATTGGCGGTCTACCTGCCGCTGGTGCTCAAGAACAGCCCGTAGGGGCAGGGCTGGCCCCTGCCCCTGGGCTGGCCCCGTCCCCACGGGGCGACCGCCGTATGGGTAGGGCTGGCCCCTACCCCCGGGCCGGCCCCACGGGGCGACCGCCGTAGGGGCAGGGCTGGCCCCTGCCCCTGGGCCGGCCCCGGCCCCAGGGCCAGTCACCCTGAACCCTCCCGCAGGTTAGGAAGTGGTTGGCAACTGAGGCCGCCGGTCATTGGGGCACGCTCATCGGCGTCTGGTCTGCCCATTGCGCCCCAACCTGCGGGAGGGTGTAGTTACGTCAAGAAGGAGAAACCATGAATCCAGATGCCATTGGTTGGCTGGTCATCGTGATCATCGTGGTGGCCAGCATCGGCTTTGCGGTGGTGGTCCTCGCGCTGACGGCGCTGGCCGTCGGGCCGGTTCTCGTGCGTGCCTTGCGCCAGCGGTCTGTGAACAGGGAGCTGCTGGCCGCCGGCGAGACCGCGCCGGCCACACTCATGGACATGCAGCAAACCGGCCTCAAGATGACCGTCGGTGTGAACGAAAGCTGGCAGGTCAATCTTCTGCTGCAGGTCCAGCCGGCCGACGGCTCCGTCTTCCAGGCCCAGGTGCCGCACATGGTCTCGGTGTTGGAGATCCCCCAGTACCAGCCGGGCGCCACCCTGCTGGTGCGGTATGACCCCGCCGACCGGAGCAAGGTGGCCGTGCTGCGCAACCTCGGCGTGCTCGCCAACCTGGTGCAGGCCCCGGGCCTGGACCCCCAGGCGGCGTACAGGCTGGTGCTGGACTCGGAGATCGTGGGGACCGACCTGGATCGGGTCGGAGTATCGGCCCCAGGCCAGATCATGGCGGCAGACAAGGTGGGCATTCAAGCGTATGGCGGCACGGCGGAGCTGATGCGGCTGACGATTGACGTGTGGCCGGCGCAAGAGTCGCCCTTCCGCGCCCAGACGCACGCCATGGTGCTCCAGGCGTCCCTTCCCAAATACCAGCCCGGCGCGCGGGTGACGGTGAAGTACGACCCGCAGGATCCCAACCGGGTGGCGTTGGTGGGGGCGAGCCAGAGTTAAAAGCTCAGTATGTAGCTGCTGGCTCTGACTCGTGGCCTCGAACCGCAGAGCCCAGGTATAGGCTACGTGGTTCTGGCCCCGGCCGCGCGGCACGGGAGGGGAAAAGCCTCGAGGGGGTTTTGCGGCGGCTTCGCCGCTGCCCCCCTATGAGGCAGTCTTTCCCCTCCCCGGAGGGACGCGAAGCGGGGGGGAGCGGTGCCCTCGTGCGTTTAATTTACGCATGGATGTCAAGCTCCCGGCTTGATGGCGATAGAGTATTGTGCTATAATTACGGTGCAGATAAATGGTGAGGAGAGACCTATGAGCAAAGCCGCTCTCGAAACCGAGCGTCTGAATCTCTACCTGCCCAAGCCCCTGGTAGACGACCTGCGTCGTTACGTTCCGGCTCGCCAGCGCACCCGGTTCGTGAGCGAGGCTGTGGCCCGCGAGTTGCGCCGGCTCAAGCTGCGCACGGCCCTGGAGTCTTCAGCCGGGGCCTGGCGCGACGAGGATCACCCGGAACTTGCCACGGGCACGGATATTGATCGCTGGGTAGCCGAGGGGCGGGCCGCCTTGAACTGGGATCGCCCGGAGTAACCGGCGTATGGCTGATTACCTGCTGGACACCGGGATCCTGATTCGTCACTTGCGCAACATGCCTGGATACCACGCCCTGCTATCCCGGTTGGCTGACGAGGGCGACCTCTACATCGCCTCCTTCACCCGGGTAGAGGTGATCCGGGGCATGCGAGAGCGAGAACGGTCAGCCACCACCCAGTTGTTGACATCTCTACAGACGCACCCGTTGGATAGTGAGACTGCAGACCTGGCCGGCGAGTGGATCCGTGTCTGGCGAGAGCGGGGTATCACTCTGAGCGGCCCCGATGCGGTCATCGCTGCGTCTGCCCGGCACTGCGCGGCTATCCTGGTGACCACGAACCCCCGCCACTTTCCCATGCCGGAGCTTACCGTGTTGGAGGCGGACGAATCCGGCAACTTGCATCCCCGCCAGGCCGGGCCATCTTGAGCGACCAGTGTCAAGCCTCCCGCAGGCATGAGCCTGCGGGAGGTTTCTGTTACGGCACGAAACTGTGGGCAAAGGCCGGGGCCGCCAGGAACGAGAGGGCCGGCGGCAGTTCCTCGCCCGGCGGGAGCGGGAAGTAATCAATCCGCACGGCCTGGCGGACCCGACGCATGGTCTCCTCCCCCTCGGACCGGGCGCGGCGCGTCCCCTCGGCCAGGATCTCGTCTATGCGGGCCGGGTGGGCCAGGTACGGCGCGCGTCGCTCGTGCATGGGGGCCAGCAGGTCGTTGATGGCCTGGATGAGCCGCTCCTTGCAGGCCACGCAGCCGATGCGCCCGGCCCGGCACAGTTCCTCCAACTCCTGGGCCAACGTCGGGGTCGCACTCCCTACGGTCGCCGACGGAGCAGCAGACCCCGCCGGAGCGGGTGAATCTGTAGCCCCCTCGTTCACTGCCTGGTGATAGGCAAAGACGGTGCAGACCTCCGGGTGGCCGGGGTCGCCAGGGTGGATGCGGGCCGGGTCGGTGACGGCCTGGCGCACCTTGCGCGCCACCTCGGCCGGCGTGTCGTCCAGGTAGATGCAATTGTCCAGGCTCTTGCTCATCTTGGCCTGGCCGTCCAGCCCCACCAGCCGCCCCACGCGCCCCACCCGGCCCTCTGGCACCGGGAAGACCGCCTCCCCACCGGGCAGCCGGTACAGCTCGTTGAACCGCCGCACCACCCGGCGCGTCAGCTCGATGTGCGGCATCTGGTCGTCGCCCACCGGCACCAGGTGCGCCCGGCAGAAGGTGATGTCGGCGGCCTGGCTCACCGGGTAGCCCAGGAAGCCGTAGGTCAGGTCCGTGTAGCCCCGTTGCGCCGCCTCAGTCTTGATGGTGGGGTTGTGGCGCAGGGCGTTCACCGTCACCAGCATCGAGTAGAGCACGGTCAACTCGGCGATGGCCGGCACCAGGCTCTGGACAAAGATCGTGCAGGCGGCCGGGTCCATGCCGACCGCCAGGTTGTCCAGCGCCACCTGGCGCACATCGCGGGCCAGGCCCTCCGGCCGGTCAAAATTCGTGGTGAGGGCCTGCACGTCGGCCACGATGACAAAGGTGTCGTAGTCGTATTGGAGCGCCACCCGGTCCCGCACCGAGCCGACGTAGTGGCCCAGGTGCAGCCGGCCGGTGGGCCGGTCGCCGGTCAGAATCCGTTTGCGAATCGTGGGTTCTATGTTCATGGGCAGAACCTCCTTGTCGTGAAACGTAAAACGTGAAACGTAAGGCGTAAGGCGTGGTGCGTCATGCGTCAAACGTCATTCGTCCATTCGTCCATTCGTCCATTCGTAGATTCGTTCCTTGTCTACCTGCCTACTCTTGGTAGACACGCCATCGCGGCCGCCACCGCCTCGGCCGGGTACTCATAGTCCTCCAACTGGCCACCCAGGTATTGCTCGTAGGCCGCCAGGTCAAAGTGGCCGTGGCCGGACAGGTTGAACAGGATGACGCGCTGCTGCCCGTATTCTTTGGCCTCCAGCGCGTGGTCAATCGCCACCCGGATCGCGTGCGCTGACTCCGGCGCGGGGATGATGCCCTCGGCCCGCGCGAACTGCACCGCCGCCGCGAAGGTGGAGAGCTGCGGCACGGCCACCGCCTCGATGTAGCCGGCGTCGTAGAGCGCGCAGAGCAGCGGGGCCATGCCGTGGTAGCGCAGGCCCCCGGCGTGGATGCCGGCCGGGATGAAGGTGTGCCCCAGCGTGTACATCTTGACCAGCGGCGTCATCTGCATGGTGTCGCCAAAGTCGTAGGCGTAGATGCCTTTGGTCAGCGACGGCGCGGCCGTCGGCTCCACGGCGACGAAGCGGGTGGCGCAGCGCCGGCCGTTCGTCAGCCGCTCGCGCAGGAACGGGAAGGCCAGCCCGCTAAAGTTGCTCCCGCCCCCCACGCAGCCGATGACCACGTCCGGGGCTTCGCCGGCCAGCTCCATCTGCCGTTGCGCCTCCTGACCGATGACGGTCTGGTGTAGCAGCACGTGGTTGAGCACACTGCCCAGGCTATACTTGGCCTGGCCGCCCGACGACGCGGCCACCTCCACGGCCTCGCTGATGGCGATGCCCAGCGACCCCGGCGAGTCGGGCTGCTCGGCCAGCACCGCCCGGCCGGCGTTCGTCACCGGGGATGGGCTGGCGTGCACCGTCGCCCCGAACGTCTCCATCAGGACCCGGCGGTAGGGCTTCTGACGGTAGCTCACGTTGACCATAAAGACCTCGCACTCCAGGTTGAAGAACCGGCACGCCATCGCCAGCGCGGACCCCCATTGCCCGGCGCCGGTCTCCGTCACCAGCTTCCGCACGCCCTCCTGTTGGTTGTAGAACGCCTGGGCGATGGCGGTGTTGAGCTTGTGGCTGCCGGCCGGGCTGACGCCCTCGTGCTTGTAGTAGATGTGCGCCGGCGTGTCGAGGGCGCGTTCCAGTCGCCGGGCGCGGATCAGGGGGGTGGGCCGGTAGAGCTTGTACGCCTCGCGTACCGGCCCCGGGATCTCGATGAACCGCTCCGTGCTGACCTCCTGCCCGATGAGGGCCAGCGGGAACAACGGTGCCAGGTCGGCCGGGCCGATGGGCTGGCCAGTGCCCGGGTGCAGCACCGGCGGCAGGGGTACCGGCACGTCGGCGGCGATGTTATAGTACGCCTCGGGGATGTCGGCCTCATTGAGAACGAACCGGGTAGTCTGGGTATCCATGTCTGCTCCTCCTGTCAGTGATTTGTGAATCGTAAAGCGTGGTGCGTCATGCGTCAAACGTCATTCGTCCATTCGTCCATTCGTCCATTCGTCTATTCGTCCATTCGTAGATTCACCCCCTTGTCTACCTGTTTCTTGTCTACTCGCCTTAAAAACAAAACGCCCCCCTCCCCGCAGGGACGAGGGCTTGACGGCAAGCGCCCGTGGTGCCACCCTGGTTAGGCTGGCCGTGCCGGTTAAACGAAAACCCTGCCCGTGAAGGCAGGGAAACGAATCCCGGTGAGCCAGCCTCACTCGTTGCCGGTACGGGGACCGTGGTCCCGATACCGCGCGCCCGGATAACGGTGGCGTCTCCGGCCCAGTGTACTGGGGCTGTTACGCCCGTTCCACCGGCGGCTCCCAGGCCCATTCACCAGCGCCGATGGGCATCGGCCTCGCAGCACCCGGGCCTTTTTCAGACCAGAGGGCCGACTCTCTGCGCCCCGTGTCGCTGGCTACTATTCCTGTTCACAGCCTTTGTCCTATTCGGCACGCTAATTATATCACAAGATGGTGATTCTGTCAATTTTCTGTTGCCGATTGACCAGCCAGGCCGGCCGTGGTACAATATCCTGGCCCAAGAAGGGGCATGGCACTTCGGAAGTGTCACGCACCGGCATCTGGAGGTGATAGATGGACATCCCGGCTGTGGTGGCGTTGTTGACCCTGCTCGGCTCGTGTTGCCTGGGCCTGGTGCTGCTGGTGGTCCTGGTCGCGGTGGTGGCCCTGGTGCTCTCTGGCCGGCTCAAGAGCGCGAAGGTGAGCGGCCTGGGCGCGGGCGTGGAGCTGGTGGGCACGGATAAGCCCCCGACCCCGCCGCCGGCCGGGCCGGGGGAGCCAACCGCACCGCTCCCATCCCCATCGGACAGCCTCGCCGTGAATATGCCCGTCAGCGACCGCCACGACGTCCACATGGACGCCGGGGGCGACGTGGCCTACGGCGCGGGCGCGCGCATAGACAAGCGCCAGGGTGGCGTGGACTTTGGCCAGGGCAACGTCTTTACCGGCGCGACCATCCGCGACGTGGCCGGGCGTGACCTTGTAGGGCAAGCTGTCAGCTTGCCCCACGACCCGGAGGACTGAGCGTGTTCAGGGACCTGCTCGACAAATTTGTGGACCGCGAGCCAGAGCTGGGCCTGTTCCGCCGGATGCTGCGTGGCGAGACCCACCAGCAACTCCTGCTCATCCTGGACGGCCCGGAGAAGGGCAAGACCTGGTTCATCTGGCGGCTGTTCC
>DAOTYG010000214.1:0-2378 GCA_034435155.1 Anaerolineae bacterium | reverse complement strand
CCCTCCCGCAGGTTAGAAAGGGGCTGGCAACCGATGCAGCCGATCATCTGGGCGCGTCTGCGGCGTCTGGCCTGGTCATTGCGCCCAAACCTGCGGGAGGGTAGGTAGTTACCTTCGTGGTAAAAAAGAGGAGGGCCTATGTCCCCCATCCGCGTACTCATTGCCGACGATCACCGACTCTTTCGCCAGGGTTTGCGCCAGATCTGCGAGGGCCTGGGCCGGCTGGAGGTGGTAGGCGAGGCCGCCGACGGTCAGGAGGCCGTGGAGCTGGCCCGCCGGCTGCGGCCCGACGTGATCCTCATGGACATCAACATGCCCGTCCTGGACGGGGTCCAGGCCACCAGCCAGATCATGGAAGACAACCCGGCGGCGCGGGTGATCATCCTCACCATGTACAAACAGAACCACTATGTCTTTGAGGCGATCAAGGCCGGCGCGCGGGGCTATCTGCTCAAGGACATTGACGAGCAGGAATTGGTGGATGCCGTGCGGGCCGTCCACCGGGGCGAGGCGCTGATTGACCCTGGCCTGGCGGCCCGGCTGCTGGACGAGTTCCGACGGCTCAGCCAGGCCCCGGCCGGGGCCGAGGTGGAAAACCTCACGCCGGCCGAGATGGAGGTATTGCGCCTGGTGGCCCAGGGCGCGGACAACCGGGCCATTGCCCGACAGTTGTGTCTGTCAGAGCGCACCGTCGCCAACCGCCTGAGCGAGATCTACGACAAGCTCCACGTCGCCAACCGCACCCAGGCCGCCCTGCTCGCCCTGCGCCGTGGCTGGGCCAGTTTGGAGGGAGATCAACCCCCCATACCCTTTCAAAAAAGACCGTGAAACTGTGATTACCAAATCCATTCGGCTGGCACTGGAGGAAAGCCGCGTCTTGAGACGCATCAGTCAGGCTCAGGGGGTATCCGAAGCCACGCTGATGCGGAAATTCGTCCTGGAAGGGCTGGCCCGCTGTCGCCTGGAAGAAGCGATTCAGGCCTATAGCCGGGGCGAGATTGACCTCAGCACGGCGGCCCGTCACGCCCGGGTCAGCGTGTATCAAATGCTGAGCGAAATTCAGCGCAGAGATATTACCCCGCCGACCACCCAGGACAAGTTCCTGAATGGTTTGGAAACCCTGGCACGCACGTTCGGCGGCAGCGAGGCCCTCCTTCACGTTATCACCGAGACGCGCCAGCAAGCGGTAGACAGTTGATCGTTTTCCAGGGCGCGGCGCACCCTTCGCCAGGAGAGAAACTGTCATGCTGAGGCGCGGTTTTTGCGCCGAAGCATCTCGTTTGCAGTGAATGAGACCCTTCGGGCGCACAGACCGCGCCCTCAGGGTGACAAACAAGTTTCTGAGGCGCGGCTGAATGCCAGGTGCCCCCTGGCCGGGGACAGAACCCGGTCCGGGGGTACTTTTTTACCTCCCGGCCCATACAAAGTACTCTCTCCGGTTGGTAACTGTTTCTCTTGTCAATCCGACGTCAGATCGGCGATAATGGGCTGGGAAGAGAACCCAGCGAGGTCAACAAAGCAACATGGGCGCTCCGATCCGGGTACTGATCCTATACCACGACGAGGCCACCCGGCGGGCCATGCGCGTCGGGCTTGACGGCGTGAGCGACATTCTGATAGTGGGCGAGGCCCCTGGCGACCAGGCCCTGGCCCACATCCAGTCGCTCCAGCCCGACGTGATCCTGTGGGCTATCAACGCGGCGGACCTGCCGGCCATCGGCCAGGTTCAGCAGGGCCGGATCATCGTCCTGGCTGCTGCCGACCAGGGACCGCTGGTGTTGGAGGCGCTCCGGGCCGGCGCAGTCGGTCACTTGAACTGGGAGGCCGCCCGGCCGGAGCAGCTCAGCGCGGCGGTGCGCGCCGTCAGCCGGGGCGAGGCGGTGCTGAGTCCCCTGGTGGCCGGGTGGGTCTTGGACCAGGTGCTGGAACGGTGGCGAAGACGTGAAACATAAGGCGTAAGTAAATACCTACCCGCCACCCTCCCGCGGGTTAGAAAGCGGCTGGCAAGAGAGCGAGCAGCTCATTGCGGCGCACTTCAGTGCGGAGATTGCGCCCGAACTTGCGGGAGGGTAGGCAGTTACAGGCGTAAAACGTGAAACGTAATAGGAGGTGCCTGATGAACAAACAGCGAATGCTCAGCGGTATGTTGATCGTGGCGATGCTGCTGGCCCTGGCCGGCGGCATCTCCCAGGCCCAGGGGCCGCAGCCGGGCGACGCCACCGGTGTGACCGGCGATGAGCCGGGTGGAGTGGGGGCCTACATTCCCGTCCAGGGCCGGCTGACCGATGCCAGCGGCAACCCGCTCGATGGCACCATCAGTAGCGTGATTTTGCGCATCTATCAAACCGGGTCAGGAGGCACAGCCCTGTGTACCCGTA
>DAOTYG010000213.1:0-16857 GCA_034435155.1 Anaerolineae bacterium | reverse complement strand
GTCGGCTGGCCTCACTGACCAACAGACCACCTTCAGGCTGTGGTCGGTGGCTTTTTCCAGCCCAGGATCATATAGGCCAGTAAGGCTGGTATCGTCAGCCCGGCGATCACCAGGGCATCAATCTGATACGTGACTTCCCAGGTGATGCCCCACCAGTACCACAAAAAGTTCCAGGCCAGATGGCCCAGTTCCCCGGCGCAACCGGCCAGGATCAGGGGAATCAGCAGCCGTTCATCGCCCAGCAGGGCCAGCAGGGCGAGCGGCCAGATCAGATACCACGGCCAGAACCAGAAGCTGAGCAGAAGCAGGTAGAGGAGCAAGGCGATCAGACTGGCCCGCAGCACGACCTCTATGGGGCGGCCCCGCGGCAGCGGCCCAAAGAGGCGGCGGCCGAGCCGGTCCCAGATGGGAACGGTCACTGGCCCCGGCCAGAGAGCCAGCGACGTTCGGCCCACCAATACCAGGTAGCCCAGGGTAAAGGCCCACAGGAACGGCTCGCGCACCGTCGCCATCGCCGCCTCCTCGCCCAGGTGTGGCCGCAGGATGTTCACCGCTGCGCTGGGGACGGACATGCGGAACATCTCGGCCCGCCGGGTGAAGGTGGTGGTGATGGCCGGCCATTCCCAGAAGATCGCATAATACTCGATCACGAGCAATGCCGCCGGGAGCAGGAGCAGCAAACTCCATCCCAGGCGGCGTGGCCAGGTCTCTCCCGCCTGGACCGGACGGAGCAGATACAGCAGGAAAAAGGGGAACAACAACGCCGGAATAAACTTGACCAGCACGGCCGCCATCAACAAGAGTAAGGCCAGTCCCTCACTCACCCGATCCGGCCGTGGTTCACCGCTGGCGGCGACATTTATCGGCCGGGCATAGCAGAGGAACCACCAGGCCCCCAGGAACAGGGTCACCATCAGCAAATCATTGTGGGCATTAGCCACACCATCCAACAGGACCAGGGGATTCCAGGCAAAGATGAGCGTGCCGGCCGGCGCACGCGCTGGCGCGATCCGATGCAAGATCGCGGCGATCAGGGCTGTGCTCAGCAGGTAACAGGCCAGAGCCAGCAACTTTTGCGCCAGGATGTTGGACCAGAGCGTGTCACCGGCCAGACGGCTCAGAAGCGCGCTCACGGTCTCCCACAACGGGCCATACGCCGAGGTGGTGTCATCCCACGAGGTATAGTCCGGGAACGGCTCAAAGGCATAGTCTGCCGGTGTGTGGACGTAGGGGTTGCCCTGGTGGATGCCGGTGATGCGCCCCCGGGCGATATTGTCATAAATGTCCGTGCTGTTGCCGGTGACCATCGCCAGGTTGACGAGGGAGAACAGCACGGCCCCGCCGAGGACCACGGTCCACAGTCCGCGCCCCACGCCCTTTCGACACAGCCAGCAGGCCAGGGCATAGAGGAGGAACAAGGCCAGGACGGCGGCGGTGGCCGCCAGGGCCATCCCGGCATCCCGGTCGGCGATCCGGCCCATGCAGACCAGGGTGAGGTTGTAGTATCGGGACAGGGGAAAGGGGAGCAGGAAATTCAGCCCATAAGTGAGCAGAGAGACCAGGCCCACGGCAGCGAGCAAGTGAGAGCGCAACCAGGGCCTGGTCTGTTCGATCTGGGGGACCTTTTCTAGCAGCAAGACCAGCGGCCAGGTGCCCAGGGCAAAACCCAGGGCCAGCCCGCCCGCCAGGATCAGCCACTGGATCAGGTCCAGGGGCAGGCCGGTCTCCGGCAGCGGGGGGATGAGCAACGACCGGGGCGCTACGCCCAGAGTCGCCGGGTCCACCCCCGGTCGTCCAACCCAGAGGAGCAGGACTAACGGCAACCCAAAGAGCACGAGTGCGCTGCCCAGACCCCCCACCAGTAAAAAGCGTCTCCCGAAACCGAACTTGAGTGGCATTTTCCGACGCTCAACCATCGTTCAGGCCCAGGTATGAGAGCACCAATCGTCGCCGCGAGAAATGCCCCAGGGTAATGACTTCGATGAGCATGGGGCCGCCACAGAGGGCCTGAACGATCTGGTGCACACTGCGCCCCTGGCGGTAGAGAGTCTGGACCTGTTCACCCAACTCCTCCAGGTGGGCGATCTTGGCTGCCAGCTCGCCAGCCGGGTTGTCACGGACCCGGGCACTGCCGGGATAGAGGGTGGTGGCCGGCAGCGCCGCGATGCGCTTGAGGGAGGCGATGATCGCCCAGATGTCATACCCGGCGCGCAAGGCCCGGTCCCGTCCTCCCACGAACAGGTCACCTGTGAAGAGCCAGCCCTGGTCCGGCTCATACAGGCAAAGGTGGTCCGGGCTATGGCCAGGCGTATAGACCACTTGAAAGCGATAGCGTTCGGTCTCGAGGACCGCACCGTCGGCGACGGGTTGCCCCTGGGAAGGCTCCGGCCAGCCCCACATGACGCGCCGGTAGGTATGCAACGGTTGTTGACCACGTGGATCGGCCAGGACCGGCAGGGCCAGGGGGTGCGCCCAGATCGGCAGCCCGTCTCGTTGGCGTTGCAGGCGGCCATTGGCCCCAATGTGGTCCTCGTGGGTGTGAGTGTTGACAATGCCGACCAGGTGCCGCCCGGACAGGGCGGTCACCAGTTCCGCTGCGCTAAACGCGCACCCGGTATCAATCAGCAGGCCATCCACCAGATAGGCCGTCGTCCAGTAACGACCCTGGCCCAGCAAGGTCCGGGCCAGGTCGAATCTTGTGACCTCGCCATAATCCTGGCGTCTGAGCATCTGACGCGCTTCCCCAGTGGCCCTATGCCTCCAGCCCGGCCAGGCGCAGTCCCTCGGCCAGGATGCGCTCCACCCGCTCCGGTGCGTCCGTCTCCGTGTAGACGCGGATGATCGGCTCCGTGCCGCTGAAGCGGATGAGAAGCCAGGAACCGTCGTCCAGGGTGAATTTGAAGCCGTCCTCGCTCCAGATGTCCACCACCGGCCTACCGTCAATCGTCGGCGGGGGGTTGGCGGTGATCTGGGCGCGGATGGCGTCTTTTTTATCTGGCGGCAACTGCCGATCCACGCGGTCGTAGTAATGCGGCCCGACTTTGCTGAATAGCCAGTCCACCAGTTGGGCTGGTGACCGGCCGGTCTGCACCATCATATCCAGGAGCAGCAGGCCCACCAGCAGGCCATCGCGCTCTGGGACGTGATCGCGCAGGGCATAGCCGCCGCTTTCCTCGCCGCCGATCATGGCCCCGGTCTCCAGCATCTTGGGGGCGACGTACTTGAAACCCACGCCGGTGGGGTAGACCGGCACATCGTACAGCCGACCCAACGTTTCCAACATGGAAGTGGTGGAGATGGTCTTGACGATGGGGCCACGCCAGCCCCGCACTTCTAACAGATAGAGGGCCAACAGGGCATAGACCCGCAGTTGGTCCACCAAGCGACCGTGCTCATCTACCAGCCCCACGCGGTCCGCGTCGCCATCATTGACGATGCCCACGTCGGCCTTGAGCCTGACCACGGTCTCCTGCAAGCGGGCGATGTTGGGTGGGATCGGCTCCGGGCGGCGCATATCGGGGAACAGGGGGTTGCGGAGGTTGTGGATCTCGGAGACGCGGGTGGTTCCGCCGGCCAGCAGGCGGGGAAGCCAGCCCATCCCGGCCCCCCACATGGGGTCCACGGCCACGTGTAGACCAGCCTGGCGAATGCGCTCGATGTCCACCAGGCGGTTGAGCTGCTCGATGTAGGCCGGGGCCGGGTCAAAGACGCGCACCAGGCCCTGGGCCTGAGCTGCGGCCAGCGGCTTTCGTTTGATGGTGCCGGTCACGTCGGCCACGTCAATGCGGGCCTCGATCTGCCGCAGGGCGACCGGGTCCACGGCCCCCCCATAGTCACCGCGCACCTTAAAGCCGTTGTCCCAGGGCGGATTATGGCTGGCAGTGATGTTGATACCGCCGGCCGCGCCCTGGGCCACGATACTGTAAGAAAAGACCGGCGTGGGCGTCGCCGTGTTCACCAGGTAGACCGGGATGCCGTTGCCGGCCAACACCTCGGCCACGGCCGCCCCAAAGTGCTCCGAGGCGAATCGGGTGTCATAACCCACTACCAGGCCGCGTTTGCGTGTGTCCTTGACCAGGTCCAGAAAATACTGGGCGGTGCCCTGGGCGCACAGGCGCACATTGGCAAAGGTATAGTCCTCGGCGATGGTCCCGCGCCAGCCGTCCGTGCCGAATTTGATGGGGTGGGTCATACTCCCTCGCTTCTAATCTCGTTTTGTAACTGCTCACCCTGGTCGCCAGATCAGACAGGATTGACAAGATTGGGGCTGGTTCAATTTTCTGGGAAAATCCTCACCCCTCCCCCTGTCCCCTTCACTCACCCGCTCGCCTGGGCGGCAGGCAAGGGGAGGGGTTGGGAAACGGGGTTTTGCGGCGGGTGGCGAAGCCGCTCGTCGCAAAACCCCCTCCTTATCCCCCCTCTCCCCCTGTCCGCAAGGCCAGTGGGAGAGAGACAAAGGGGGGGAGGGGCAATGAAAGCCTTCGGTCACAAAAAATGTCAACCAATTGAACTATCCCCAAGTAAATCCTGTAAATCTTGTCGCATTACCAGGCGGCCTGAGCAGTCGCCTCGTCTACACCCGCGCGCGCCAATAGTCCAGCAAGTCCCGCATGGTCTGCTCGAAGGGGATGGTGGGCGACCAGCCGGTTTGCTGCCGGAACCTGGAGGCATCGGCCCAGAGGATCTTTACGTCCGACGGGCGCATCCGGGCCGGGTCCTGCTGCACCTCCACCTTGACGGTGCTGAGCGACAGCAGGGTATTCAACATCTCGCCGATGGCCATGGTCTTGCCGCTGCCTATGTTATAGACCTCGCCGGGAAGGCCCTTGTCCAGGGCCAGCCAATAGGCGCGCACCATATCGCGCACGTCAGTAAAATCGCGCTTGCTGGACAGGTCACCAACCTTGATGACCGGCGGCCGGATGCCTTTTTCGATCTCGGCGATCTGGCGGGCAAAGGTGGAGGTGGAAAATACCAGGCCCCGACGTGGGCCGGTATGGTTGAACCCGCGCGTCACCACGGTCTTGAGGCCGTAGGAGCGATGGTACTGCCAGGCCAGCAGGTCTTGGGCTACCTTGCTTACGGCGTAGGGCGACAGCGGCCGCAGGGGGTTGGTCTCCTTGATGGGCACCTCGTCCGGGAAGACCAGGCCATATTCCTCGCTAGAGCCGGCGATATGGATGAGGGGATCGCCGCCCCATTCGCGCACGGCCTCAAACAGGTTCACCTCGCCGACGATGTTGGCGGTGAGGGTCTCGGCGGGCAGGTTCCAGGAGGCCGGCACAAAGCTCTGTGCCGCCAGGTGAAAGATGCGCTCCGGCTGCACCACCGTGATGAGGCTCCTCATGGAATAGGCGTCGGTCATATCGCCCTGGAGCAGGTTGACCTGGTCCGGCCGGGCGCAGGCGGCCAGCATCTCCGCCCTGGTGATGTTCATCTCGATGGCGGCCGTGTTCAACCGGCCCTGGGCCGCCAGGTCGCTCAGGTTATCCAGCTTGCTGCGCCAGCGGACCAGGCCGTAGACCTCCACGTCGCCGCGCGACAGCAGGTACTCGGCCAGGTGGCTGCCGGCAAAGCCGGTGATACCAGTGATGAGAACTTTCAACGCCTGTACTCCCTTCAACTGGACAATTCTGGAGTCGAGCCTTCAGGCGGGCCATATCCGGCTAAGTGCCTATCCGAAAAACTGTAGGGCAGGCTTTCCAGCCTGGCTGGACAGCCTGGAAGGCTGTCCTACATCTTTTTCGGATAGGCTCTAAAGCCTCTACTCCTTGTGATGTGGTCCAAAGTCCAAACTATAGATGGCAGTGAACTGAGCCATCTCGCTTCAGGCCGGATTCGGGTTGGCGCTCAGAACCGGACCGCGTTGTCTTCCAGGGTCTTGCCGGGGTATAGTTGCAGGCCGCGCTCCAGTTTGTTGCCCTCGCCGATGGTGCAACCGGCTCCCACCAGGCACCTATCCACAATCCAGACATTGTCGCCGATGGTGCAATCGTTGGCCACGACGCAATCTTTGAGCACCACCTGGCGCGCCACCCGCACATGCTGCCAGAGCACAGCGTTCTCGATGAGCGTGCCTTCGCCGATGACGCAGCCATCGCCCACGGCGACCGGGCCATTGATCCGCACCTGCGGCCCGATCACACAGCCCCGGCCGATGACCACCGGCCCTCGAATTAACGCCGTGGGGTCCAGTTGTGCCCCCTGGCCCAGCCAGATATCGCCACGTTCCCCCACGCGCCGACCGGGGATGCCCACCTCGATCTGGCCGCTGAGGATGTCACGCTGGGCTTGCAAATAATCCTCCGGCGTGCCGATGTCCAGCCAGTAGGCGTTGGACGGGTAACCATAGACGGCGTTGCCCACCTGCAACAACATGGGGAACAGCCCCCGCTCGAACAGGAAGCGCGTCTCCGGCGGCACATACCGCAAGACCCCCGGCTCCAGGACATAGGTGCCGGCGTTGATCAGGTTGGTGGTCACCTCGTCCCAACTGGGCTTTTCCACAAAGCGTTCCACCCGGCGACCATCGGCCAGTTGGACCAGTCCGTAGGCCGTGGGGTCATCCACCGGGGCCAGGGAGATAGTGGCCCGCGCCCCTTTCTCCTGATGGAAGGCCACCATCGCTCTCAGGTTCAGGTCCGTCAAAGTATCGCCGTTCCGCACCAGGAAGGTCTCGGTCAACAAGTGGGCGGCGTTCTTGACCGCGCCGGCCGTGCCCAATGGCCCCTGTTCTTCCACCACATAAGTGAGCCGGACACCGTGCGCCTGGCCATCGCCAAAGTGATCCTGGATCACCTCGTGCAGATGACACACCAGCAAGACTATGTCCTCGAATCCATGAGCCTTCAGGTGGTCAATCACGTGTTCCAGGAACGGGCGATTGACCACCGGCAGCATGGGTTTGGGGGTCTGGATGGTCAGCGGGCGCAGGCGCGTCCCACTCCCGCCGACAAGCACCACTGCTTTCATGGCCTCCTCCTTGAGGCTGGTTGTTCTGGTTACTGGTTGCTGGTTGCTGGTTACTGGTTGCTGGTTACTGGTTGCTGGTTGCTGGTTGCTCGTTACTGGCGCTTGACTGTACGTTGCAGTATACGCTTGCCAGCAAAGCACGCTTCAATCGCGCACCTGTCCTCGCCAGTAATCCAGCAAGTCGGCCAGGGAGCGCTCCAACGGGATCTCGGGCCGCCAGCCGGTCAACTGGCGAGCCTTCTGGCAATTGCTGACCAGGATGGGCACGTCCGACGGGCGCAGGCGGGCCGGGTCCGGCTCCACACGAATGGGGATGCTGCTCATGCTCAACAACCGGTTCAGCAACTGCTCGATGGCGATGGCGCGTTCAGAACCCAGGTTGTAGACCTCGCCGGGCACCCCGTGGCGCAGGAGCAGCCAGTAACCCCGCACGATGTCTCGCACATCGGTGAAATCGCGTTGGGTACTGAGGTTGCCCACCTGGATGGCCGGCTCCCGCCGCCCGGCCTCGGCCTCGGCGATCTGGCGGGCAAAGGCGGCGGCCACAAAGGCATCGCTCTGACGCGGGCCAATGTGGTTAAAGGGCCGCGCTCGCACCACCGGCAAACGATGGGTGGCGAAATACTGGAATCCCAAGAGGTCCTGGGCGGCTTTGCTCAGAGCGTAGGGGTTATTCGGACGCAAAGGCACGTCTTCTGTGATCGGCAGGTCTTGCGGTTTGACCAGCCCATAGGCATCCCCAGAGCCGATCACCAGGACCCGGGCCGGCACCTGAGCCTTCACCAGGGCTTCCAGCAGGTTGAACTGTACCCGCAGGTTATCATGGATCGTCTGCCAGGGGTTGGCCCAGCTCGCCGAGGGGGTGGCATGAGCGGCCAGGTGGAAGACATAGGCCGGGCGACACTCCTGGATCAGCCGGGTCACGACCTCTGGGTCGCTCAGATCGGCCGAGATCGTGTGGATTCGACCTCGCAGGTGGGTCTCCCGGCGATGGAGCACCCCCCAGACCTCCAGATCGGTATGGTCCAACAGGTACTCGGCCAGGTGGCTACCGGCAAAGCCGGCCACGCCGGTGATCAAAGCCCTCAATCATGCCTCCGCGTCTCGCTTTGGGCTATATGATAACCGATGTGTGACGAAAAGGCAAGCAACAGGGGCTGACATCCGTGCATAACTTATGTTAGGGAGGGGACATCAGGGGGGAGAAAGCCTTTCTGGGGGTTTTTGCGGCGGCTTCGCCACCGTAAAAACCCCCTACGATGCCCCTCCCCGAAGGGACGCAAAGTGGGGAGCGAGGCAGTGCCCTCATGCGTTTAATACGCCCGGATGTCAGACAGGGGCAGGTACGAATCTCGCCCCTTGTCTACTCGCCGTCAGGCTAGGCCGGCCTCTTTGCGTAGCAGGTCCGCCTTGTCCGTGCGTTCCCAGGGCGCGTCAATATCGGTGCGGCCAAAGTGACCGTAGCAGGCCGTGGGCTTGTAGATGGGCCGGCGCAGGTTCAGGTCGCGGATGATGGCCCCGGGGCGCAGGTCAAAGTGCTCCCTGATCAGGGCCTCGATCTGGCTCTCCGGGATGCGGGCCGTGCCAAAGGTCTCTACCAACATGCTCACCGGCCGGGCCACGCCGATGGCGTAGGCCACCTGGATCTCCAGGCGGTCGGCGACGCCGGCGGCCACCAGGTTCTTGGCCACGTACCGGGCGGCATAGGCGGCGGAGCGGTCCACTTTGGTGGGGTCTTTGCCGCTGAAGCAGCCCCCGCCATGAGCCACCATGGCCCCGTAACTGTCCACCATGATCTTGCGCCCGGTTACCCCGGAGTCTCCCATCGGCCCGCCGATGACAAAGCGGCCAGTGGGGTTCACCAGGTAACGGGTGCGCCGGTCCAGCATCTCCGGCGGCAACACGGCCTGGACCACGTGCTCGATGATGTCGGCCGTGATCTGGGCATGGCTGATGGAAGGGTCATGTTGGGCCGAAACGACGATGGTGTCCAGGCGCACCGGTTTACCGTACTGATATTCCACCGTGACCTGGGATTTGCCGTCTGGACGCAGGTAAGGGAGTATCTTTTCTTTGCGCACCTGGGCCAGCCGTTTGCAAAGTTTGTGGGCCATCATGATGGGCATGGGCATCAGCTCTGGCGTCTCAGTGCAGGCAAAGCCGATCATCATGCCCTGGTCGCCGGCCCCCACCAACTCGATGGCCTCGTCCTCGCTCATCTGGCCTTCTTTGGCCTCCAGGGCCTTGTCCACCCCCAGGGCGATGTCTGGCGATTGCTCCTTGATGGAGGTGATGACACCGCAGGTCTCGTTGTCAAAGCCATACTTGGCCCGCGTGTAGCCGATGTCCCGGATCGTGTCACGGATGATGGTGGGCATATCCACATAGGTGGCAGTGGTGATCTCGCCCACCACGATGACCAGGCCGGTGGTGGCGGCCGTCTCGCAGGCCACCCGGGCATAGGGGTCATCGGCATAGATGGCGTCCAGGATGGCATCACTGATCTGGTCGCACAGCTTGTCTGGATGCCCCTCAGTTACAGACTCGGAGGTGAACAGATATTTGGGAGAAGTCATGAAACTGGTTGACATGGTTCGATTGGACTCCTTTCGTGTTGTGTGTCTCGTGATGCGTCAAACGTCATGCGTCATTGACGTTGTGACGGTTTACGTGCCGGCTTCCCACGACGCCAGGTACTTTTCCTGCTCTGGCGTGAGGGTGTCAATACGGATGCCCATGGCGATCAACTTGAGGCGGGCGATCTCGGCGTCAATATGGCGGGGCACTGGATAGACCTGGCGGTCCAGTTGGCGGGCCTGGTGCACCAGGTATTCGACGCTGAGGGCCTGATTGGCAAAACTCATGTCCATCACGCTGGCCGGGTGGCCCTCGGCGGCAGCCAGGTTGATGAGCCGGCCCTCGCCCAGCAGGTTGATCCGCCGCCCATCGGGGAGCACATATTGCTCGATGAACGGGCGCGGCCGGCGTTTCTCCACCGCCAGCGCTTCCAGGGCCGGGATGTTGATCTCCACGTTAAAGTGCCCACTGTTGGCCAGAATGGCCCCATCCTTCATCGCCTCCAGATGAGGCCGATCAATCACGTTGACATTGCCAGTGGAGGTGACAAAGATGTCACCGAGGGGAGCGGCCTCGCTCATGGGCATGACCCGGTAGCCGTCCATCACCGCTTCCAGGGCCCGCAGCGGGTCCACCTCGGTGACGATGACGTTAGCCCCCAGGCCCCGGGCGCGCATGGCGATGCCCCGGCTACACCAGCCGTAGCCGCCCACCACCACCACCTTGCCGGCGATGAGGTGGTTGGTGGCCCGGATGATGCCATCCAGCGTGCTCTGGCCGGTGCCGTAGCGGTTGTCGAAAAAGTGCTTGGTGAGGGCATCGTTCACGGCGATGATGGGATAGCGTAGCGCGCCGGCGGCGGCCATGGCCCGCAGGCGGATGATGCCGGTGGTGGTCTCTTCTGTCCCACCCAGGACCCCGCCCAGAAGGTCCGTGCGCTCCTTATGGAGGGTGCTCACCAGATCCGCCCCGTCATCCATGGTGATCAGGGGGCCGTGAGCCAATGCGGCGTGGATGTGCTGGTAATACGTCTCGTGATCCTCACCCTTGATGGCAAAAGTGGGGACGCCATAGTGCTGCACCAGGGCAGCCGCCACGTCATCCTGGGTAGAGAGGGGATTGGAGGCACACAGGGCCAACCTGGCCCCACCAGCGACCAGCGTGCGGGCCAGGTTAGCGGTCTCGGTGGTGACGTGCAGGCAGGCGGAGAGCCGCACCCCGGCCAGGGGGCGCTCCCTGGCAAAGCGCTCGCGGATGCCCCGCAGGACCGGCATCTCTTGCTCGGCCCACTCGATGCGGGAACGCCCCTGGTCGGCCAGGGATAGGTCTCGTACGTCGTGCTTTATTGTCATACTGTTTCTCCTCTTTATGAGAGTTTCGAGTTTCGGGTTTCGAGTGTCGAGTGTTGGGTTGCGTGATAGGGCTTGGAACCCGGCGCCCGAAACTGGTAACTCATTTCAGCCCGGGCTGGGCAGTTTCCAGACCCGGGTATCCACCATTTCCAGTTGTTCTTGCAGGTCTTGGGGGGCCACATATGAGTCCAGGTGACCGCATTTAGTGCAGACGGTGGTGATGGTCCGCAGGTGAATGACCTTGCCCACCAGCGCGTCGTCGGTTCTGGGGCCGCCCTCCCGGTGCAGGAACAGTGGTTGGGCCTGGGCGAACTCGCCGGTCCAGCCTTGCATGACCGGCCCACCGCAAGCGGTGCAGGTGGGGTTTTGTAGCCGAAAGTCTTCAGTCATGGTGTTTCTCCTCACTCAATATCACTCAATTTGCGTAGCCGGGCCAGCAGGCCCGACCGACGCCGCCGTCCCAGGCCCTCAAGATAACGGCAATGGCACCTAAACCCCAGGCGTTCGTAGATGTGGATGGCTATGTCGTTGCGCACGTTCACGTTGAGCACCACATCCCGGCAACCCAGGGCCAGGAGATCACGAATGACGGCGCTGGTACAGGCGGTGGCGTAGCCCCGGCCGCGATGGGCCGGGTGGGTAAATACATTCCCCACGGCGGCCAGGCCATATGTCGGCGAGATGATGTGGGTGCCGGCCGTGGCGACCAGTTGATCATCTACATACAGGCCATAAAAGATGCCCTGTTCCACCTGATAAGCTGCAAAGTGCCCGGCCCAGGCCAGATCATACAGGGTGTTCAGAGCGGCGGTGTCTGCCGGGTATAAGCGTCTGGGATGTAGTGGCAGCTCAGACGGGCGAAAGGTGGCCGGGGTGAGGGCCATGCGCCACATCTCCTGGTATTCCGCCAGGTCATAGTGGCGTGTGACCGCTGGCAGGTGTCCGGCGCGAAAGTTGAAGAAGGCAGTCGCGGGGCGCAAGCCCTGTTCCAGGATCGCGGCCACGCCGGCCACGTCGCCCAGGGTGATGATGATCGGCAGGTTGAGGCCGCTGAACAGCAAACCCAGCGCCAGGGCATCATCTGAGCCGGGGTCGCGGGCCACATACCACCGGCAGGCATGAAACAGGTGGGGTTCCAGGTCGCCGATGGCATAAGCGGCATACAGCCGTTCGCGGTTCAGGATGGCGAACAGGCGGGTCTTGTCGGATACCGGCTGCACGCGCACCACAGTCATCTCGGATTGGGGCGGCGTTGGGCCAATACCTGGTCCAGTCCCGCCAGCGGACCAAAGTTCTCTTGATAGCGCGCGGCGAACTCGGCCAGGGGGTAACGATGCTCCTGATTGCCGTACTCTTCCACGGCGTAGACGGCGGTGAGACTGCCCAAGCGGCCCAGGACGGCCGGGGGCAGGCCGTGGACCAGGCCCTTGATCACGCCAGCCCGATAGGCATCGCCGGCCCCGGTGGGGTCCACCACCCGGCGCGGCCGGGCGATGGGGATGTCGTAAACCTGGCCGTCAGCGTAGACCGTGGAACCGGCTTCGCCGTGGGTGACGATAAGGATGCCGGTGCGCTCCTGAATGTCTGCATCTGTGAGACCGGTCTTGTTCTTGACCATCTCCAGTTCATAGTCGTTCAGGATGAGCATCCGCGAGCCGGTGAGGCCGTCGATCAACTCTTCACCGGACAGGCGAATGATCTGTTGACCGGGGTCATAGATGTATGGGATGCCCAAGTCGCGGCATTCGCGGGCGAACCGGACCATGGCCGCCGGGTCGTTGGGCGAGATGATCACCACGTCGAAACCGCGATAGTCGGGCTGGTCCCGCAGCGAGATATTTCTGGCATAGGCCATGGCGCCGGTGTAAAAGCCGGTGAACTGGGCGCTGGCCTGATCCGTGGTGATAAAGCAGGTGGCGGTCAGTTCACCAGGCACTACGGTGATGCCGGAGGTATCCACGCCCTGGGCCTCCAGCCAGGCCCGGTAGTCGCCAAAATCCTCGCCCACTGTCCCTACCAGGCGCGGGCGTTCGCCCACCAGGGTCAGATTATAGGCGATGTTGGCGGCACAGCCACCGCGCAGCTTGCGCATCGAATCAGCCAGGAAGCTCACGCTGAGCATGTGCAGCTTGTCGGGGAAGATATGGTCTTTGAAATAGCCGGGGAACTGCACGATGTAATCAAAGGCCAGGGAGCCGGTGACGACGATGGTCATTTACCCCTCCGGTTACCTGTATCTTCTTTGCATCTCGGCTGCGACGCCGGCCGTCAGCATCAATACCCGTTCGGCTGCGGCCTGGCTCATGCCACCCAGCCCACACGACGGCGTGATCATCATCGCCGCCACCAGGTCTTCTCTGGGAATACCTTTCTGGATCAGCAGCTCCAGGGCGGCCTCCAGCCGGTCCGTCAGGCTCGCCACAGTCTCCTGGGCGATGAGATCATCCTGGTTGGGCGAGATGCCCCAGGCGATGACACCGCCGCGCCGCAGGAAGGCCCGCACCGCGTCTGGGTAGAGAGCCAGCGAGCCGGCATAATCATAGGCGTCCAGGTTCAGGATGTCCACCGAGGTCTCCAGCAGGATGCTCCAGTCCGTGTTGCCGCAGCAATGGACACCCTTGAGACCCTGGATACCGGCGAAAACCTCTTCCAGCAGGGTGATGACCTGCTCCCGGCTCACTGCCACGAACGCCGAGCCGAACGCGCTCAGGTATGGCTCGTCCACGAAGGTGATGACAGTGGGGCAAAGCCGGCGGAGTTGCTGTTCTTGCCAGGCGGCCTTGAGGTGCAGGTGCCTGGCGATGGCGTCGGCCAGGATGTCATCGTAGAGGGTGGGGCGACGATCCTGGTCTACCACGGTGAGGCCCCAACTGATGGGGCCGGTGACCTGGCCTTTGAGGGCCAGCGGCGGTGGCGCATCGCGCAACACGGTGGGGAGCGCGGCCAGGCCGGCGGCGTAGGCCGGGCTGATGGCCGCGAAATCCAGGTCGCTTTCCAGATAGGCGGTGTAGAGCCGTTCCAGGGCCGGGGTCAGGTCCTGCGCCCGGTCCACGTAGATGCGTCCGGCGGCGTGATCCAGCACCACGCCGGGGAACCCCTCGCTATACTGGACGTACATGTTCTCCTGGAAACTGCGTTTGGGGAGTTGGGGCCAGATGGGTACCTGCGGGAAAGCATCTATGATAGCCCGGCAGGCGGTGATCGGGTCTGGATGCGGCAGGCTGCCGATGGCCGTGGGCAGCAAGTTCAGTTGGAAGGTCATGGGCCTCCTTCCTCGCTCTCTCCGCGCAACCGTTCTTCAGCCCAGCGGACGACCGTTTCCGCCAGAGCCAGGGCTTCCTCGTATTCCTCGTGGCTGACGGGTTCTGCCAACCCGGGGTAGCGGGCCTCCACGGCATAATCCGTCAACTGCTCCGCATCGCGGACCCGAGAAGGTATAGGTTCCCCCGCTTGTTCTAGCAGATGGAAAAGCTCCGCCAAGTCGTTAACATAAGGGAAGCGAACGCCGCGCCGCAGCAAGAGTGATTTGAGGGCTTTCTCTACCGCCTGTTGGGCGTTGAAGCAGAGGTCTTCCAAATAAATGCCGGGGAGCGCGGCGCCGGCTTGGGCCAGACTACTCCGGGCGCGATTTAGCCACTCCCGAGGGTCGTCAGGGGGAAAGCGTTCAGGCGACATAGATCACCTTTCCCTCTCTTAGGGCTGGTTCGATGACGAGAGCCGGGCATTTGCCGTAACGTTCAATATCCTCCGGCGTTACCACAATCACGTCTTTGGCAACCCCTATCCCGGTCAGGCTTCTATAAATCTTCATCGCCAGATTGCGGCGATGTGCACCGGACTTGACAACCAGCAAGTCCACGTCGCTGTGCGGCCCCATCTCTCCCCGGGCGGCGGAGCCAAAAAGGATGATCCGCTCCGGCTGGGCGACCTGGACGATGCGCCGGATGATCTCCTGCAGAGTTTGTTCACTCAGTTGCCTGTCAGCCATGGGCCCCCTCCACGATTCGTCGCAACCCATCCACAAACGGCGGATACACGATGCCCCGGTCCGTGACGATGGCGGTGATGTAGCGGTTCGGCGTCACATCGAAGGCCGGGTTGGCGGCCCGCACGCCCGCCGGCGCAATCGGCATATCCCGAATGTGCGTGACCTCACGGGGGTCCCGCTCTTCGATGGGAATCTGGTCGCCGGAGGCCAGAGTCAGGTCCAGCGTAGAGACCGGGGCCACGGAGTAGAAAGGGATGCCGTGGGCCTGGGCCAGCACGGCCAGGCTATACGTGCCGATCTTGTTCGCCACGTCACCGTTGGCGGCGATACGGTCGGCCCCCACGAACACGGCGTCTACCTGGCCCCGGGCCATGAAGTGACCGGCCATATTGTCGGTGATGAGGGTCATGGGGATGCCCAGTTGCATCAACTCCCAGGCGGTGAGACGCGCACCTTGCAGGAAGGGCCGGGTCTCGTCCACCCAGACGTGGAGGCGTTTCCCCTGCTCCCAGGCGGTGCGGATCACGCCCAGGGCCGTACCATAGTCCACCACGGCCAGGGCCCCGGTATTGCAATGAGTCAACACGTTCATCCCGTCCGCGATGAGGGTGGCGCCGTATTGGCCCATGCGTTTGTTGGTGGCGATGTCCTCTTCAGCCACGCGCTCGGCTTCGGCCAGCAACTGGCGGCGCACCTGGTCGGCGTCGGTGGTGGTGGCAGCCACCTGCTCAGCGCAGCGGCGCATACGCTCGATAGCCCAGAACAGGTTGACGGCTGTGGGCCGGGTGGCCCGTAACGTCTCATAGACCGGCTGGAGTTGGGTCAACAGGGCCGACGCCGAATCGGCTGGGGCGTGCCAGGCGCCCAGGGCCACCCCATAGGCCGCGGCCGCGCCGATGGCCGGCGCGCCCCGGATCTGCATGGTAGCGATGGCCCGTGCCACTGCCTGATAATCATGACAATGCACGATCACCTGCTCATGGGGTAATCTGGTCTGGTCAATGAGATGGACAGCCTGGTCTTGCCACCAGATGGTCCGCATGATCCGCCTCCTCCGAAAATAAACGGGTGGTCACTGCTGGCGGCGGCGACCATAGGGAGTGCGACCCACCACCAGCGCGGGGTGGCACACCCGCGCGAGCACGGTCGCGCAGCATATTTTCATCCTACGGGGTGCGCCCCGCGAGTGGGAAGCTCCCTGGAGATCACAAAAAAACTCCCCCGGAAGCGAGGGAGTTCGGTGAACTCGTCTCTCATCTTCCAGAGCCGCCCCGTGGCCGGGAGCAGCGCTCTGCCGGAATTGGCACCGTGGCCGGTGGCTGGTTACTGGTGACTGGTTACTGGTTGCTGGTTGCTGGTACCTGACAACGAGTTCCCAGTAACGAGCTTCTGGCCGGTTGCCGGGGTTTCACTGGGCCGGTCCCTCCACCCCTCTGGATAAGAGCGCCAACGGGTTGTCAGGAGCAATTATAGCATATCCCGCCAGGCATGTAAAGTGTCGAATTGAATCATAAATACCCGCACCCCGACCATGAACCATCCTGGCATGAATAAGCCCATGATCACAAAGACTGAGCCCAAAACAATATAGAATATGGTCGCTCCAGTTACTTCACTGAAGAAATACAAGGCTTCCCCAGGATCCGCCACCCGCAAAGTAGCAAGCCAACCCCACAAACCGTTCTTTTCAAAGAGAGCCAGGACCTGGTTTCGCCCAATCACTATCGAAGAAGTGGGTTAAGATTTCTTCTTCGGAGAAGTGGCCTGTGGGATCTATGTATCGGATCGGGTTGTTATAGCAGTAGCTGTAGCGGTTGAGGGCCTGGGGGTTGCCCGGCTGCGGCACCACCGTATCCGCGCTGATGAACCGGCCCAGGGCGGGATCATAGTACCTGGCCCCATAATAGAGCAAGTTGGTGGAACTGTCAAGCCGCTGGCCGGTGAAGTTGAACGTGGTGGGCAGGGCGG
>DAOTYG010000212.1:0-22880 GCA_034435155.1 Anaerolineae bacterium | reverse complement strand
TCACGTTCATCCTCATCGTCGTCTTCCTGCCCTACGGCATCGTGGGGACGGTCCAGGTCCGCTCCTATCAGTGGCGGGCGGTCTGGCGGCAGCGATGGGAGCGGGTGCGGCGGACACTGGCCCGGACGTAGGGGGATGGGAGTATGGAGTGGTGCTGCAAGGTGCCGTTCAGCGACGTAGCGGTGGGCACGGGTGCCGCCCAGCCTTTCAAGATGAGGGGCAGATAGACCCAGGCGGTCGGCGTTGCCGGCGGGCGGTACTCATCGGCGCCGATGTCGGGGGCGGGGCCGAGGGGTCGCGCGTCGCCGTCATAGTCGTCGGTCACGTCGGACAGCGGCACTGCCTGGTCAATCGCACCCGTGGCCCAGGCGGCCAGGTGCAGGTTGCCGTTGGCCCCGTCCGCAAACAGGGACAGGGGCTGGTTTTCCAGGTTCCCGCTGAGGGTAGCCGTCCCCCCGCGATCCCGCAGATTGTGGCTGACCAGGTTGTTGAGAATGTCCACATCGGTATACTCGAAGCGCCACTCGATGGAGGAAAAGGGAGCCTGAGTGGAGACGACGGTGTTGTGCAGAGCACGAGCACCGCAGGCGTTCCACAAGCAGATGCCACAATCAAAGCCGTATTCGGAGGCGAACAGGCCGCCGTCGTGGGCAAAGACGAAATTGTTGCGGATGATGCCGCCATAGTGGTCCACATAGCCGCCGCCCGCGCCGGGACAGGGGTTGTCGGCATAGGTGCGGACGCCGCTGCCGCTGGTCACCAGGCCAAACCCGATCCCGCGAGCGTTGTTCCGCAGTTCGTTGCGCTCGACCAGGGTGTCGCGGCAGGAGCGCCACAGGTGGATGCCATGTTCCGAAAGGCCGCTCTCGCACCAGAACCCTTCGATGAGATTGTCGCGGATGACCCAGTCGCGGGCCTGGTGCGCGTCTACGCCGCCGGTGTAGCAATTGTCACGGATATAGGGCCGCCCGGCGTCGGTCAGTTCGAGGTGTGAACAGGCAATGACGCCGCTGTCGGGGAAGTAGAGGGCATTCTCACCCGTGTACGGGTTGATCTTGATCGCCTGCTGGCCGGGGTCTATGATGTGAACGTTGTAGATGAGGGTGCCCGTCGTGTCGGCAGAGTTGGACGACATGATGTGGATGGGATGGTCATAAGCCCGGCGCAGGGTCAGGTCGGCGATGGTGATGTTGGAGGCGACGATCTGGATGATCTCGGTGGTCACATAGTTGCCATCCAGGATCACGCTCTCCCGGTTGCCGCTGGCCGAGCGGAGCGTCACGTTGGGAACATCGAAGCGCAGATAGACGCCATCAAGATGATAGGTCCCGTCGTTCACCAGAATCATATCACCGGAAGAAGCGGTGTTGACAGCGCTTTCCAGTTCTGCCACGGTGGACACGGTGACAGTGGGGCCGGTGGGTGGGGGGAGGGGAGGACATCGGGTATTGGATAGTAGAGAGTGGGGATGGGTGTCGGCGCAGGTGGCGCAGGCGGTTGCGGTCAGCAAGGCAAAGGCAAGCAGCAGACCAGGGAAATTCGGGAATCGCATGGCACTTTACTCCGCCAGGGACGACCAGCCGGTCCCCCCTACCCTTTTCACCGATCTTCCGAGCCAGGTGGTGGTTAGTGATTGCGCACCACCAGCGGCAAAAAGACCCTGTGCCGGGCCGGCGGGATGGCGGTCAGGGCATTGCCAAAGTGGTCGTTGTACTCAGCCTGGCCCTCGACGTATTGACTGTCCTGGTGCCAGAAACGATTACCGGTGGCCGAGATACCGGTGGCCGAGCCGTACAGGATGTGCACCGCGCCGGCATCGTCAATGTCGCCCACATCCTCGTTGCGGATACCCACGGCCAGGTCCGCGCGTCGGTCGCCGTCAAAGTCACCGGCGGCCAGGGCGATGCCAAACAGGTCCCCGGCCTCAGCCTCGTCCTCCATGCCGGAGCGATCCTGGTGCCAAAAGTCGTTGCTCACGCGGCGATAAAGCCCGTCAGACGCGCCGTACAGGATCTCCACCGCCCCGGCATTCACCCACTCGGCGCTCAGGTCCTCGTAGGGAATCCCTACGGCCAGATCGTCCCGCCCATCACCGTCGAAATCGCCGGCGGCCAGGGCCCGTCCGAACTCATCATCTTCTTCGCCGCTGCCGTCGGACCAGAACTCGTCGTCCGTAGCTGTGAGTCCAGCTGCCGACCCATAGAGGACATTCACCGCCCCGGCGGCGACCACGCTGCCAATGTCCTCGTCTGGAGAGCCAATGGCCAGATCGGCGTAGCCGTCGCCGTTGAAATCGCCGACGGCCAGGGTTTTGCCAAAGGAATCGTTCTCTTCGTAGATATCGCTGACGTCAGACAAACCTTGCACCCACGCCTGGCTGCCGTCGGCGGTCAGGCCGTTGGGTGCGCCGAACAGGATGACTACCCGGCCGGCGTTGTTGACCCCACCCAGGTCCTCGCCGGGAAGGCCGATCGCCAGGTCAGCGTAGCCATCCCGGTCGAAATCGCCGGCGGCCACGGCGTGGCCGAACCGGTCCCCGGCTTCAGGCGCGCCGCCCAGGCCGTTATAACCCTCGTACCAGACCTGGTCGCCCGTAGCCGACAGGCCGGCGCTTGAGCCGTAAAGCACATTCACCGCCCCAGCGCTGTTTTCGGGTTCGATGTCCTCGTCCGGCACGCCCACGGCCAGGTCATCGTAGCCGTCGCCGTTGAAATTGCCGACGGCCAGGGCCGCCCCAAACCGGTCGCCGCTCTCGACCGCGCCCCCCACGCCCGGGCTGCCCTGGTGCCAGAGCTGGTTACCTGTCGCAACCAGGCCATTGGGCGACGATCCGTACAAGATGTGCACCGCCCCGCCATCCGCCGCCGTGCCGATGTCTTCGTAGGCTACACCCACGGCCAGGTCGGCGTAGCCGTCACCGTTGAAATCACCGGCGGCCAGCCGGTAGCCAAATGTGTCGTACTCTTCGGCGCCATCGGTGGCCACCAGGTCGTCCTGGTCCCAGATCTGGTCGCCCGCCGCCGAAATGCCGTCAGACGAACCGTACAGAATGTTGACCGCCCCGGCGTCGGCCACGGCGCCGATGTCCTCCCACTCGACGCCCACGGCCAGGTCGGCGTAGCGGTCGCCATCAAAGTCTGCTTCCGGGCCTTCTGGATCTGCAGCTCCTCCGGCAGTCAGGGACAGGAACAGGGCCACGACCAACACCCCACTGGCAACCCATCGCCTTCTCATTGCGCACCTCCTTAAATGTGTGCTCACGCAGGGTCCGTGGCCCCGCACCCAACGGCTGGTAACACACCGGCCGTGAGTTGAGTATATCACAGCCTGGGCAGAAATCAAAATCAGGCGACCAGACCCCTGATTTGCGCTGCGCTGAAGCGAAAACCTGTTGTTTGGTTTCCTTCTCCTTGCGGGTGGATTGAAAGAGCATGGAAAACATCCAGCCAAATACAAGAAGGACACGAAAAATTTTGCCTTTGTGTCCTTGGTGTCCTTTGTGGTTCATTTGCTGGCCCAATGGACAAAAATTTCACCGGTAAGATCCCTTACTGATCGGGCTGGGGGATATGACCGGAAAGGTTACGGAAGAACGCCACCGTCAGCCCGACGGCAAAGGCGCCCAGTACAATCCATGAGCCAACCATGCCGATATAAACGCCGATAGGGAAAATCAACCCCGCCAGGGTCTGGCTCACCGTTTGGGCAAGGACGACCACCCCCACCAGCGAAATCAGGATGAGCAGCGGGGCGGCGAGCAGGTAGCCGAGCGGTTTGCGCTTCAGAAGGCGGCACACTCCAATGCAGAGATTGCGCCCGAACCTGCGGGAGGGCAGGCAGTTACGGCTCCTCTACCCCTGGCACTGCCGGATGTGCTGGGAGGGCCTAATGGGCCGGCACCCAGCCGCTCTCCTCCACCACCTGCTGCCCCTCTTCGCTCAGGGCGAACTCGACAAAGGTTTGAGCCAGCGGTTGGGTCAGCGGCCCGGTGAGCAGCAGCAGCGGCCGCACCAGCCGATAGGAACCATCCCGGGCCGTCGCCTCTGAGGGCCACACGCCATCAATCGCCAGCAGCTTGAGGCCCGGCTCCAGGTTGCCAAAACCCACATAGCCGATGGCCTGTGGCGAAGCCAGGACAATGGCTGCCATGTCGCCGGCTGTGACCGCCTCGGTCAGCAGCGGGGCCGCCGGCTCCTGTTTCTCCAGGACGATCTCGTCAAAGGCGCCCCGCGTGCCCGAGCTCTTGCCCCGGACCACGACCATGATCGCCTGGTCGGGACCGCCCACCTCGCGCCAGTTGACGATCTTGCCCAGGTAGATGTCGCGCAACTGTTGCCGCGACAGGCTGTTCACCGGGTTGGAAGCTGGCACCACCACGGCGATCACGTCAACCGCGATCTGGTGTTGGGTGATGCCCACCGCCTCCTCGGGTTTGAGTGAACGCGAGGCCATGCCAATGTCCACCGCGCCGTCGCGCACGGCCTGGATGCCCACCACACTGCCACCGGCAGCGATGTCCAGGGTCACGCCGGGATGCCGCTGCCGGAAGGCGTCGCCCAGCCTGGCAGCCAACGGTTGGACGGTCGTGCTGCCCGCAAAGGTGATCCGGCCCGAAAGCGGAGCCTCGGTCGGGAGGGATGTGGGCGTGGCCTGACCACAGGCCCCAAGTGTCAACAACAGGAAAACGATGATGACGCTATATTTCATTGGAAATCTCCTTTTCTTCATCTGTAACCACCGGCAGCCGGACGCGGAAGGTGCTACCCTTACCCACGATGCTGTCCACCTCAATCTCGCCGCCGTGCAAATTCACAATCTCGCGCACAATGGCCAGCCCCAGCCCTGTGCCCTGGATACCCGACTCGCGCGCGCGTGCGCTGCGATAGAAACGCTCAAAGATACGGGGCAACTCCTCCTCCGGGATGCCCATGCCCGTGTCCTGCACCTCCAGGTAGACCTGGCCGCGCCTGATATCCAGGCCGGTGCGCACCCAAACCTTGCCCGCCGGTGTGTAGTGCAGGGCATTGGTCACCAGATTGGTCACCACCTGGACCAACTGGTTGTGATTGCCCAACACCGGCGGCAGGTGCTCGCCGTTCTGCAAGATCAGCCTCAGGCCGGCAGCCTGCGCCTGAGGCTGTTGCGCCTCCACCACCTGGGAGACCACGGCGTTCAGATCCACCGGCTGGAACGGCTGCGCGTCCCGCCCGGCCTCGATGCGCGCCACATCCAACAGGTCGTTGATCAAGGCGATGAGCCGATCGGCGTTGCCACTGATGATCTGCAGGAACTGGCGCTGGTCCTCACTCAGCGTGCCGACCGCCCCCCGCACCAGCAGGTCGCCGTAGCCCTTGATGGAGGTCAGCGGCGACTTGAGTTCGTGGGATGCGTCGAACACGAACTGTGACTTGAGCCGATCCAGCTCTTTGAGACGCTCGTTGGCTTCCGCCAGCTCGCGCGTGCGCTCGGCCACCCGCTGCTCCAGCTCGGCGGCGTGGCGCTGGACCTGCTCGTAGAGGCGGGCGTGATGCACGCCGGTGGCGATCTGGTCGGCCAGCGTGATCAGGATCTGAACCACGTCGCCGGGGAAGGCGTGGGGCTGCCGGCTCTGCACATCCAGCACGCCAATGACCGTCCCGCCAACCAGCAGTGGGATGGCCACCTCCGAGCGAGTAGCCCGCAACTCCGCCACCTCCAGGTAATCGGGTTCTGCGGCCACATCCTGGACGACGCACGCCCGGCGGCTGGCAGCCGCTTTGCCCACCAGCGACCGGGAGCCTACAGCCAGCTCCAATCCTCGCTCCTGGAGCGCTGACGCGGCCTCACCCGCCGCCTCGCGGAGCACGGCCACATCGGAGCCAGGCTCGATGAGCAGGACGGCGGCAAAGTCAAAGCCCAGGCTGTCGTGGATCAGTTCGACAGCCATGCGCAGCACCACATCGGGATCGAGGCTGCTTGAGATGGCGTGAGCCACTTTGGCAGCCGTGGATAGCTCCTGGGTCCGGGCTATCACCTTGGTCTCCAGGTCGCTGTATAAGCCCTGGAGTTCGCCGACCATGCTGTTGAAGGTGCCGGCCAGCCGCCCGATCTCGTCGTCCTGGCCGATGCCCAACCACGGCCGCCGTTGCGCCAGGTTGGCCCTTTGGGTCAGGTCGCCGCGGGCCACAGCCTCGGCTGTGGCGGACAGGTGCTGGATCGGCCAGGCGATGGCCCCGGTGACGAATGTTCCCAGGCTGACCAGCAGCAGCGTGGTCAGCAGCGCACTGCCGACCATGACCTGCAGGCCGATGGATGTCACCCGGCTGATGTCGGCGGTGGAGCGCACCAGCAGCAAGTCGAGGGGCGTCTGCCCCAGGGTCAGGCTCACCCGGCGGCTGTAAAAGCCCTGACGGCGGCCTTGGGGCGCGTCAAAGGGCAAATCGGCGCGGGTGCCGATGCGTACCTCTCCCAACCTCAGTCCCAGGTCGGAGCTCAGCCGGTAGAAAGAAGCAAGGCGGTTCAGCTCCGCCTCCAGATCGAGCCCGGCGATGACGCTCCCGGCACCTTCCGGCATCTCGGCCCGGGTCAACAACAACATTCGCCCCTCGACGACGCGCACCATCGGCGTATCGGCCTGCACCAGGTCCAGCAGCGACGACTCGCGGTACAGGCTGGAGATCAACAGGTTGGCGCGGGCCTGCCCCTGCCGATCATAGACCTGGATCAGGTCCACGTCAAAGCGGCTGCGGACCAGGACAGCCCGGCTGTTCAAGATGCTCAAGGCCTCGGCACTGTCCTGGGCCACGGTGCGTTGCACTTCGGGGTCATGGGCCAGCAGGCTGGCAGCCGTCGTTACCGTCCCGGCCCGCGCCGCCAGGGAGGCCGTGATGCGCTCGGCGTCGGCAGCGATCTGCTGTTGCAACAATTGCTCCTGGGTCAGGGCTATGCCTCCAACAAAGGCCAGGGTGCTGCCCAACAACGACAGCAGCATCAGCCCGACGATGGGCAGGAGCAATTTGCCCCGCAGGGAGCGAGGCACCCAACCACGTAGCCGGAATCTGGACAGATGTTGTTGCATTGGATCGCCGTCGAAAAGGGCAACCGCCAGCCAGGAGTCTGCTGAAAAACCTCTGCAGTTTTCTAACCTGCGGGAGGGTAGCGGGCAGGTAGTTGCAACTCCTGAATGAAATCGTGTGCTCTTTAGCCGTTCATCCTCGATGAAGAGCCTCTAACGTTGCCGTTGGAACCCGCCGGAACCAACGGGCCGGGAGATGACGCCCCCAGAAGAGCTGTCGCCGTGGCCCAAACAGGCACAAAGGCCGGCGCCGGGCTGCCGGGCACGCGTCGCAGCTTCTTCAACGCTCCCATCTCACTCTCATACACCCGCTTGACCCCATCGCCGAGCGACTGTTCGATATCGCGGATGTTGCGCACCAGGCGATGCAAGCCCATGATCTCCACCGAAGCGGCCTGGTCGCTGCCCCACATGGCCCGATCCAGCGTGATATGTCGTTCAATAAAAGTGGCACCCAGGGCCACGGCGGCCCAGGTGGGTGCCAGGCCGATCTCGTGGCCCGAATAGCCGATGGGCACGCCGGGATACCGCTCCTTCAGTGTCCAAATCATGCGCAGGTTCAGCTCCTCTACCGGGCAGGGGTAAGTGGAAGTAGAGTGGGCGATGAGCAGATTGTCCGTGCCCAACGCCGCCACCGCCGCCTCGATCTCGTCCACCGTGGACATCCCGGTGGAGATCATCAGCGGCTTGCCCGTGGCCTTCATCTTGCGCAGCAGGTTGAGGTCGGTCAGCGAAGCGGAAGCAGCCTTGTAGAGCGGCGGGTCAAACTGCGCGATCAGGTCCACCGACGGCTCGTCCCAGCAGGAAGCGAACCAGATGATGCCCCGCTCCCGGCAGTAGCGGTCAATCGCGGCAAACTGCCCGGCATCGAATTCGATCCGGTGCCGGTATTCGAGGTAGGTCATCCGCCCCCAGGGGGTGTCCCGCTCAACATGCCACTGATCCTGGGGCACACACAGCTGCGGCGTGCGCTTCTGGAACTTGACCGCATCGCAGCCGGCAAACACCGCGCCGTCAATCAACCGTTTGGCGATTTCGAGTGATCCGTTGTGATTGATGCCGATTTCGGCAATGATGAACACCGGCTCACCGTCGCCGACAGTCCGCTCGCCGATTTTTACCCTGGCTCCGTTCCACATGGCGTCTTTCTCCCTCTCCTCAGGTTGGACAGGCAGGCGACTGGGCCTGAGTCTGGGCGGCGATGATCAGCTCTGCAAACTCACGAAACGCGCCGTGGCCGCCCCTACACACACACACGTAATCGGCTATCTCCTGAACGACAGGCAGGGCATCAGCCGGGCAGGCGGACAGCCCCACCCGCCGCATCACGGCCAGGTCGTTGGTATCGTCGCCGATATAGGCCACCTGCATTGGCAACAGGCCCCGCCGCGCCAGGATCTCGTCGAGCACAGCCGCTTTGTCCCGAACCCCCAGATGCAGCTCGACGAGGCCCAGCTTGGCCGCCCGTGCCTCGGCCGGGCCGTTGGCTTCGCCGCTCAACAGGCCCACCTCCACCCCGACCAGGGTGCGCAGCCGTTCCACGCCTAAACCGTCGCGGATGGAAAAACGTTTCATCTCCTCGCCCCGCGCCGAATAGTAAACGCCGCCGTCGGTCAGGACGCCGTCACAGTCGGTCAGCAGCAGGCGGATGTGCCGGGCTTTGTCTACCACGCCGTCCAGCCTCCATCCACCACCAGGTTAGCGCCGGTCATGTAGGCCGAAGCGTCGCTGGCCAGGAAGATCAGTGCCCCCCGGTAATCGGTCGGTTGGCCCATACGGCCCAGAGGCGTGCGGGCCGAGTAGTTGGCGATAAAATAGTCCGCCTGACCATTTTCCACCCCGCCGGGCGTGAGGGCGTTGACCCGCACCCCGGTGCGGCCCCAATAGGCGGCCAGGTAGCGGGTAAAAGCCAGCACTGCCCCCTTGGTGGTGGGGTAGGCCGGCGATTTATAAAAGGGCTGCCGGCCGTCGGGCGTGCGGTAGAGCGTCTGGTCAGGCGCGACCAGGCCGTAGGTCGAGGCGATGTTGATGATGCTGCCGCTGCCCTGCCTGGCCATGGCCGCGCCAACCACCTGGGCGCAGAGAAAAACGCCGGTGATATTCACGTCCAGCATCCTTTGCCACATCACCAGCGGATAGTTTTCAAAGCGTGACTGTTCGGCGGCCAGGGCCGGCGTCTCGAACCTGTCGTTGATGGCGGCGTTGTTGACCAGCACGTCCACGTGGCCGAACTCGGCCAGGATCAGGCTCAGCATGGCCCGGATCGAATCGGGTTGGGTCACATCCAGAGCAACGCCGATGGCGGGGGTGGGCAACTCCCCGGCCAGGGACCGGCAGGCCCCGCCATCCAGATCGCAGACGACAACGTTGGCTCCGGCCTCGGCCAGCGCGGCGCAGTGCTGCCGGCCCAGCAAGCCCAACGCGCCGGTCACGACGGCTACTTTGCCCTCCAGCGAAAACAGGTTCATGTCTACTCCGTTTTGCGGAACACCGGCTGCACCGGTTCGCCACGAAGCTGCCCGGCCAGCGTGTCACTCTCTACAGCCTGTTTGAGCATCGGCAATACCTCGTGATAGACGTCGAGGGTATAGTCTATGTCTTTATCGCTGTGAGAGAAACAGAGGTTGTGAAAGCCGGACCAGAGCACGCCGCGTTTGATCATCTCCTGCTGCACCAGCGATTTCATCAGCAGTGGATCGCCGGCCCTGCTGTCAAAGGTGACGAGGGTGCGGCTGGGATGTCCCTTGCATTGCGTATAGTGGCTGATGCCCAACGCAGCCGCTATCTGGTTATAGCCTGCCTGGAGCCGGCTCCCCTGCAGGGCCAGGTACTCGGGCACGTCCAGGTCGCACAGCTCCTGGATCGTGGCCAGGGCAGCGGCCAGCGACAGCGCCTCGCCGCCAAAGGTGGTGAAAAAGAACACCTCCTCATCGAGCAACTGCATGATCTCCCGGCGCCCGGTGAGCACAGAGAGGGGCATGCCGTTGGCGATGGCCTTGGAGAAGCAGGCCAGGTCGGCCTCGACGACGAAATACTCCTGGGCGCCGCCTATGGCCAGGCGAAAGCCGGTCCACATCTCGTCAAAGATGAGCAGGCTGCCGTTCTGGTGGCATAGCTCTTTGAGTTTGAACAAAAAGTCGTTCCGGGGCGGGTCAAAAATCATCGGCTCCAGGATCACGCAGGCCGTGTCGGCGTCCAGGGCCGCCTGCACCGCCTCCAGGTCGTTGTAGGGGAAGGTTTGCACCAGGGACCTGACCGCCTGGGGCACGCCCCGGCTGCGGGCAGTGACACCCACGTACCAGTCGTGCCAGCCGTGGTAGCCGCAGCACAACACCCTGTCGCGCCCGGTGTAGGCCCGCGCCAGGCGCACGGCGGCGCTGGTCACTTCGGCACCGGTCTTGCCGTAGCGCACCGCCTCGGCGCCGGGCACCACCTGCCGGATCAGCTCCGCCAGCTCCACCTCCAGGGGGTGCATCAACGAGAAGGTGATGCCATCCTTGAGCTGGCGCTTGATGGCCTTGTCCACCCGCCTGTAGCCATAGCCCAGCGAGATCGGCCCGACGCCCATGTTGTAGTCAATGTACTCGTTGCCATCTACATCCCAGACGTGACAGCCTTCCCCCCGCACCAGGTATTTGGGCGCCACGCCCTTGACGTACTGGGTCGGCCCTTTGGCCAGGGTTTGAGACCAGGCCGGGATCAGGCCCGTGGCGCGGGCGTACAGTTCATCCGACCTGGTGATGGCCGGGTAGTCGGCATTGAATTCAACACCGTTTGGCACTTTGTCCTCCTATGTCTGATGCGTGAGAATCGGGTCACGCATCATTTCACATACCACGCATCACGTCCAGGATTCTGCCGGCGATCTGCGGCCCGGTCAATCCCTCCCGCTCCAGCACGTCGTCGAGCAGAGCGGGTTGGAACCAGCGTTCCTCCAGAGCCAACGGCAGCACACAGGCCATCATCTGATGGCGCAGCAGGATTTCGCCGACGAGGGTGTACAGGCCCCCTGTCAGGAAATGGTCCTCCAGCGTGACCAGCAGGCAGGTCTGGCGGGCCGCACGCAGAATCTCGGCTTCGTCCACCGGCTTGAGCCAGCGCAGATTCACCAGGCGCGTCAGGATGCCCTCCGCCTGCAACAGGTTGCGAGCCTGATACGCCTGCCCAAACAGCGCGCCGTAGGTCAGGATGGTCACGTCGTAGCCTTGGGCAAACACCTCAGCTTTGCCGATTTTACAGGTCCGGCTATGCTCGACCACGGCCTGGAGGGGATTGTGGCGGATGTAGGTTGGGTGTGGGCTGGACAGCACCACCGGCAGGCCCAGGACCAGATCCAGCTCGTCGGCCGGGCAAAAGACCTGCATGTGGGGGATGCTGCGCATCAGGGCCACGTCCTCCAGGGCCTGGTGGGTCGGGCCGTTGGCCTCCGACAGGAAGCCGGGCACGCCGCCCACCAGCTTGACCGGCAGATTGGCCAGACCTGCATCGGTGCGCACAAACTCAAAGGCGCGCATGGTCAGGAAGGTCGCCAGGGCATGGACGATGGGCGTCCGGCCGCGCAGGGCCAGGCCCGCCGCCACGCCGACCAGTGTCTGTTCGGCGATGCCCACGTCCACAAACCGCTCGCCCAGCCGCGCCGGCAGCTCCCGGATTGCCGCCCGATTTTCGGCGGTCAGCACCACATAGCGCTCGTCGGCCAGGACGATTTCGGCCAGCGCTTTCTCATAGGTGAGGGGTTCGCCCATCATCGCCCCCCCTCGCGCAGTTCGGCCATCAACTCCTCGGCCTCCCTGGCGGTGAGTTTGACGAACCACCTGTCGGCCCGTTCCTGGAAGCCGGGCACTCCCTGGCCGCGCACGGTGTCGGCGATGACGACGCTGGGCCGGCCAAACGACAGGGGGAGCGAGGCAAAGGCCCGGTCCAGCTCTGCAAAGCTGTGACCGTTGACCCGGATCGTCCGGCAGCCAAAGGCCTCGAACTTGAGGTCCAGCGGCTCCAGGGGGATGAGGGCTTCGGTGCGCAGGTTGGCCTGAAAGTGGTTGCGGTCCACCACGACGATCAGGTTGTCCAGGCGGTGGGCGGCCGCTGTCAGACAGGCTTCCCAGTTGGAGCCTTCATTTAGCTCACCGTCGCCGGTCACGACGACGACCCGGTTCCGCCCCCGGCGCATCTTACAGTCCAGCGCCACACCCACGGCCACCGGCAGCAGGTGGCCCAGCGACCCGGCGTGGAATTCGACGCCCGGCAGGCTGCGGTTGGGATGCCAGTAGATCGAGTCGTCCGGTTGCAGGTGGTTCTCCAGGCGCTCGGCCGGCAACAGGCCCACCTCGACCAGGGTGGCGTACAGGGCCGGCACGGCGTGGCCCTTGGAGAGAAAGAGATAGTCGCGGGCCGGGTCGTCCAGGTTGTCCCTGGTCACGTTAAGAAATCGAGCGTACAGATAGACCAGCAGATCGGCGCACGAAAGCGCCGAGCCGACAAAGCAACCGCCGCCTACAGCCAGGCGCAGGATGCGCTCGCGCACGCGCCGTGCCATCTCCTCCAGCCAGATCAGCGGGTCCTCCATTTCTGCTCTTGGGTGCATCACGGCCGATCTCCACCATTCAAAAGGGACCGGAGGCAAGTCGCTCGGGGACCTGCTCCGTGGCAAAGTCGAAAAGCTGTTTCACATAGGTCCTCAGCCCGCTGTAGTCGAGCATGTTCTTGATCATCAACATATCTCGCTCCAGGCCGGCGAGCCCGATCTTCTGCACCTTGAGGGTGTTCAGGGCAGAGGAGGGCATCCAGTAGACCCGTTTACGCTGCTCCATCATGTACTGGTTGATAGCGATCTCGAGCTGGTACTTTTTCGCGCAGCCATCGAGCACCCGCGCCAGGTCGCGGGTGCGCAGGATGCGCTCGCCGGAAAACAGAACGTCGCCGCGCGTGATCTTGCTGTTGAACGCAGCGTTAACCCGGCGCAGGATGATCATGTCAATGCCCGGATCGTTTATCAGGCAAGCCAGGGCGGCCTCGATCTCGTGGGCGGTCAGACAGCGGAGATCGGCGTCGAGCAGGCACACATATTCGCTCTGAACCAGGTGCATTCCGGCCCGGACGGCCTCGGTTTTGCCCTGGTTCTGCTCCAGCCGCACGATCTGGACATTCGGAAAACGGTTTTGCGCTATCAGCGCGCCGCCATCGGTCGAGCCATCGTCCACACAGATGAGGGGGTGCAGCCCTCGCACCCGGCTGGCGACCGCCAGCACAGAGAGGATTCTGTCCCGTTCGTTGTAAAAAGGGATGAGACCAGAGCAGATTTCAGAGGGCATGCGTTGGCTCCGGGCGTGTCTGCGCCGGGGTGATGGTCCGGAGTTCATTCAGGTGATGCCGATACCAGTTCACCCCGGCATAACGTGCGTTCAGGGTCCCGATCTCCGGTTCCCGATCCAGCAGGGCCAGGATGTCATCCAGCCCAAAGAGTGGCTTTTGCGGGTAGAGCCGTTCGTACACGGTTCGGATCAGGTGATAGTCCTCCTCATAGTCAATCGTCCAGCGGTGAAGCATCGAGTAATCCAGCCCCGTTTCCCAGGTCACGTTGCCCAGGCGAAAGCGGCCGGGGTTCTCCCACAGGTAGGGGGTGGTGTGCTCCCGCTCGAAATCGCGTTTGGCCTCCCGCCAGGCGATCTCCAGGGCCGCCATTGTCATCACCTCCACATCGTTGCCGTCGGGATAGGTCGGCGGGTGAAGGTTGCTGACGTAATCGTAGGCATCGGGGTTCGCCAGGTAAACCCCCAGCACCCTGTCAATGATCTGCGGGTCAATCAGCGGCACATCGGAGGGGATCTTGACCACGGCCTCGGCGCCGAACAACCGGCCGGCCCGGTAGTGACGGTCGAGGAGATCGGTGGCGTGGCCCCGGTAGCAGGGCACCCCTTCCGCCCGGCAGACGGCCTGAATCGGGTCATCCTGGCGGAGTTTGGTCGTGGCGACCACGACTGTCCCCACCAGCCCGGCTGATTTCACCCGCTCCACCAGGCGGGCCAGCAGGGGTTTGCCCAGCAGAGGGCGCAACACCTTGCCCGGCAGCCGCGACGAGCCGGTCCGCGCCTGGATGACCGTGACCACCCTGACCGGTGCCGTCATCCCCGGCTCTCCTCCACCACCTGCCGGCAGACTGCTGCGATATTCCGGGCCGAGGTGCCGCCGTTCTGAATCGGCATCAGCCGCCGGAGCAGCTCCAGGTCGAAATAGGAATGCACCTCTTTGCCCAGCGCCAGCCCAATGTAAACCACCGTTGAATACTGGGTAATCAGCACGTCACAGTTGGCGATCATGTGGTGGATATTCCCATCCGCGTAGATCAGGGCGTGGGGGGCCAGCGCCTTGATCTCCCGCGTGGCCCGCTCCACCCGCTCGTTGGGGTGCAGCTTAAAGATGATCGGTCGCCCGGCAGCGATCTCAAGCGCGCGGCGGATGAACCGCTTGCGGCGGTCGAGGCGTTTGGACTCGCGCACGTCCGAGGTGGCGACCAGGACATAACCCCGGTGCGGAAAGTCGTTGTCCAGGAAGCGGGCAGCGTCGTCGTAATTGGGAATGCCCGTGACCCGGATTTTGGCGGGGTTGACCCCCTTGCGCACAAACAGATCGCGATAGCCTTCCGAGGCAACACAAAAGGCCCGGTAGGCGTCCGACAGCCCGGTGGACGAGGTATTGCCGGCCAACCAGCGCGGCAGCTTGAGCCACCTGACCAGGTAAAACATGGGGGTTTCCGGGTCGGTCATCCCCTCCTGGATCAGCACGATGGGCTTGTCGCGGATGTTGCGCTGGATCAAGATGTCGGTGGTGGTGACCACCAGGTCATAGTCGTGCTTGCGGCCACCCTCGTCCAGCGGGAGGTGATGGGCCTGAAGATAGGCTTCGGTCCTGGCACGGAACTGCCCGCCGAGAATGGTAAAATCCAGCCAGCCCATATCGGCCAGGCGCTTCAGCCAGCCATCGCAGTAGTAGGGAGTAAAGAAGCAGTCGAAATCGGCAGACAGGTGCCCGGCCACCGCATGGGCCATGCTGGTCTGATTGAGTGATCCGCAGATAAACAGGGCCTTCCGGCGCATCATCCTCCTCTCTATAGCGCCTTGCGGTAAAGGCGATGGGTTTTGTACCACCTCACATCAAAGATGCTGATCTCGCGGATGCTGTTCACATTTTTTTCGTCTATCAGGACAAACTCCACGCTACGATAATGAGACGCAGCCAGGGTCCTGGCCAGCTCGGCGTAAAGCATGGCGTTGCCGCCCAGGCCCCGATAGGCGGGCAGGAAGCCCAGGGCCGGCAGCAGGGCACGTGGGGTGCGGCGCTGCTCGAGCAGGATGTGGAGCCAGCCCAGGGGCCAGAGTTGCCCCCTGGCTCGCTGCAAGCCGGCAGCCACGTCAGGTAAACCCAGCACTACGCCGGCGATGTCGTTGCCCTTTAAGACCAGCTTGATCAGGCGCGGGTCGGCGATGCGGAACAGAGCGTTGACAATCAACGCCATCTCGCCGGGTGTGGGGGGATAGTAGGTGTAGTTACGGCTGAAAGCCAGACCGTGAGCCTCAGCCACGCGCGCCACCCAAGGACGCATCTCCCGTGCGGAGCGAAAGCTCAGGACCCGCAGTCCCCGCCGCTTGCGAACTCGCTCGGCCGCCCGGTAGAATCGCTCCGGCAACTCATGGTCGTGATTCACCCGCGCCGAGAAAAAATCGCGGTCCTTCTCAAACCCCACCTCTTGCAGCAAGGCATCGTAGTAGGGAAAATTGTAACTGGCGCCCACCACGGGGCGATGCTCAAACCCATCCACCAATACGCCACCGCCGTCGGAGCCGAGCAGGCCCTTGGGGCCGACGATCTCGACCGCGCCCCGGGCGCGGGCCCAGGCACAGGCGGCGCCAAACAGAGCGTGAACGACCTGGGTATCCTGCACCGCTTCAAAGAAGCCGAAAAAGGCGACGTTGCGGCGTTGGTAGGTGTTATAGTTGCGGTTGTACATCACCGCCAGGCGGCCCAGGGTCTGGCCTTCACTCTCGGCCAGGAAAAAGTCGGCCTCGGAGTGGCGGTAAAAAGGGTGACGGCGCCGGTCCAGGTTGGCCCGCACATCGGAAACCAGAGGGGGTACCCACTGGGCGCAGAAACGATACAGATCAAAGGGGAATTTGACAAAACGACCGACATCCTCCCTGTTCTCGGTGTCCAGTTTACGAACTAACACAATCGCTCCCCTTCCCGTTTTCAGGCCAGGCTGTGCAGCTTGCAGGGCGGGGCCACCACCTGGCGTTCGAGGCGCACACCGCCCCGGAGGTGCCAGCTCACCAGGCTGATCTCGTCATTGATCAATTCAAGTCCGGTGATACAACCCAGAAACACACAACTGCCGGCGTTGAAATAGGGTGCCTCGCCGTGAACGGCCGCCATAGGCCGGTGGGTGTGGCCGCAGATGATGATCTGCCGCCGGGCCTCGGCCCAGCTCATGATCGCCCGTTCCATCCGTTTCAGCTTCCAAATGTGGCCCATCTGGCTTGTCGCTTCCACCAGGCCGATGAGCTGCAACCGCCGCCAGATATGACCGACGGCCAGGCGGCTCACGCGGCTCAGGCGGTCGCTCTTGAGGTCGGCCTGGTGGCCATGGACGACAAAGAGCCGCTGGCCGGTCTGATCGTGGCGCAGGGTGAGCCCTTCGCGGGCGACGAGGCCATCTTTGTCCACCGCACCGCGCCGTCCATTGCGTTGATCGTGGTTGCCGGCGATCAGGTGCAGCCGGGCCTCGCGGTCGAAGCGGTGCAGCAGGTCGAACACCGGGCCGTGGGCGCGAAGAATGTCCTCAAAGCGCCAGCTCTTCCACAGCTCGTCGCCGTCACCGACCTCGATGTAGGTATAACCCTGATCGTAGTACTGACCCAGGACGTGCAGAAAGAGGTCCTGGTTGCGGGCAAAGGCATCGGCCCGGCTGCCATTGCCCCGGTGGCAGTCGCTCAAAAAGATGAATCGTGAGGAATGATCAAAAGGGACCTCCGCAGCCCCCTCAAATACCCCCGTCAATCGCCGATGGGCATACGAGCGCCAACAATCCCTGGCACCCTGGCGTTCCGGTCGCACAACCCTGGCAGGGCCAACGCCGGTGATCAATCCCTGACTCAACACGGTCATCTGTGAGATGTCCTCTCCCGGTCCCTTTGAACTCGACCTTACTATAAGGCCAGAATATTAAGCTGCGATTAACAACCCTTTAACGTCTCGCTAAAGCTTTGTAAATTCTTAACCCACATCTGGCTATCGCCGGGACCGGGTCCTTTTTCATCCACCGGCCGCTCCGAATGTGACTTTTATTACAGACACGACGCCGCCTTTGGACTAAAATTTTTATAAAAATAAGAAAAATATTAATAATTTAAATTTAACGCCGCCGTGGTTTGTCAGACATGATTTGATGAGTTGAGGTCTGGCACTTGCCCCAGCAAAGATAACCACCACATCTTTCAGTTCAATACCTCAGAATGGTTATGTCTACCTATCAAATGAGCCTCGACAAACCAGCGGCTGTTAAATTAAAATCTGTTACACGAGGAGGTTATGATGTGTCGGCCAGTGTATTCAACCCGTTTCACCTTCAGCACGTTCGTCTTGCTTCACCTGGTGATCGGGGCCGTCCTCATCCCGGCCGGTAGCCTGGCGGCTGCCCAGGGGCCAGTCGGCATGCCGGCAGACCAGACCGCCCCCCTGACGACGGTCGTCAGCCGGTGGACCTGCACGCCCCCCGGGGTTGATGGCTCCGCTCCCCATCACGAATGGGGCACTGCCCCATCGGTCGCTTTCCCCGGCGGCAACGGCCGGGTCTATTTCCTGAACGACGCCACCCACCTCTACCTCCTGGTGGACGTCTTCGGCGACACGGTGGACGATCCGCCGCTTTCCTCATCGCCCTGGGGAGACTACCCGTGGGTCTCCTTCGACGTGGATGGCGACGGGAACATTACCCCCCATGTGGACCTCCACTACGCCCTCTTCCCCGGCACCCATACCCTGGGGGTCCAATACTACCTCGGCCCCAGTTCGTGGACCACTCTCACGGTTACCCTGGCGCAGTTCGGCGTGGGGTTTGCGTCGTCCTTTGCTTCGCCGGCGGTACACCGCATCTGGGAGTTCGGCATCCCGCTGAGCGAAATCGGCGCCGCGCCGGGGAGCACCGTCCGGGCCGGTTTCCGCGCCTATTCGCAGACCCCCTCGTTCACCGATGACCTGCCGCTGAACTTTGCCAACGACTTCACCGACCTGGTCGAGGTGCGGCTGGCTCAGGAAGCCTGTGGCGTCCAGCTGGTGAAAAGCGTTTACCCGACCCTGGCCAATATGGGCGGCATCCTGAACTACCAGATCAACTACTCCCTGCCGGTCGGCATTACCTTCACCAACGTCATCATCCAGGACGCCCTGCCCTCCGTCGTGACCTATCTGCCTGGCAGCGCCAACCCGCCAGCCACCTTTTCCGGTGGCGTACTCACCTGGAACCTGGGCAACCTGCCCGGCGGCACGTCTGGCTCGGTAAAGTTCCAGGTCATGGTTCAGCACGGAATCTGTCGGGAACGTGATTTTGTGCCGGTGGTGGATTACGCCAGCCTGTCCGCCGACCTGCCGTTTATCCACGAGTACACCGCCAACGGGGCCCGGGCCGAGATCTCCTGCACTCCGGTTGATTTCCCCACCAACGACCCCCCCTATGCCGAAAGCGAGATCACCGTGGACCCCTATCCCCTGGTGGTGGGCCAGGTCACCCAGTTGTGCACCACCATCGTCAACAACAGTGCGCAGACGCAGACGGTGAGCGTCGAGTTCGACCTGGCCAACTTTGGCATCGGCCTGCCCTTCAGCCCCATCCCTGCCGCCGGCAACCCGCAGCAGGTGGTCATCCCGCCCGGCCAGAGCGCGACCGTGTGCATCTTCTGGACGCCGACCACGCCGGGACACCAATGCGTCCAGGTTGTCGTCACCGATGCCACCGGGCAGTTCACGCTGTACAGCCAGCGCAACCTGGACGTAGCTGAGCAACTGGTGCCCGGCCAGCCGACGACGTTTACTGTTCCGGTGGGTAACCCATCGCCGGACCCCATGGATATCATCATCGTGGTGCGTAACAACTGCCCCGGATGGGCCGTGAACGTCAATCCGACGCAGTTCAGCCTGAACCCCGGCCAGCAGACGAATATCACGGTCACGGTGACCCCGCCGGCCGGCGGCACCCTGGGCACCGGTTGCACCGTGGACATCGAAGCCTGGGTGGTGGACGCGGAGGGGAGGCCGATCGGCCTCCTCGGCGGCGTGGAAAAGATCGACGAGCCGCCCATCCCGCTGGGCGAGCCCGGCGAACCGCCCTTTGCCGAAAAAGAGATTACCGTCCGGCCCTACCCGCTCTTCTCCGGCGTGCCGGCCGAGGCGTGCGTCCTCCTGGAGAACAACACCGACCTCCCGTACACGGTGACGGTCGAGTTTATGCTGGCCAATCTGGGCATCGGCCTGCCGTTCAACACCATCCCGGCCGTGGGGGGCAGTAACCCGCAGACGGTGGTCATCCCGCCCCACACGACGGTGGAGGTGTGCATCACCTTCGTCCCCACCGGCGAGGGACACCACTGTCTGGCGGTCAAACTCACCTTGCCCGGCACGCCTTACGAAGCCTGGTCCTACCGCAACCTGGACGTGGCTGAACGGTTGGAGCCGGGGATGCTGGCCAATACCCTGATTCCGGTGGCCAACCCCACCGGCGCGCCGGCCAACATTGACCTGATGGTGGACAACACCTGCCCCGGCTGGACGGCCACCGTGTCGCCCACTCTGCTACTTAACGTGGGGCCCAATGGCACGGATATCCGTTACGTGACGCTGACGGTCATGCCGCCGGCCGGGCCGTTGGGCTCGGGTTGCCACGTGGACCTGCTGGCCTACATCAACGGGGTGCTCATCGGCGGCGTGCGCAAGATCGACCGGCCGCCCTTTGCCCCGCCGATCGACGAGGTGCCCTGGGCCGAAACGGAGATCACCGTCAACCCCGACCCGGTCATCGTCGGCCAGCCAGCCCAGTTGTGCGTGACCCTGCTCAATCCCACCAGCGTGACCCAGACGGTGGACGTGACCTTTGCCTACGCCGACTTTGGGGCCGGCATCAACTTTACCAACATCCAGACCGTACCCAACGTGGCCATCCCCCCCAACGGCTCGACGACGGTGTGCATCACCTGGACGCCGGCGCCGGGCGGCACGCTGCACCGTTGTGTGCGTGTCCAACTGCATCGGGACGGCTACCAGGACGTTTATACCCAGCGCAACCTGGACCTGATCTACGCCCTCCCGGTGGAGCCGGTGGACCTGCCGCCGTTCCTCATCCACAACCCACGGCCCGTCTCGGGTACAATCGTCCTCCATATAGAAGAGAAAAGCCTTTTTAAGGATGCGGACGGGGACGGTTATGGGAGGGCCGGTGCGCGTTACGGGGTATCCATCATAGATGCGGAGACCGGCCTTCCGGTGAACCCGGGTGAACCGCTTGAATTTGCCGGGGACGAGAGCCGCGAGTTCTTCCTGCGGCTGGAGCCGGTGGCCAGCGGGCAGGGCATCCGTATGGCAGCGCCGGATTCCCTCGTCGTCATGGAGGGCGGGGCGTTGGTGATCGACGTGCTGCCCTATCTGGATGGGCAGCAACTGACCGTAGACGGCCTGCCCAGCGCGGTCCGGTTCATGATCGTGCCGCGGGTCAGGGTGTACCTGCCGCTCGTCGTGAAGGACTGGTGAATCGGTCAGGTGTTAATCGGGCAAGTCGGGCAGGTGCGGCTTGGGAGACCCGCACCTGCCCCGGCTGGCTTTGTCCCCTATCGTCGTTGACTCGGGGCGCGATGCGCCGGATAGGCGTCCACTGAAGGCACGGGCGATTGGAGATCGCACCGGGTAGCCGAAGGCAATGCCTTCGGCTGCCCGGCTGTCCGCCGGCGCGGACGGAGGCGTCCAGGCCGGTGGACGCCTGGCCGCAGGCCCCTGAGGTGCGATTTGAGTCGCTTACCTTGACGCCTGTGCCTCCCTGCCCCTCTCCCTACTGCTGCCTGGGCGATGCGGGAAGAGGGAGCCTTCTCTCCCCCTAATGCCCGGCAGTGAGCCGCGAGATGGACGAACGCTGGCACCTCTTCCTGGCACACGAACTGGCCGGCCCACACCCGGAGATGCGCTATGAAGTGGCCTGGGCCTGTGGGGGAATGGAGGGATTCGCGCCTGGTGCCTTTCTCCGCCAGATGGCGGGCAGGCCACCCCGCCGTCTGGCGCTCCTGGCACACATGGGCCGGTGATATACTATAACGATTAACAGGGAGGTGCAGATGCTTGCTTCAGGATTGATCACGTTTCGTGAAGGGTTGGAAGCGGCGCTCATCATCGGCATCGTGCTGGGCGTGCTGCGCCGGCTGGGGCATGCAAACCGCAGCCGGACGGTGTGGGCCGGGGTGCTGGCGGCCGTCGCCGTCAGCCTGGCCGTCGGTCTGGCGCTCCACGCGCTGGGGGTTGTCCTGCAAGGGCGCGGCGAAGCGGTCTTTGAAGGCGTGGCGATGTTCCTGGCAGCGGGGGTGCTCACCTGGATGATCTTCTGGATGCAGCGCCAGGGCCGGCACATCCAGGCGCAACTGGAATCCGACGTGCGCGCAGCCGTTGCCACCGGCAGTGCCTGGGCGCTGTTCAGCCTGGCCTTCGTGGCCGTGGTGCGCGAGGGGGTTGAAACGGTGCTCTTTCTGACCGCCGCGGCCTTCAGCGCGACCCCGGCGCAAACTCTGGTCGGTGGCGTGCTGGGATTGGCGGTGGCGGTGGCGCTGGGCTGGCTGATGTTTGCCGCGGGCAGGCGGTTGAACGTGCGCACCTTCTTCCGCGCGACGGGCGTCCTGCTGCTCCTCTTCGCCGCAGGCCTGGTGGCGCAGGGGGTACATGAATTTCAGGAGGCCGCACTCTTGCCCACCTTCGTGGAGCACGTATGGGACATCAACCCGATTCTGGACGAAAAGTCCCTGGTCGGGCAGTTCCTGAAATCCCTTTTCGGCTACAACGGCAATCCATCGCTCCTGGAGGTTGTCGCCTACAGCCTCTACTTTGTCATCGTGGGTGTTCTCAGCCTGCGGTATAGCCCGAAGGCCGTTCACCTTGCGCGCTCTGGCGCCGGATAAATCCCCATGCCTCACCTGTTCCTGGCCCTTGTGGCCGGCCTGCTGTCGTTCCTTTCGCCGTGCGTGTTGCCGTTGGTGCCCGTCTACCTGGGCTACATGTCGGGGAGCAATCTCGCAGGCGACACATTGTCCGGCCGCCGGCAGGTCTTGATTCACGCCCTCTGCTTCCTGATGGGCCTCACCCTGGTCGTCGTCGTTCTCTTTGGCCTGCCGGCGACGCTGCTGGCCGGCCTGTTGCGGCAGTATGGCGACCTGATCGCCCGCATCGGTGGGGTGATCCTCATCCTGTTCGGCCTGCACACGATGGGGATCATCAGTGTGCCGATTTTCAACGCAACCCGCCGGGCGGAGGTAGGGACAGGAATGGCCCCGGGGTACCTGCGCTCGACCTTGTTGGGCCTGACCTTTGCGGCCGGTTGGACGCCCTGCCTCGGGCCGCTGTTGGGCACCGTGGCGATTCTGGTGCTCACGGAGCCCGGGTGGGCTTTACTCCTGCTTCTGGCCTATGCGCTGGGCCTGGCCGTCCCTTTCCTGGTCACCGCCGCGTTGCTGGCGCAGGCGGTGGATAGGCTGAAGCGGGTTGGCCAACACCTCTGGATAGCCGAGATCGCCAGTGGCCTGCTGATGATCGG
>DAOTYG010000211.1:0-20259 GCA_034435155.1 Anaerolineae bacterium | reverse complement strand
TCCCGCAGGTTCGGGCGCAATCTCCGCACTGAAGTGCGCCGCAATGAGCTGCTCGCTCTCTTGCCAGCCGCTTTCTAACCTGCGGGAGGGTGGCGGGTAGGTATTTACGATTCGCCGATTCGCCCATTCGCACATTCGTATCGAAGGAGGAGCGGTAATGAAAAAGTACGGTTTGATCGCCGTCTTGATGATCGTGGCGTTGACCTTGCCGGCGGTGCAGTGCCCAGGCGGCGGCCCGGCCAAAGGCACCGAAGGCAACCCCGTCACCATGTACTTTGTCCCCTCGGGGGAGGCGGATAAGATCCTGGCCAGCGGCAACAAGATCGCTGCCGGTCTGGAGAAGCTTACCGGCTACAAGTTCAAGACCGCGGTGCCCACCAGCTACGCGGCCGTGATCGAGGCCATGGGCAGCGGACAGGCAGACATTGCCTGGTTGGCCACCTTTGCCTACGTGGTGGCCCACGAAAAGTACGGCGTGGAGGTGGCCCTGACCATCTTGCGTTACGGCGCGGATACCTACAAGGGCCAGTTTATCGCCCGGGCCGATAGCGGAATCACCAAGCTAGAGGACATCGCCGGCAAAAAGATCGCTTACACCGATGCGGCCTCTACCTCCGGGTACGTCTACCCGTCCGCCCTCTTGGCTCAAAAGGGCATCGTGCCCGGTGAGACCTTCTTCGCCGGTGGTCACCCTCAGGCCGCCCTGGCGGTGCGACAGGGAACAGCCGATGTGGGCTGCGGCTACTACAGCGCGAGACGCCCGGATGGCACCATCAGCGACTCCCGCCGCCTCCTGGCGACGAAAGATGAGAAGGCCGACCCGGAAGGCTTCAAGAAGGAACTGGAAGAGATCGAAAAGGAGCTGATCATCATCGGCTTCACCCAGGATATCCCCAATGATACCGTCTCCTTCCGCAAGGACTTTCCCAAGGACATGCGGGACAAGATCGTGCAGGCTATCCTGGATTACTCCAAGACGGATGAGGGCAAGCAGGCCATATATGACCTGTACAACATCACCGGCTTTGTCAAGTCGGACGATTCCCGTTATGACGTGGTCCGCGAGGCCCTGAAGGCTCTGGGCAAGTCGGCCTCAGACTTTGTCAAATAAGCGGTTCCAGGCTGGCTGTCATCGTGGCCCAGCGCGACCAGTCATGACCTCTTTGAATAAGCAGGCTGGGTGGAAAGGCAAGTTTTCCACCCAGCCTTTGTGTATGGGGTAGAACGCAGACGCGTAACTGCCTGCCCTGAACCCTCCCGCAGGTTAGAAAGGGCTGGTCATTGCGCCCAAACCTGCGGGAGGGTACAGAGCGGGATGACCGGCCCTCAGGAGGGAAAACCTTGCTGCAAATCGAACACCTGACCAAGATCTACGAGGGGGGCGTGAAGGCCCTGGATGATATTAACCTGACCGTGCGGGATGGCGAGTTCCTGGTGATCATCGGGCTGAGTGGCTCCGGCAAGTCCACCCTGCTGCGATGCATCAACCGGCTCATCGAGCCGACGGCCGGCCGCATCATCTGGGACGGCCAGGACATTACGGCGGCCTCGGCCGAGGAGATGCGCCGCATCCGCCGGCAGATCGGCATGATCTTCCAGCAGTTCAACCTGGTCAAACGCTCCTCGGTGTTGACCAACGTGCTCTCCGGCCGGCTGGGCTATGTCAACCCCTGGCGTTCGGCCCTGGGCCGCTGGTCTCAAGAGGACATCGAGCTGGCCCTGCACAACCTGGACCGGGTGGGTATCCGCGAGCAGGCGTACAAGCGCGCCGACGAGCTGTCGGGTGGGCAACAGCAACGGGTGGGCATCGCCCGCGCGCTGATGCAGAACCCCAGGCTCATGCTGGCCGACGAGCCGGTGGCGAGCCTGGACCCGGCCACGTCCCATTCGGTGATGAAATACGTGGAGCAGTTGAACAGGGAGGATGGCGTCACCGTGCTGTGCAGCCTGCACTTTTTGAGTCTGGCCCGGGCCTATGCCACGCGCATCGTGGCTCTCAAGGATGGCCGGAAGGTCTTTGATGGGCTGCCGGCCGAGATTGATGAGGCCCGGTTCAAGGCCATCTACGGCGAAGAGGCGGTGGAAGTGGAGATTGCATAGCCCTCACCTCCCCTCCCAAGTTCGAGGGGCGGGGGCCAGGGGGAGAGGGCCGAAAGGGGACAACATGGCCGAGATTTCGATTGAGACCGAACGACCCAAGGTGATCGTGACCCGGCCCCTGCGCGTCTATGAGAAGGAGGGTTCGCCGGTCTCCAAATTCGATTATGCCCGGTTGCGGTTGAGCACGTTCCTGCTGGACTGGTTCATCGTGTTCTATATCTTTTATTGTGTGGATTACTCGGCGACCGAACTGATCCGCATCGTCAACATCTGGACCCAGCCGTGGTTATCTAAGGATGGGTTCGTGCCCTTGATAGCTCCCTATACCGGCTGGCTGGCCGCATTCCGGGTCACGGAGATCTGGCCTTTCTGGTTGTTCCTGGCATTAGAGATCGCGGCCCTGTGGGGTTGCCTGGGCGTGACGATAGGCAGCAAGCTCACCGGCCTGCGGGTGGTGCGGGAAGCAGAGCGCGTGCGCTACACGGGGCCGGACCTGCGTCAGCGACTCCTGCGCTGGCTGGCCTGGAACCTGGCTCTCCTGCCGCTGGGCCTGGGCTGTCTGCTGCCGTTGTGGGATGAGCAGGGCCAGACGTTGGCAGACAGGCTGGCCGGGACCCTGGTGGTCCCGAAAGAACTGGCCGTGGAGGAAGCGGCGCCTGGTCGGGGCACGCGGTGGTATCGCACCTCGTGGGGTCTGGGCACGGTGCTGTTCTTGACCCTGACGCTGCTGGCGGGTTATTTGATCACCGAAGTGGACCTGCCCAAACTGGTCCTGAACTTACCGGCCGCCACGCGCATCATCAACCAGTTCTTCAGCCCTAACTGGGAAATCTTTGGTGACATGTTCCAGGCCATGATCGTGACCATCTATCTGGCACTCATGGCGACTGCTTTCGGGGTGCCGGTGGCGGCGGTCTTGAGTTTTCTGGGCGCCAGGAACATGATGCCGCGCACCTGGTGGGGGACAGGTATCTATTACATCACGCGCACGTTCTTCAATGTCTTTCGTTCCATCGAGGCCATCGCCTGGGCCATCATCTTTGCCGTCTGGGTGGGGATCGGCCCCTTCGCCGGCACGCTGGCCCTGGGCGTGCATACCATAGCCGCCTTGGGCAAACTCTACTCGGAGCAGGTGGAGAACATTGACATGGGGCCGGTGGAGGCCATCATCGCTACCGGCGCGAACAAGTTCCAGACAGTCATCTACGCCGTGGTGCCCCAGGTGATCCCGCCGTTCATCGCCTTCACCCTCTATCGCTGGGACATCAACGTGCGCATGAGCACCATCATCGGTATGGTGGGCGGCGGCGGCATCGGCAATTTTTTGATCCAGTATCAACAACTCATGAAGTGGAGCAGCGTGGGCATGATCGTCTGGATCATCGCCGCCGTGGTCTGGATCATGGACATCGGCAGCGGCAAGATCAGGGAGCGTATTTTGTAGGCAATTGCCCTTTTCGGAGAAGTGTTTTGCGCATCCTGTTCATCGTCGAAAAGATCGAGTTCGAGCCGCTGGGCATCCTGCTGCTCTCCAGTCTCCTCAAGCGCGCCGGCCACGACGTGCGGCTGGTCATCGCCAGCGATGAGGACCCGCTGACCGTTGCCAGACGCTTCCAGCCGCGCCTGGTGGGCTACACGGCCTTCACCGGCACGCAGCATTTCTACCTCAAGGTCAATCGCCGCATCAAAGAAGAGGTCCCCGGCGTCTTTTCGGCCTTTGGCGGGCCGCATCCCACGTTCTTCCCGGAACTGGTGGAAGAAGTCGGCGTGGACGGCGTCTGCCTGGGCGAGGGGGAGGACGCGCTGCTGGACCTGGTGGCCGCCCTGGATGCCGGGGCCGACTACACCGGCATCCCCAACTGGTGGTTCAAGGCCGATGGCCGCATCGTGCGCAACGAGGTCCGCCCCCTCATCGCCGACCTGGACGCGCTGCCGTTCTTGGACCGCGCTCTGCTCTATGACATCCACCCCCTCAGCCGCCACGCCAGGAACCGGCCGATGACTATGGGTCGGGGCTGTCCCTTCAACTGTTCCTACTGCTTCAATCACTCGTATTTTGCGCTGTACAAGGACAAGGGCCAGCGCATCCGCCAGCGCAGCGTGGACAACCTCATTGAGGAGTACGTCCAGTTGCAGCGGCAATACCCCTTCTCGTTCGTCATCTTTACCGACGACACGTTCATCGTCTCGCAGGACTGGCTGCGGGAGTTCGCGGACAAGTGGCCGGCGGCTGGCGGCGTGCCGTTCCACGCCCAGGTCCGGGCCAACCTGGTGGACGAGGAGATCGCCGGGCTGCTGGTCCGGGCCGGGTGCCAGGCTGTGGGTATGGGGGTGGAGAGCGGTAACGACCGCCTGCGCAACGAGGTGCTCAACCGTAACCTGAGCCGGGAGCAGATCGTCCGCGCCGCCGAGGTGCTTCGTCGTCATAAATTGGCCCTCATCACCACCACCATGCTGGGTCTGCCCACCGGCTCCCTGGCAACGGATTTCGAGTCGTTGGAGCTGAACGTGGCGTGCCGGCCGGCCTATGCCGCCACCTATCTCTACCAGCCCTACCCTCGCACGCGCCTGGGCGAGTTCACCAGGTCCGAGGGCCTCCTGGAAGGCTCCTTCGACGACATCATCCCCTCGGCGGTGCAAAAGTCGGTGCTCAAGTTTGCCAGTCCCCAGGAAAAGCACCGCATCGAGCACCTGCAAAACTGGTTCGCCATCGGCGTGGAGTGGCCCTGGTTGCTGCCTCTCATTCGCCAGATCATCAGGCTGCCCAAGAACCCGCTGTCGTGGCTGGCCTACAAGCTGTGGAAAGGCTACGCCCTGCGCCGGCGCATCCACCCCTATCCCATGACCTTCCGCGAGTTCATGGACACCGTGCGGCAGTTCATGGCGATTGACACGCACTGACGAATAGACGAATCCACGAATAGACGAATCCACGAATGGACGAATACACGAATGGACGAATCCACGAATAGACGAATCCACGAATGGACGAATCCACGAATGCACGAATCCACGAATCTATAAATGGGCGTATGGGGCGCCACTGGTCCATTCGTCCATTCGTCCATTCGCATATTCATATATTCGCGCTGGTCGCCATCTTGCTGCTGGGGCTGGCGTTGCGCCTGTACGCGCTGGACAGCGTTCCGCCGGGCCTGTTCTTCGACGAGGCTGGCAAGGGGCTGGATGCCCAGGCCATCCTGCGCGGCGAGTGGCCGATCTTTTTCCCCTATAGTGGCGGCAAGGAACCACTGTTCATGTATCTGGTGGCCGGGCTGTTCCTGGTTTTCGGACAGTCCGGCCTGGCGATCCGGCTGGCCTCCGTGCTCTGCGGCACGGCCACGCTGCTGACCACCTACCTGCTGGCGCGGGAGATGTTCACCCCCACCCCGGCCCTCCCCCGAAGCGGGGAAGGGAGTTCGAGGGGGGATGAGGTTATCGCCCTTCTCGCCACCCTCTGGCTCGCCGTGCTCTACCCGGCCATCCACTTCAGCCGGGTGGGATTCCGGGCCGGCAGCGTGGCCCTTTTCGAGACGCTGGCCTTCTGGCTCTTCTGGCGCGGCTGGAATGCCATGCAGCATCGGGCCGTCACCTCGACACGAGACGGGGGGCGCAAACCCCCGGCGAGCGAGTGGGGATGGTTTGCGTTATCCGGCGTCGCCCTGGGCTTGAGCCTCTATACCTATCCCACCAGCCGGTTCGTGCCCTTGGTGTTGGCGGGTTTCGTAATTTTTCAGCTTACGTCGCAGGTTGCAGGTCACAGGTCACAGGTTGCAGGTCGCAGGGCGCAGGTCTCACACACTCCCTTTGCACTTGACGTTTCACGTTTCACGTTTTACGTTTTACTCACTGCCGCCGTTGCAGCCCTCGTCTTCCTCCCCCTGGGCGCATACTACCTCACCCACTGGGCCGAGTTCACCGCCCGCGCCGCGCAGGTCTCTATCTTTAACCCCGCCCTCAATCACGGCGACCCCTGGGGCACGCTCGTCGGCAATCTCCTCAAGACGGCCGGCATGTTCGCCCTGCAAGGTGACCCCAACTGGACGCACAATCTGCCGGGCCGGCCCCTGCTGGACCCGTTCACGTTCCTCCTGTTCGTCGCGGGACTCCTGCTATGCCTGTGGCGATGGAAACAGCCATCCAGCCAGTTCCTGCTCCTGTGGTTCGCCATCATGCTCGTGCCCGGCCTCATCGCCGCTGATCTAGTGCCCCACTTTCCCCGGCAAACCGCGCTCCTGCCAGCCCTCGCCATATTCGCCGCATACGCCACAGTGCAGATTGGCCGGTGGTTGCTCCGGTTTCCCAGCCCCAGGTCTCAAGTCTCAGGTCTCAGGTCTCAAGTCTCAGGTCCCAAGTCTCAAGTCTCAGGTCCCAGGTCTCCCGCGGCCTGCAACCTGCGACCTGTGACCTGTGACCTGCAACCTGCGTCCTGTGACCTGCAACCTGCGACCTGTGACCTGCAACCTGCAACCTGTGACCTGCGACCTGCCTCCGGCCTCTGGGTCATCGTCGTGATCCTGGCACTTGGCGTCATCACCGCCGTCAACGTCCGCGATTACTTCACCGTCTGGGCGACGAGCGAGGAGAACTACCTGGCCTTCGACGGGCACAACGTGGAGTTGGCCGAGTACCTGAACCGCCTCCCGGCCGACGACCACGCCTACCTGCTGCTCATCCCGGCCCGCTACCCCTCCTACATCGAGGGGCAGCCGCACCGGCACCTGACGATTGACTTCCTGTACCGGGGCAGCGCGCCCCACGTCTACGTGCCGGTGAGCGAGGCGACGACCCCGGCCCAGCTCGCCGCCGTCTGCCGGGAGCATCACGCCCCGGTCGCCATTGAGTGGACGGTGCGCGAGTTCCTGGACGCCGACCCGAAGGGGCTGGTGCGCTACCTGCTGGGCAAGTATGGCGTGCGAACGGGCATAGACGCCGGCCGGGGCTGGGCTGTCTCGTTTTTCGCTGTGCTGGACCCGCCGGATACGTTCGCCATCGCGGAGACGCTCACCCCTCGCACCGACAATTTCGGCTACCAGGTGGCCTTGACCGGCGCGACCGTGGGCGTGGCCGGCCAGGCCGATGTGCTCACCACCACCGTCCCCTCCGGCGGCCACGTCTGGGTCGCTGTGCGCTGGCAAAAGACCGCCGTCCCGGATGCGGACTATAGCGCGTTCTTTTACCTACGCGACGCCGGGGGCCACCTCATCGCCCAGGCCAGCCAGGCCCTGCTGGACGATGACCACCAGCCGGTCACGCGCTGGGCTGAGGGGGCCGAGAACTGGGGCTATGCCATCCTGCCGGTCTTCCCCGGCACGCCGCCGGGCATCTACACCGTCACCGTGGGCCTCTATGACCCGGCCAGCGGGCGGCGGCATGGCCGCTTCGATGAGGCCGGCCACCTGGCCGGCACCGAGGCCCCGGCCGGTGCGATCACCGTGGTGCCCCCGGCCACGCCGCCGGCGCCAGACACCGTGCCGGTGGCCCATCCGCTTCAGGTCCGCTTCTCCGAAGCGCCGGGCCTGGAACTCCTGGGCTATGAGCTTGCGGGCAATACCTTCGCGCCGGGGGCCACTGTGCCCATCGCCCTCACCTGGCGGGCGGCCGGCCCCATCGCCGGCGATTACCGCGTCCGGTTGACCCTGCTGGATGCGACCGGCCAGGCCATCGCCGCGACGACCGGCCCGGTGGCCAGCGACGCGCACCCCACAGCCCGCTGGCGGGCCGGCGAGACGTGGACCGGCTGGCTGGACCTGCGCCTCCCGGCCGACGCGCTGGGCGGCGACGCCATGCTCACGGTCTCTCTGGTGGATACCGCCGGCCACGAGACGGCCCCGGCTCCCCTTGTCCCACTGCGCATCCAGGGCCGGCCCCACACCTTCGATGTGCCGCCCATCGCGCATCCCTTCCGCGCTGTCTTTGGCAACTCCATCGAACTGCTCGGCTATCAAATCGTCAAATCCCAGGCCCCACGCTCCGCGCCCAATCCCCAATCCACCAACCTGCCAGTCTACCAACTTACCTTGTACTGGCGTTGCCTGGCCCCCATGTCCACGTCTTATACTGTCTTCACCCATCTGCTGGACGGGACCGGCCGGCAGTGGGGCCAGCGCGATGGCATCCCGTGTGGCGGGGCGTGTTCCACCACCGGCTGGCTCATGGGCGAGGTGCTGACCGACACCTACGAGATCGCCGTGGCACCCGGCGCGCCGCCCGGCGACTACACCATCGCTGTCGGTTGGTACGATGCGACCACCGGCCAGCGGCTCCCCACAGATAACGGCGACCGGGTGCTTTTGCCGGTGTCTGAATAGCCCGATCCCCCCGGCTCGCAGCGACCGTAGGGAGTGCGACCCGCCGCCAGCGCGGGTTGGCACACCCCGCGCGAGCACAGCCCACTGTTGCTCGCACCCACGCTCTGCGTGGGTGCGCGGAGCGTGGAGCGCGGGGTGGCACACCCCGCGCGAGCAGGTTGCTTGCTCGCACCCACGCTCTGCGTGGGTGCGTGGAGCGTGGAGCGCGGGGTGGCAGACCCCGCGCGAGCACAGCCCCCTGTTGCTCGCCCCCACGCTCTGCGTGGGGGCACGGAGCATGGAGCGCGGGTTGGCAGACCCCGCGCGAGCAGGGGGATGACCGTCTGGCCTTATGGGGATTGAAGGATGGTCTCGTGCAGGCTGGTGGTCTCGGCCGCTGGTTCCACGTCCAGCCCCTGCCGCAGACGTTCCACGCATCGCTGGTAGACCCGTAACGCCTGGGACCGATTGCCCAACCGCGCGTAGGCGAACATCATCAGCCGATAAGCCTGCTCCCAGCAATCGTCGTGGGCCAGGATAGCCTGGCAGACCTGAATGGCGTCTTCCCAGTTCTGATGCTCGATCAAGATACGAGCCAGCCGGTCGGCGGCGCGCAGGTAAAGGATGAGCAGTCGCTCGCGTTCCGCGCAGCCCCATTCCTCATACAGGCGTTCCGGCAGATATTCCCCCTGGTAGAGGGCCAGGGCTTGCCGGTAACGTTCTATGGCCGCCGTTGGCTGCCGGTCACACAGGTCATCTCCCTCGGCGATCAACTGCTCGAACTGACAGACGTCCAGCCACAGATCAGTCTCTGGTCGCCATCCATAGCGGCTGCCGCGTCGCACCACAAAGGCCGACTGTTCGCCGGGGCGGCGGTGCGGTTCCAGCACCCGATATAACGTGCTGAGGGCCACCTTAAAGTCACGGCGGGCGGCATCTGGGTCCAGCCCGGGCCACAGCAATTCGACGATCTGATCGCGGTCCAGCATCTCCCGGCGATAGGTTAGCAGCAGTTGGAACAACTGGCGGGCCTTGTCGCGTTGCCATTCATGGGGCTGGATCTCGTGCGCGCCGCGCCAGATGCGAAACGTCCCCAGAGTCTGGACACGCAACTGGTAGCCGGGGTGGATTTCCAGACCGGCCAGTCCCAGGTGGCCCAGTAAAGTCTCCACGTAGGCGCGCTGATAGTTGGCATCGCGGGCAAATAACAACAGGGGCACGAGTCGCCGGGGGTCTGACGGCCCCAGGAGGGTCTGCCGGGTAAAGAGGTAATGATAGCCCCGTTCGCGGACCAGATGCAGCAGGTCGTCCAGGGCTGGTTCCAGCCAGGAAGTATCGCCGGCCTCCCACCAGGCCAGGCACTGCCACAGGCGGGTCACCGCCTCGCCAAAGGAGTCACCGCAGTTGCGGAAGGCGGTCCAGGCCTGGGGCAGCCACTGAGCGGCGGCGGCATACTGGCGAGCCATGACGTAGCCCCCTCCCAGGGAGACGCGGATGAGGGCCATGATCCACTCGTCCCCGGCGCGCCGGGCGATCTCCAGGCCCTGCTCGGCCATCCGGCGGGCGGTCTCCATTTCCCCCTGGAACCCGTGAGCCAGGCAGAGGCCCCAGAACGCCTCCACCTTGAGCCGGGGCACGGCCAGGGTATCCCCCAGGGCGATGGCCTCCTGGTAGCAACGACACGCCTCCTCGTAGGCGCGGTCAGTCTCCCGCCCCCACTCCGGCCCGCTAACTCCGGGGGACGAAAAGGGGCCTGGGGGGCGCAAGAGCCAGGCGTGCCCCTGCCGCATATAGCCCACGGCCGTGATAAAGGGTGAGTTAAGGGCCTGCCCGCGCGCGGTCCCCTCAATGGCACAACGATAGGCCGCCTCGCCTTCGCCCTGGAAAGACAGGATCAGGGAAAGGATGAGCAGGGTCTCCCGGTGAGCGCGGGGGCGCAAGACCGGCTCGCGCCGCTCGACCTCAGCGCGCTCCTCCAACAGGCGACGCGCCTGGTCTAGCTGCCCGGTGCGCAGGAGGACCCGCACGGCCAGTTCGGCTTCGCCGGGGCCTTCTTCCCGTAGCTCCCGGGCCTGGGCCTGCAATTGCGCGGCCCGCTCCGGCCGCCCCAGGTTGAGTTGGTTCTCCGCCATCAGTTCCAACAGACGCGCGCGGGCAGCCCGGTCATCCTGACCGTCAATCAGGCGCAGGGCTTCCTGTAGCAGGCTTTCGGCCTGGGCCGGGCGTACCGTGTCCAGATGCACCAACGCCTGGCCGCGCAAGGCCCGGCTCATCCCGGCCTTATCTTGTCGAGCGGCATATTGTTGATAAGCCTGTTCGTACCAGGCCAGGGCAGCGTCGAAACGCGAACTGAGCCGGCAGATGTCACCCTGGAAGTGCAACAGGGCCGGGTGCGCCGTCAACGTCTCCACCGGCAGCCGGTCAATCCAGGCCCTCAGGGTCGCCAGCCGGCCGAGACGCACCAGGTCCTCGCCGATCTCGGCCAGGGCCGCCCCGGCCGCATCGTGCGCGCCGGCCTGGAGCAGGTGGTAGATGGCCTCCTCCGTGTCGCCGCGCGCGCGGTAGAACGCGGCAGCCTGCCGATGCAGAGTCGCGCATTCGGCCGGCGCGAGTTGGCGATACAGGAAATCACCGAACAGGTGATGATAGCGGTACTCGTCGCCCACGGCGATCACGAAAAGCCCCTGGTCTTCCAGAGCCTGGAGCAGAGCCGGACTGTCGTCGCGGCCGGTTAACACATCGCAGGCCGCCGGGGTCAGGTGACGCAAGACCGAGGTGGCCAGCAGAAAGGCCCGGCGTTCGGCCGATTCTTTAGCCAGGATCTCCTGGGCCAGGTAATCGAACAGGCTCTCCAGCGAGTTGGGCAGGCCCGCCAACACCCGATCCACTCCCCCGACGACACGTACCCCCTGGCCGATGAGTTGCAGGGCGATAGCCCAGCCCTCGGTCTCCTCGGCCAGGGTCTCGATCTGGGCGGCGCTCAGGCCATAGCCATGGAGCTGAAACAGGGCGGCGATCTCGGCCGGGCGAAAGGCCAGCTCTTCGCGGCCGAGTTCCAGGACCTCGCTGTGCGCCCGCCACCGCGCCAGGCCGGGCAGATGGGGGCGATGGCGTGTGCTGATGATCACGTGCAGATTCGGCGGGGCATGTTCGATCAGGTGGTCCGTAAGAGCGATGACGGCCGGGGCATCGTGGACCAGGTGATAGTCATCCAGCACCAGGAAGGCATCAGCGCTCAGGTGGATTGCCAGATCGTTCAGCAGGGCGTCCAGGGCCGGCTCATACCGGGCATCGGCGAGCAGGGCCAGACTTCGTTCGCCGACGCGCTCATGGCGCAGGCGAAAGGCATAGACCAGGTGCAGCAAGAACAGGAGCGGTTCCGCATCGGATTCGGTGACGGTGTACCAGTAGACGGGGTGGGGCAGACGAGACAGGGAGGTGATGAGGGCGGTGCTCTTGCCGTAGCCGGTGCCGGCCTGGACCACCGTCAGCCGATGGTCCAGGGCTTCTTGCAGCCGCACCGTGAGGCGGGCGCGGGAGAGGACGCGACGCCGGGGGCGCGGCGGGATGAGCTTGGTACGGAGGATGAGGTCCTCACCGAACATGGATCACCGTCGTTCTTGCCGGGCCAGGCGCAGGAAACCCTGGCGCACGGATTGGGTCTCTTCCACCGTGATGAATGCCTTGGGGTCCAACTCGTGAGCCAGCTTGCAGACCTGATTCGCCTCTTTGCGCCGGACTACGGTCTTGACGGTGCCCACCATGCCGCTGGCGCCATGGGCCAGGCCCTCGGTGGCCCCGTAACCGGCCTGGCGAATGGCCTCGGCGATGGCCGGGGCGTGATCCACAGAGATAATGCGCACCGTGGAATAACCCAGGGCCAATCGCTCCTCGATCCACATGCCCAGGACGGTACCGACGGAAAAGCCCAGGCAATAGGCCAGGATATTCCAGAGGTTGTCCAGGTTTTGCACCACCTGACCGATGGCCAGGACGTAGGCCAGCACCTCAAAGAACCCGGTGACGGCCGAGAGCAGTTTATGGCCGCGCATTGTCAGGAGCACCCGCAGCGTGCCAATAGAGATGCCCACCACGCGCAGTAAAAAGATGGATAACGCCGCAATCAATATCTCGAGCACAAGATCACTCCTGTTTTAAGGGCGGCGGCTGGTTCAAGAGCAGCCAATATAGCCCCAACTGCCGCACCGACTCGGCGAAACGGTGAAACTCAACCGGCTTGCGCACATAGCTGTTGGCCCCCAGTTGGTAGCTGGCGATAACGTCCTCTTCTTCGGTGGACGAAGTCAGCACGACCACGGGGAGCAGCCGGGTGCGCGGGTCAGCACGCAGGCGTTGCAGCACCTCCAGCCCGTTCAATTTGGGCAGTTTCAGGTCGAGCAGGACCAGGGTGGGCAGGCGAGCCGGGTCCCGGCCGGCGTACTGGCCGCTGCCAAAGAGGTAATCCAGCGCCTCCACACCATCATGGGCGACGACGATCTCGTTCAGGATCTTGCTATCCAGGAGCGCCATCACGGCCAGTTCCTCGTCGTCAGGATCGTCTTCCACCAGCAAGATGATCTTGGTCTCCATGTTACACCTCCCCCAGGGTAAAGTAAAAGGTCGCGCCCTGGTTCACCTCTGCCTCGGCCCATACGCGCCCACCGTGGCGGGTGATGATGCGCTGCACAGTGGCCAGGCCGATGCCGGTGCCAGGGAATTCGTACTGGCTGTGCAGACGTTGGAAAGGGGCAAAGAGCTTGTTGGCGTAGGCCATGTCAAATCCCACGCCGTTGTCGCGGACAAAGTAGACCATCCCGCCCTCGCTCTCTCTGGCTGGCCGGGCAGAAGGGGGTAGACATCCGACCTCGATGCGAGCCTGCGGGCGCGGGCCGGTGAATTTCCAGGCATTGTCCAGCAGGTTATACAGGGCCAGGCGCAACAGAGGGGCATCTCCCCGCGCCACCAACCCATCGGCGATAACCCATTCGACGGGCCGCTGTGGGTCCAGAGCCTGCAATTCAGCGGCGATCTCCCGCGCCAGAGCGCTCAGGTCTACCTGCTGATAGGTCAGGGAAGCCCGCGTTACGCGCGACAATTTGAGCAGGTCCTCGATCAACTGCCCCATGCGCTGCGCGGCGGCCTGGATACGGTCCAGGTAGTGTCGGCCCTGCTCGTCCAACTGATCCTGGTAGCGAGTGCGCAGGGCCACGCTAAAGCCTTCCAGGGCGCGCAGGGGAGCACGCAGGTCATGAGAGACCGAGTAGACAAAGGCTTCCAGCTCCTGATTGGTGGCTCGCAGTTCAGCGGTACTTTGGCGGACCCGCTGGGCCAGAGAGTCGCGCTCCGCCAGCAAGTCAGCGAATAGGCGGGCATTCTCCATCGCCAGGCCGATCTGCGTCGCCACCGGCCCCAGCAGGGCGATGTCCGCCTCGCTGTAGGCGTTTTCCCGGTAGCTCTGTGTTTCCAACAGCCCCAGGACCTGGCCGCGCGCCATGATGGGCACATAGAGGGCCGTACGGACCACACGGTCATCGCCGGGCGCGCCGACTATGGTCACCTGGGCAGAGGGTTTAGTGGGCATATCGGTTACGATCTGGGCCTGCTGGGTGATGATGGCGCCGGCGCGACCCCGACGCGGGGCATCTTCTGGGATGGCCAGCGGTGGGAACAGCGCCGGGTCCAGCGGCTCGCCGTCGCTGAACATGTATTCTGCGCGCAGGGTCCGGGTGGCCGGGTCGTACCGGGAGATGCCAAAAGCGGGACAATCCACCAGTTGCACAATGTGCTCATAGGCGGTGCGGTAGATGGTGGGCAGGTCGAGTGTCTGGGCCAGCTCCAATGCCAGACGGTTTAGCGCATCCAGTTGGCGCTGCCGTTCTTGCAATATTTCTGTGCTTTCTCTCAGCAGCTCTTCCGCCTGCCGGCGTTCGGTCAGGGTGGCCAGCCAGCGTTGCAGCATCGCGGCTGGGGGATTCCCGCTCAGAAACTCGGCCGGGGGCACATAGTAGACGTTCTCATGGACCACTGTGCCGATGACGGCCAGAGGGTGGGTGCGCAACACATCCAGTAGCAATTCAGGGCTGAAGCGGCGGCGGTTATACTGGCAGATGGCCAGGCAGCGGCTACCGGGAAAGAACTCGTTCAAGCGCGCCTCGTATTCGATGAGAAGCTCTGAGCCGGGTTGACCCCGCAACACCCAGGTCATCTCGCCGGTGATGCGCAGGGCCGGGTAGCCTTCAGCCAGAGCTGTCTCGGTCTCGGCGTGCAGCAACGCGATCATGCCAGCCGGGTCAAAGACACCAGCGCGCATATAGGTCTCTTCTTGGGTCAGAAGACGCAATTGCCCGCTGGACAAATATGGCTCCACCGCCAGGCCATCATCGCGCAGATAGTCCAGGATGGTCCCGGCGGTGTGTTCGTCCACGATATAGATCACCTTTTGACCCTCTGTCAGGCCCTGGCGCAGGAAGGGGACCAGCACAGCCCGGTGCTCCTGTTCCGTCTCGTAGATGCAGCACAGGTGATCGCCCGGTTGCAGGTTGAACATGGTATGTATGGCAGCAGCACCTTTCATGAGCCCTCCTTCGTTCCTTGCCCCATTCGCCTGTACCCTGCCACCGGTTCGAAAGTGGAACCTGCGGCAGGGTGAGCAGCCACAATCATTCTATAATGGTCTACGCTGTTCGTCAAGAGGTGGGATTTGACGTCCAGGCGTAATTAAACGCCTGAGGACACTGCCTCACTCCCCACTTCGCGTCTCTTCGGGGAGGGGGAAGAATGCCTGGTAGGGGTTTTTGCGGCGGCGAAGCCGCCGCAAAAACCCCCAGAAAGGCCTCCTTCGTGGCTTGGCAGACCGGCCCGCCGGTGGTATAATCAGGTGTGGAGGACGCATGAACGACATCCTGTCCGAGCTGAACCCATCCCAGCGCGAGGCCGTCCAGGCCATCGAGGGGCCGGTCCTCATCCTGGCCGGCCCCGGTTCCGGCAAGACCCGCGTCATCACCCACCGCATCGCCTACCTGGTGCGCGAAGTGGGCGTGAAACCGTATCACATCGTCGCCGTGACCTTCACCAACAAGGCGGCCCGCGAGATGCGCGAGCGGTTGGCCCGGCTGCTGGGCGACCAGACCCGCGGCCTCATCGTGGGCACCTTTCACGCCACCTGCGCCCGCTTTTTGCGCCGCGACATCGAGCACCTGGGCCGGGATTCCTCCTTTGTCATCTATGACACGGACGATCAGGAGGCCCTGGTCAGGCAGGTGCTCAAGGACCTGCAACTCAACGACAGGCAGTACCGGCCCGGCGCCCTGTTGGGACGCATCTCCCGCGCCAAGAGCGAGATGGTGGGGCCAGCGGAGTTTGCCAGTAGCACCCAGAGCTACTGGGAAGAGGTCTGCGCCCGGGTCTACGAGCACTACCAGACCCTGCTGCGCGAACGCAACGCCCTGGACTTTGACGACCTGCTCCTCACCACGGTCCAGCTTTACCGCGAATGCCCCGACGTGCTGGCCCGCACGCAAAAGCGCATCGTCCACCTGCTGGTGGACGAGTTCCAGGACACCAACCTGGTGCAATACGAACTGGTCAAGCTGTGGGGCGGCCAGTATCGCAACGTCTTTGTGGTGGGCGACGAGGACCAGAGCATCTATTCCTGGCGTAACGCGGACATCGCCAACATCCAACGCCGCTTCCGCCAGGATTTCCCGGAACGCCGCGAGATCATTCTCTCCCGTAACTATCGCTCCACCCGCACCATCCTGGACGCGGCCCAGGCCGTCATCGCCCGCAACCCGGACCGCACAGCGAAACAACTGGTCACCGAGAGGGCCGCAGGTCCGCTCATCACTGTCTACGAAGCCTACGACGAGCAAGAGGAGGCCGATTACGTGGCGCTCGAGATTGCCCGGCTGCGGCGGGAGGGTGGCCTTCAGTGGGGAGACGTGGCAGTGATGTATCGCACCAATGCCCAGAGCCGGGCGCTGGAAGACGCCTTGATGCGCCGGGGCATCCCCTACAAGCTGGTGGGCGGCACCCGGTTCTACCAGCGCCGCGAGGTCAAGGACATCCTGGCCTATTTGCGCCTGGCCCACAACCCGGCCGACGAAGGCGCGCTGGAACGCATCGTCAACGTGCCCCGGCGCGGCATCGGCCAGCGCACCCTGGACCAGCTAACGCGCTGGGCACGGCGGCTGGACGTGAACACGTATACTGCCCTGCAACGGCTCAAGAGCGCGCTCGAGCAGGGCGATGAGGAGTTGCCCATCTCGGCCCGGGCCGCCCGACCCCTGCTGGATTTCCTGGGCCTGCTGGAGGAGTTGGTGGCGGCGGCCCGGCAACTCGCTCTGCCGGAGCTGCTCGACCTGGTGCTGGAGCGCATCGCTTACCGTGACTATATCCGTGATGGCACCGAAGAGGGGGAGAGCCGCTGGGAGAACGTGCAGGAACTGCGCACGGTAACGATAGGATTTGCTGCCCTGCCCCCCGTCGAGGGCCTCACCGCCTTCCTGGAGGAAGTGGCCCTGGTCTCCGATGTGGATGAACTGGAAGAACAACCGCAGGCGGTGACGTTGCTCACGCTGCACATGGCCAAGGGTCTCGAGTTCCCGGCCGTGTTCATCGTGGGCCTGGAGGAGGGGTTATTACCCCACATCCGTAGCCTCGACAACCCGGCCCAACTGGCGGAGGAGCGCCGGCTCTGCTACGTGGGCATGACCCGGGCCAGGGACTATCTCTATCTGCTTCATGCCTTCCGCCGCACCCTTTACGGCAACAGCGTCGTCAATGAGGCCTCCCGGTTTCTGGCTGACTTGCCCGCCTCGCTCATCACCGGATACCGGAAGGACAGGCACGGCCACCGGGCCTCTCAGCCCATGCCCACTGTTCGGCGGTGGTCTGAACCCTCTGCCCCCGCCGGGCGAACGGCGGCGCGGCCGGTCAGCCTCACCTACAAGGCCGGCGACAAGGTATATCACAGCAAATTCGGAGAGGGCATCGTCATCAGCAGTGAACTCAGTGGCGACGACGAGCAGGTATCGGTGGCCTTTGAGGGCGCGGGGGTCAGGACGCTGCTGGCGAGCCTGGCGCTGTTAGATAAGGTCGGTTAAGGTGCAAAAGTGCGTCGCCCCTTCGGGTTTCTGAGGTCTATAAGACCTCAACATATTGCCTTTCACCGGCAAGCGTGGTATACTTGAATTGTTAAGTCAGGCCTGGAAAACTATATGACGGATGATGTCGAGCGTGGCCGGCTGCTACTGGCCTGGCAGGTGCACCCGTTGGCGCGCCGCCCGGTCCAGGCGGTTCTGGCTGTGGGCGCGCTTCTGACCCTGCTGCCGCTTCTGTATCTGGTTCTGGGGCACCTGCTGGGCGCGTTGCTGCTCTGGGGCGCGGTGGTGCTCTCGCTGGCCCCGGCCTTCTTGCCTGCCACTTATGAGCTGTATGCCGGTGGGGTCTGCGCCCGTCACGGTCTGCGCGGCGTGTTCCGGCCATGGACCTGGTTTTTGCGCTATGACGTGGATGAGGCCGGGGTCTTCCTCAGCCCGTTCGCCACACCCCGGCGCCTGGAAGCCTTTCGCGGCATCTACCTGCGCGCCGCCGACAACAAAGAGACCATCCTGGAGATCGTGCGCGCTCATCTAGATGTGGAAATTCCCGGCGAAATGTGGTATACTCAGTATATGGAAAAAGTTGCTCAAAGTGGGTCTATGACCCGCGTTTCTCGGCGGTCTCAGACCGCCGAGGAGCACAGATTTCCATCTGCTGATACTAGAGCTATTACAACGAGGGGCACGGGGAATGGCAGCGCTGAGCACGGCACGCCGGGGTGAGATCATCGAGGGTTTGGCCCAACGGATGCATCGTTGGGGATTGCAGACGCCGGCGATCTTTTTCCTGGAAGCCCACAAGCCGTTCGGCTTTCTGGGCAGCCAGTTGCTCCTGTTTGCCCAGCCCCTGGTGGGCTTTTTCCTGGCCGATAGCCTGGTCCGAGAGGTGGCGCTGCTCCTGGAGGGGCCAGGGAGTGTGGAACAGCTAATCGGCCGGCTGGAGGAACTGGCGCGCACGAGCGACGGTGACCCTGGAGATGATTAGACATGGGTGAGATCGAACAGGTGGCGGTGGTGCTGCTCTTGTTTTTCATGATAGCGGCACTATACGCCGTCTATCGGCTGCGCACGCGCCATGGGCGGAGGCCGGAGCTACGACCGCTGCCCCTGTCCAGGTTGCAGCAGGCCCTCAAGCACGCGGCCGAGGCTGGTACTGCTGTCCACGTCTCGCCCGGTCTGGGCAGCCTGGGTGAGCCGGGGCGAGGCACGGCCGAGACCCTGGCCGGCCTGGTGACTCTGGAGGGCATAGCCCGGGAGGCCAATGCCGTCGGCGTGCGCGTCATCGCCACAACGGCCAGTCCCATCGTCTTGCCCCTCGCTCAAGCTACCCTGGAACAGGCCTGTCTGGCCGCCGGCTACCCGGAGGATTATCGCCCCACCGATGTTCGCTTCCTGGCCGCCGGTAGCGGGCCGGGCCGGGCCGCTTATGCCGCCGGTGTCACCGACATCTTGCACCACGAAGACGTCTCCGCTAGTGTCATGGTAGGCCAGTTCGCCGACGAGTACCTGCTGGTGGGAGAGGTGGGGGCTAAGCGCGGGCTGACTCAACTCGCCGGCTCCAACGAACCCGCCGTGCTGGCGTTTATGGCCGCCTCAGCCGATGATACCCTGATCGGCGAAGAGATGTATGCTCTGGGAGCCTATCTTTTGGACGACCCGGTACACATCGCCAGTCTACAGGTACAGGATTGGGCCAGGCTTCTGATCGTGGGGTCTCTCATTGCCCTGGTGATCGCGCGGGCGTTGTTGAGTTTGTAATGCGTCCAAACGTTGGCACGTCAGACGTCAAAGCGTCAAGTGCCAATGACACATAACGTTTGACGCCTGACGTTTTACGAATTACGTTTTACGAAGCAGGTCGTCCCATGAGGCATCTCCTCCCGACCATCATCGTCATCCTGACCGGCTTTATCGTCCTGCTCGAGTTTCTGTTGGGGATTGAGGTCATCAGCCAGAGGCTGTTGGATTGGGTGATGATCCTGGCCGCCTTCGCCGTGTTCCTGGGAGTGATGAATGTGGTGCGTGTGCATGGTTCGCGTCTGGTGGGCCGGGGATCATCATTCCTGGATCGTTTCTATAGCCTGGTCCTCTTGCTGACGATCATCGTCGTTCTGGCCGTCGGGATCGGTGGTTCCCAAACCCCGTTGATGAGCTGGGTATACCAGTACGTGTATGCACCATTGAGCGCCACCATGTTTTCCCTGTTGGCGTTCTATGTGGCCTCGGCCGCATATCGGGTGCTGCGATTGCGTTCCTGGGAAGCAGCCGTGATGCTGGTTGTGGGCCTGATCGTGTTGTTGGGTCAGCTTCCCATGGGCAGCGATTGGCCGATCCTGCAAGACCTGCGGGAATGGGTGTTGAGTGTGCCAGCCCTGGCCGGCATACGCGGGATCATCATCGGCGCGGCGTTAGGCGCGCTCACGACGGGTCTGCGCGTGTTGTTGGGGCTGGAACGGCGGTTCCTGTTGTAGGCTTGCGTCCGGCCAGCCTTCTGGCCCACGACGCAGCCCATAGAGTGAGGGAACATCATGATTTACTGTCCTGAATGCGGCACGGCCAACAGGGATGGGAGCAAATTCTGCAACGAGTGTGGGACACGTCTGGCTCCGCAAGAGATCACCTGTCCGTCGTGCGGAACTGTGAACCCACCCCTGTCCAAGTTCTGCAATGAGTGTGGCACCAGGCTGTTAGCCCGGCCGACCGTTCCGCCAGTGGAAGTGCGGCCTTCGCCACCCCCATCCCCCAGGGAACCGATCCCTGTCGTACCC